>NZ_JBIAEC010000009.1:0-98501 GCF_042868225.1 Streptomyces sp. NPDC007856 | reverse complement strand
TCCCCCTCAGCCCCCGGCCCGTCGCAGGGCCCTGACCCCCTCAGCCCCCGGCCCGTCGCAGGGCCCTGACCCCCTCAGCCCCCGGCCCGTCGCAGGGCCCTGACCCCCTCAGCCCCCGGCCCGTCGCAGGGCTCCGGCCCGCAGCAGGACCCCGGCCAGTCGCAGCGCTCAGGCCCGACGCACGGCCCCGGCCCATCACAGGGCTCCGGCCCGCAGCGGGCCCCGGCCCGACGCAGGGCTCCGGCCCGCAGCTGGAGCCTGGCCCGTCGCAGGGCCCTGGCCCCTCGGACCCCGGCCCGCAGCTGGAGCCTGGCCCGTCGCAGCGCTCAGGCCCGACGTACGGCCCCGCCCGCTCCAGGGCTCAGGCTCCCCTCAAGCCCGGCCCGACGCAGGGCTCCGGCCCGACGTAGGGCCCCGGCCCACTCCAGGGCTCCGGCCCCACTCAGGGCTCCGGCCTGCACAGGGCCCCAACCCGCTGCAGCTCCCTGGCCCCTCGGACCCCGGCCCGCAGCTGGAGCCTGGCCCGTCGCAGCGCTCAGGTCCAACGCACGGCCCCGGCCCGTCGCAGGGCCCTGACCCCCTCAGCCCCCGGCCCATCACAGGGCTCCGGCCCGCAGCGGGCCCCGGCTAGCTGCAGTGCTCAGGCCCGCAGCAGGACCCCAGCCCCCCGCAGCGCCCTGGCCTCCTTCATGCCCCAGACCGCCGCAGCGCCCCGGCCCCCGTCACGCCCCGGTCCCCGACAACCGCTCGCGTGCCTCCATCAGCGCGAAGCCCAGCAGGTTCGGCCCCCGCCAGCGCTCCGGGTCCGAGGCCGCCTCGTCGTCCGCCGCGAGGCCGATGCCCCATATACGGTCCACCGGGCTCGCCTCCACCAGCACCCGGTCGCCCGTGCCCAGCAGGAACCCGCGCAGATCGTCGTCCGACGCGAACTTGTGCACGCTGCCCTCGACCACGATCCGGAAGCGCTCCCGCTCCCACACCGCGTCGTCGAAACCCCGGACCAGCCGCCCCGCCTTCTTCGCCTCGGCGGGATGTCCCGCGGCGAGCACCCGGCGCTCCGCCTCCGCGTCCCCGAACAGCCGCGCCTTGCCGGCCATCATCCAGTGCTCGGCCGTCGCGTACTCGACCCCGTCCACCACGAACGGTGAGGGCCACCACTGGCTCAGACAGCTCGCCCCGAGCCTGCCGTCCGGCCTCGGCCGGTGCCCCCAGAAGTGGAGGTACTTGATCCGAGACCCCGCCCGGACCTCTCTGATCAGGGATTCCACCCCGTCGATCTTTCCCATGCACGCGAGTCTGGCACGCACCACTGACACTCCGTCCGCCCTTTTCCGCCCCGACTCGACACCTGGTCGACAGATTCCGTCGCGTAACCAAAAGGCAACAACGGAATCACTTGTTGGAGTCCTATTGCTCTGTCAGGATCGGCACTCAAATCGAGCTGGAGCTACGCCACCCACCCCCCCGGGACGGGGCGAAACGGCGGAGGAGAGCGACATGCACAACCCGGGCACCGCCACCCCGGAACGATTCCCCGCCGAGGAGCGATTCGCCGAGGGCGCGCAGTTCATCGCGGGCCGGCCGACGAAGGGCACCTCGGGCCGCACCCACGCCGTGGTCGACCCCGCCACCGGCGCGGAGGTGTACACCTACGAGCTGGCCGGCACCGACGACGTCGACGCGGCCGTCGCCGCCGCGCGCGAGGCCTTCCCCGGCTGGGCCTCGGCCACGCCAGGCGAGCGCTCCGACGCCCTGCACAGGTTCGCCGCCGTGCTCGCCGACCGCGCGGAGGATTTCGCCCGCGCCGAGTCCCTGCAGTGCGGCAAGCCGCTGAAGCTCACCCGTGAGTTCGACGTGCCGGGGACCATCGACAACACCGCCTTCTTCGCGGGCGCCGCCCGGCACCTGCAGGGGCAGTCCGCCGGGGAGTACTCCGGGGACCACACGTCGTACGTCCGGCGCGAGCCGATCGGTGTCGTCGGGTCGATCGCGCCCTGGAACTACCCCCTCCAGATGGCCGCCTGGAAGATCCTCCCGGCGATCGCCGCCGGCAACACCATCGTGCTGAAGCCCGCCGAGCTGACCCCGCTCACCTCGCTGCTGTTCGCCCAGGCCGCCACGGACGCCGGCCTCCCCGACGGTGTCGTCAACATCGTGACCGGGACGGGGAGAGAGGCGGGGGAGCACCTGGTCGGCCACCCGCATGTCGCCATGACCTCGTTCACCGGGTCCACCGCCGTGGGCAGGCGCGTCGCCGAGGTGGCCACCGCCACCGTCAAGCGCATCCATCTGGAGCTGGGCGGCAAGGCTCCCTTCGTCGTCTTCGACGACGCCGATCTGGAGGCCGCCGTCCACGGTGCCGTCGCCGGTGCGCTCATCAACACCGGGCAGGACTGCACGGCCGCCACGCGCGCGTACGTGCAGCGGCCGCTGTACGAGGCCTTCGTGGAGCAGACCGCCGCCCTGATGGAGAGCGTGCGGCTCGGCGATCCCTTCGCACCCGGCACCGACCTCGGGCCGCTCATCTCGCACGTCCAGCGGGACCGGGTCGCCGGCTTCGTGGACCGGGCGCGTGCCTACGCGCGCGTGGTGACCGGCGGCGAGGCCCCGAAGGGCGACCTGGAGCAGGGCGCCTACTACCGGCCGACCCTGATCGCGGACGCCGCCCAGGACAGCGAGATCGTCCAGTCCGAGATCTTCGGCCCGGTCCTGGTCGTCCTGCCCTTCGACAGCGACGACGAGGGCATCCGGCTGGCCAACGACACCCCGTACGGCCTCGCCGCCTCCGCGTGGAGCACCAACGTGTACCGCGCGGGCCGGGCCACCCGGGAGATCAAGGCGGGCTGTGTGTGGATCAACGACCACATCCCGATCATCAGCGAGATGCCGCACGGGGGATACAAGGCATCCGGCTTCGGCAAGGACATGTCGGCGTACTCCTTCGAGGAGTACACGCAGGTCAAGCACGTAATGTTCGACAACACCGCGGTGGCCAGGAAGGACTGGCACCGCACGATCTTCGGGGACCGGTAGCAACCGGACATCAGCAGGAGCCGGCCGCCGCCGGGTGTGACGTTCCGGCCCTCGACCAGGCCGACCACCCATTCCTCCCGAAAGGGCACCACGCGCATGGAGCAGTACGAGCCCGACCGCTTCACACCGGTCGAACTGGCCGCCATACGGCGCAGCTTCCGCAATGGCCGGGCCGCGATGACCCGTCGGTCGCTGTTGCGCGCCTCCGCGGGAGGCGCGCTCACGGTCGGCGGACTCGGGGCGCTGAGCGCCTGCGGCATCCCCGCGGCGACGAAGACCCAAGGAGGCGTGTCCGCCGACGACCACTCGGCCCAGGAGAAGGTCGTCAACTTCTCCAACTGGCCCGAGTACATCGACGTGGACGACAAGACGAAGCGGCACCCCACGCTCGACGCCTTCGCCAAGCGGACCGGTATCCAGGTCAAGTACACCGAGGACATCAACGACAACGACGAGTTCTTCGGCAAGATCCAGCCGGAGCTCGCGGCCGGCCAGGACACCGGCCGTGACCTCGTCGTGCTCACCGACTGGCTGGCCGCCCGCATGATCCGCCTCGGGTACGTCCAGAAACTGGACCCGGCCAACCTGCCGCACGCCTTCGCCAACCTGTCGGACCAGTTCCGCGCCCCCGACTGGGACCCGGGCCGGGCGTACTCCTACCCCTGGCAGGGCATCTCGACCGTCATCGCCTACAACAAGAAGGCGCTCGACGGCATCGAGGTGAAGTCGGTCTCCGACCTGCTCGACAACCCCAAGCTCAAGGGCCGCGTCGGCTTCCTGACCGAGATGCGCGACAGCATCGGCATGACCATGCTCGACATGGGCAAGGACCCGGCGAAGTTCACCGACGACGACTACGACGCGGTGATCGCCCGCTTGCAGAAGGCCGTCGACAAGGGCCAGATCCGCCGTTTCACCGGCAACGACTACACCTCGGACCTCACCAAGGGCGACTTCGCCGCGTGTGTGGCCTGGGGCGGCGACATCGTCCAGCTCCAGGCGGACAACCCGGACGTCGGCTACGTCATCCCCGACAGCGGCTACATGACATCGACCGACAACATGCTGATCCCCAACAAGGCGCGCCACAAGACGAACGCCGAGCGGCTCATCGACTTCTTCTACGAGCCCGAGCCGGCCGCCGTGCTCGCCGCGTACGTCAACTACGTGAGCCCCGTCGGGGGAGTGCAGCCCTATCTTGCGAAGATCGACAAATCGGCGGCGAGCAACCCGCTGATCCTTCCCGACAAGGCCATGCAGGCGAAGTCCCATGCCTTCCGCGCGCTGACGCAGAAGGAAGAGACGGCCTACCAGCAGAAGTTCTCGAAGCTCACAGGGGCGTGACGACGACGATGACGACACCAGACAACAGCGGCGACGTCCGCCTCTCCGGTATCTCCAAGACCTACGGCGCCTTCACCGCCGTACACCCGCTGGACCTGACCGTGCCGCAGGGCTCCTTCTTCGCCCTGTTGGGCGCCTCCGGCTGCGGCAAGACCACCACCCTGCGCATGATCGCCGGCCTGGAGGAACCTTCCTCCGGCACCGTGCACCTCGGCGACCAGGAAGTGACCCATCTGCCGTCGTACAAACGGCCGGTGAACACGGTCTTCCAGTCCTACGCCCTCTTCCCGCACCTCGACATCTTCGAGAACGTCGCCTTCGGCCTGCGCCGGCGCGGCATCAAGAGCGTGAAGAAGCAGGTCGAGGAGATGCTGGAGCTGGTCCAGCTCGGCGAGCAGGCGCGCAAGAAACCGCACCAGCTCTCGGGCGGCCAGCAGCAGCGTGTCGCCGTCGCCCGCGCCCTCATCAACCACCCCAAGGTGCTCCTCCTCGACGAGCCGCTCGGCGCCCTCGACCTCAAGCTGCGCCGCCAGATGCAGCTGGAGCTCAAGCGCATCCAGACCGAGGTCGGCATCACCTTCGTCCATGTCACGCACGACCAGGAGGAGGCCATGACCATGGCTGACACGGTCGCCGTGATGAACGCGGGCCGAGTCGAGCAACTCGGCTCCCCGACCGACCTGTACGAGAACCCGAACACCACCTTCGTCGCCAACTTCCTCGGCACCTCCAATCTCATCGAGGCCGAGGTCGACACGAAGAACGGCGACGACATCGTGCTCAAGGCGGGCGACGGCAAGCTGGTGCTGCCCAAGGCGCGGTGTTCGGCCCCGGCGACGGCCGGCGGCAAGGTGCTGGTCGGCATCCGCCCGGAGAAGATCTCCCTCACGCACGCCGACGACGCGGGGGACATCCCCGAGGGCCGCAACCGGCTGACCGGCAAGATAGCCGACGCGAGCTTCATCGGCGTCTCCACCCAGTACGTGATCGACAGCCCGGTCTGCGACGAACTCTCGGTGTACGTCCAGAACGTCGAGCGCGACGGCCGGCTCGTGCCCGGCGCCGACGTCGTCCTGCACTGGAGCCCGGCACACACCTTCGGCCTGGACGCCACCCAGGACATCGACGCGGGCACCGAGGAAGAGGCGGCCGCCTGATGACGACCCTGACCGAAGCCGAGGCGCCCCCGCCCCTCGCGCCCGCGACCGAGGAGAAGAAGCCCCCGCGGGGGCGCGGCCGGTTCACCCCGTACTGGCTGCTGCTGCCCGGCCTGCTGTGGCTGATCGTCTTCTTCGCGCTGCCGATGATCTACCAGGCCTCCACGTCCGTGCAGACGGGCTCGCTGGAGGAGGGCTACAAGGTCACCTGGCACTTCGCGACCTACTGGAACGCGCTCGGCGAGTACTGGCCGCAGTTCCTGCGGTCCGTCTTCTACGCGGCCGCCGCCACGGTCCTGTGCCTGCTGCTCGGCTACCCGCTGGCCTATCTGATCGCCTTCCGCGCGGGCCGCTGGCGGAACCTGATCATGATCCTGGTGATCGCGCCGTTCTTCACCAGCTTCCTGATCCGCACCCTGGCCTGGAAGACGATCCTCGCCGACAACGGCCCGGTGGTGCACACCCTGAACTCGCTGCACCTGCTGGACCTCACCGGCTGGCTCGGCTGGACGGCCGGCGACCGCGTCCTCGCCACACCGCTCGCGGTGGTGTGCGGACTGACGTACAACTTCCTGCCGTTCATGATCCTGCCGCTGTACACCT
Source organism: Streptomyces sp. NPDC007856 (assembly GCF_042868225.1). Classification (NCBI taxonomy): domain Bacteria; kingdom Bacillati; phylum Actinomycetota; class Actinomycetes; order Kitasatosporales; family Streptomycetaceae; genus Streptomyces; species Streptomyces sp. NPDC007856. The sequence continues at coordinate 92,364 of NZ_JBIAEC010000009.1, read as the reverse complement.
CGCTGGAGCGGATCGACGGACGGCTGCACGAGGCGGCCGGCGACCTGTACGCCAAGCCCTGGACCACCTTCCGCAAGGTCACCTTCCCGCTGTCGATGCCGGGCGTGGTCTCCGGCACGCTGCTGACCTTCATCCCGGCAGCCGGCGACTACGTCAACTCCGAACTGCTCGGCTCCACCGACACCCGCATGATCGGCAATGTCATCCAGACGCAGTTCCTGCGGATCCTGGACTACCCGACCGCCGCGGCGCTCTCCTTCATCCTCATGGCCGCCATCCTGGCCATGGTCACGATCTACATCCGCCGGTCCGGGACGGAGGACCTGGTCTAAATGCCCTTCGTCAACTGGCTCAAGCGCCATCTCGTCGTCATCGCGGGAACCCTGACACTCGCGTACCTGCTGCTGCCCAACGTCATCGTGACGGTGTTCTCCTTCAACAAGCCGAAGGGGCGCTTCAACTACCAGTGGCAGCAGTTCTCCCTGGACGCCTGGAAGCAGCCGTGCGGCGTCGCCGACATGTGCGGCTCGCTGTCCATCAGCCTCCAGATCGCCGTGTGGGCGACGGTCGGCGCCACCCTGCTCGGCACGATGATCGCCTTCGCGCTGGTCCGGTACCGCTTCCGGGCCCGCGGCGCCGTCAACTCGCTGATCTTCCTGCCGATGGCGATGCCCGAGGTCGTCATGGCCGCCTCGCTGCTCACCCTGTTCCTCAACATGGGTGCTCAGTTGGGATTCTGGACGATCCTCATCGCCCACATCATGTTCTGCCTCAGCTTCGTCGTCACCGCGGTCAAGGCGCGTGTGATGTCGATGGACCCGCGCCTGGAGGAGGCCGCCCGGGACCTGTACGCCGGTCCCGTGCAGACCTTCCTGCGGGTCACCCTGCCCATCGCGGCACCGGGCATCGCCGCGGGTGCGCTGCTGTCGTTCGCGCTGTCCTTCGACGACTTCATCATCACGAACTTCAACGCCGGCTCGACCGTCACCTTCCCGATGTTCGTGTGGGGTTCGGCGCAGCGCGGCACGCCCGTCCAGATCAACGTCATCGGTACGGCCATGTTCCTCGTCGCCGTCCTCATCACGCTGTTCTCGATGCTCGTCGGCAACAGCCGTAACAAGCAAAAGGCATAAGCCTCTGTAGGGAGTTGAAATCATGGCCCCAAGCGCCATGAGTCGTGGCAAAGACAACTGGATCGCCTCTCTCTCCGAAGCCCAGCCGGTCCCGTACTGGCTGGAAGACCCCGGCAAGCCACCCGCCGAGCCCGCCCTCACCGGCACCGTCACCTGCGACCTGCTGGTCGTCGGCGGCGGCTACAGCGGGCTGTGGACCGCGCTGAACGCCAAGGAGCGCGACCCGCAGCGCGACGTGGTCCTGCTGGAAGGCCGCGAGGTGGGCTGGGCCGCCTCCGGCCGCAACGGCGGTTTCTGTGCCGCCTCCCTCACCCACGGCCTGCCCAACGGCCTCACCCGCTGGCCCGACGAGATCCAGAAACTGGAGGAGCTGGGCCGGCGCAACCTCGACGAGATCGAGGCCGCGCTCGCCCGGCACGGCATCGACTGCGACTTCGAGCGCACCGGCGAGATCGACGTCGCCACCGAGACCTACCAGGCCTGGGAACTGAAGGACTGGCACCGGGAGCTGGCGGAGAAGGGGCTCGCGGACGGCATCGAGTTCCTGGACGCCGACGCCGTGCGCGAGCAGGTGAACTCGCCCACCTTCGAGGCCGGCCTGTGGGACCGCCGGGGCGTGGCGATGCTGCACCCGGCGAAGCTGGCCTGGGGCCTGAAGAAGGCGTGCCTGAAGCTCGGGGTGCGGGTGTACGAGCACACGCCCGCGCTGACCTTGAAGCCGTACGGCGCCGGCATGGCCGTACGCACGCCGTACGGCGCGGTCCGCGCCCGCCGGGTCGCGCTCGGCACCAACATCTTCCCCAGTCTGCTGCGCCGTGTGCGCTCCTACACCGTCCCGGTGTACGACTACGCGCTGATGACCGAGCCGCTGAGCGACGCGCAACTGGAGTCGATCGGCTGGAAGAACCGGCAGGGACTCGGCGACTCGGCCAACCAGTTCCACTACTTCCGCCTCTCCGCCGACAACCGGATCCTGTGGGGCGGCTACGACGCGATCCACCACTACGGCGGCCGGGTGCGCGCCGAGTACGACGACCGGCCGGAGACGTACGCCAAGCTCGCCGGCCACTTCTTCACCTGCTTCCCGCAGCTGGAGGGCGTCCGCTTCACCCACGCCTGGGGCGGCGCGATCGACACCTGCTCGCGCTTCTCGGCGTTCTTCGGCACGGCGCACCAGGGGAAGGTCGCGTACGCGGCCGGGTACACCGGCCTGGGCGTCGGCGCGACCCGCTTCGGCGCGGACGTGATGCTCGACCTGCTGGACGGGGAGCGCACCGAGCGGACCGAGCTGGAGATGGTCCGCAAGAAGCCGCTGCCGTTCCCGCCCGAGCCGTTCGCCTGGACCGGGATCGCCCTCACCAAGTGGTCCCTGGCCCGCGCGGACGCGCACGGTGGCCGCCGCAATCTGTGGCTGCGGACGATGGACCGGCTGGGGCTGGGCTTCGACAGCTGAGGCAGGCCTGGCTTCTACCCGGTCCTCATGGCTGCGTCAAGCCCCGAGATTACGGAGCATGACCCGGCTCCCGCGATCCGGCGTACTGGAAGCACGGGCCTCACCGGGAGGCACCGACTTCGACACACCGGATCAGCAGGAGAAGATCATGAGTCTCATCACTCGCGTCACCCGCAAGCACGACGACAGCCGGTCCAGGCGCCGCCTGGCCGGCCTGGCGACGGCGGTGGCCTCCGCCGCCGTCGTCGCCGGAGGCGTCATGCTGCCGGCGGCGGCCGCCACGGCGGCGCCGATGCACCCGGCGTCCGCGGTCTCCATGACTCCCCGGCACGACCATCACGACGGGGACTACTGGGACGACCACGACGGAGACCACTGGGAGCACCACGACCACTGGCACTACTACTGGGACCACGATCACCACTGCTACTACTGGGTGTACGACTGGGGCCCGAACTACGACTAGGCCGTAGCAGTGACACCGCGGCCCTGCGCAACGACCGCGGCCGCTTCGTCGACGGCGTCTCCTGGGGCCACGACCGTGGCCACCGCGGCTGACACCACCACTGACATGTCGGCCGACGGTAGGTGATCCCGGACCGCAAGCCGGCGCTCAGAGCATGCAGGGTGCCTTCTCCGGACATGGAGGAGGCACCCTGCATCGTGCTCGGGCCACTTGAACCAGCAGCGGACGCCCTGGTGGGGGAGCAGGTGCCCTGCGAGTGTCGTGTGTGCGACAGGCAAGATCGCGGTGGCTCGAAGCAGCTGGGTGTCGTAAATCAGCCATCTCTGATCGTCATTGGCCTCACTCCGCGCGTGACGGGTACCTACCAGACCCGTCTCTCTCGCGCCCATCACTCTGCGACCGGGGGAACGCCGTCGCTCACGGGGAGGGGTTGCATCGCCATGCCGTCGTACCGGCCGTCTCCAGGCGTCACACCGTCGGGGGCTGTGCGCCGCTGAGCGCCGAGAGAGAGGGAGGCCTTCTCATGACTGGGGCGAAGACGGTTGTCGAATGGCCGGCATCCGTCGCACCGGACCCCGCTGCCTGCCGCTGGGAATGGGAGCGCAGTCCCCTCGGGGTCGTGCTGCGGCCCGCCGGCCGGGCCTGGGACTTGCAGATCCTGCCGGGCGGCCTCGGGTGTCCGACCCTGGACGTGCTCACCCGTGTGCTCGACCGGCCCGGCCCGGTACTCGATCGACTTCGGCGACGACCGGGTCGGGTTCTTCGTGCCGCCCGGCACCGCGGCCCGCTGGATCGGCACCGGCGTCCGCACCGCCGGATCCGGCACCTGGATCGTCGTGCCGTATTCCGGCCGGGCGACCCGTGGCGTGCGCCGACTGGTGCCGCCGGACGGCTCGGCCGCGCTGACCGACCCCGCGCTGCGGGAGCCGGCGATGCACGAGGCGGCGGCATGGCTGGCCGGGGGAGGGGACGGGGAAGGATGGCGTCCGGAAACCTTGACAACAGGATTGGTCTGGACCAAGTTGAGTGCGCTCCACCCTCCAACTCCCCCCGAACCGGAGGCCCTTGTGGAACGCGCCCCCCTTGCCCTACGCGGCCCGCGCCCCCCGCGCGCACGACGTCCCAGATCCGTCCTCGCCCTGCTCACGGCCGCCCTGCTGGCCGTGCCCGGCATCACCGCGCTCTCGTCGGCCGCCCGCGCGGCCGACGCGGACATCGCCCGGAACGGCGGATTCGAGTCCGGTCTCGACGGCTGGACCTGCACGGCGGGTACGACGGTCGACTCGCCCGTGCACAGCGGCAGTTCCGCGCTGCGGGCGACCCCGGCCGGCAGTGACGACGCCCAGTGCGCGCAGACGGTGACCGTCCAGCCCAACGCGCAGTACACGCTGTCCGGTTACGTCCGTGGCTCGTACGTCTACCTCGGCGCGAACGGCACCGGCACCACCGACGTCTCCACCTGGACCCAGTCCGCCCCCGACTGGCAGAAGCTGACCACCACCTTCACCACCGGCGCGGCCACCACGCAGGTCACCGTCTACACGCACGGCTGGTACGGGACGGGCACGTACTACGCCGACGACATCTCCCTCGTCGGGCCCGGCGGCAGCGGCGCCGGACAGCCGCCCAATGCGCCCACCGGCCTGAAGACCACCGCGGTCACCTCGTCCTCCGTGACCCTGTCCTGGTCGGCGGTCAGCGGCGCCACGAGATACACCGTCTACCGCGACGGGACCAAGTCCCAGACGGCGAGCGGCACTTCGGCCACCGTGACCGGGCTGTCCGGCTCGACCGCGTACGGCTTCCAGGTCACCGCGAGCAACGACGCCGGCGAGTCCGCGAAGTCCGCCGTCGTCACCGCCACCACCAGCGCGGGCACCGGCACCGGCGGCTCCGCCGACCTGCCCACCCACGCCCTCGTCGGCTACCTGCACGCGAGCTTCGCCAACGGCTCCGGCTACACCCGCCTGGCCGACGTACCCGACAGCTGGAACGTCGTCGACCTGGCCTTCGGTGAACCCACCTCGCCCACCTCGGGAGACATCCGCTTCCACCGCTGCCCGGTCACCGAGTGCCCGAACGTGGAGAGCGACGCCGACTTCAAGGCCGCGATCAAGGCCAAGCAGGCGGCCGGCAAGAAGGTGCTGATCTCGATCGGCGGCCAGAACGGCCAGGTCCAGCTCACGACCACCGCCGCCCGGGACACCTTCGTCTCCTCGGTCTCGAACATCATCGACACCTACGGCCTCGACGGCCTCGACATCGACTTCGAGGGCCACTCCCTGTCCCTCGACACGAGCGACACCGACTTCAAGAACCCGACGACCCCCGCGATCGTCAACCTCATCTCCGCCCTGAAGACCCTGAGGGCGAAGTACGGGTCGAAGTTCGTGCTCTCGATGGCACCGGAGACGTTCTTCGTGCAGATGGGCTACCAGTACTACGGCACCGGCAAGTGGGGCGGTCAGGACCCGCGCTGCGGGGCGTACCTCCCGGTCATCTACGCGCTGCGCGACGACCTCACGCTGCTGCACGTCCAGGACTACAACTCCGGGCCGATCATGGGCCTGGACAACCAGTACCACTCCATGGGCGGCGCCGACTTCCACATCGCCATGACCGACATGCTGCTCACCGGCTTCCCGGTCGCGGGCGACCCGAACAACGTCTTCCCGCCGCTGCGCCCCGACCAGGTGGCGATCGGCATGCCGGCGTCCACGAACGCGGGCAACGGCTATGTGGCCCCCTCCGAGGTCACCAGGGCCCTGGACTGCCTGACGAAGAGGACGAACTGCGGCTCCTATCCGACTCATGGGACCTGGCCCGCGCTGCGCGGTCTGATGACGTGGTCGGTGAACTGGGACCGCTACTCGAACTGGGAGTTCCAGAACACCTTCGACGCGTACTTCGGCTGACGACCAGGCTCAGGGTGGTCAGCAGCACGGTGGACAGGCACCAGCTGGCCACCACGTCCAGCGGCCAGTGATAGCCGTGGCGGACCAGGCCGTACGACACCCCGAGGACCAGCAGCGTGCAGCCGGCCACCAGGAGCCGGCGGGTGACGGCCGACCGGAGCCAGGGGAGCAGCAGCAGGGTCGCGGAGCCGTAGGCGACCGCCGCCGTGGCCGTGTGCCCGGAGGGGAAATAGCCGACGGTCGGGGGCACCACGGGGGTCCCCGGCCGCGCGGTCCAGTCCTTGAGCGGTACGACGATCGCCGGGACCAGCGCCATCGCGACGGCTGCCGCGGCGGGCGGCAGCCACCACCGCGCCGTACCGGCCGTGCGGCCCCGGCCGGCTACGTGGCCGAGCGTGGTGACGAGGACCAGGCCCGCGACCTGGATGTCGCCCAGATGGGAGAGCAGCCCGGAGAACCGGTCCGGGTGGACGAGGGCCCGGCTGAGCCGGGCGTCCGGGTGCAGCAGCGGGCCGTGGCTGACGACCTGCCAGGTGATCAGGACGAGGAGGACGGCCGGGACACCGAGGAGCAGGCAGCGGCGGGTTGAGGACGACACGGTGCCCAGCTTCGCAGGTCCGCTTCCGTTTCCTGAGCGTGTCACATGGTCCTGCAGGATGAAATTCTGCAGTTTCGTGCCCGTTCTGCTCCGGAGTCACGAGCCCATGCGAAGGGGCCCCGACCACTCGGCAGGAGCGGTCGGGGCCCTTCGATGTTCATGGACCGGTGTTCACGGAAGAAGGAAGGAGGTCGGCCGCCCCGGAACAGGGGGGGCGTTCCGAGGCGGCCGACCGGATCGGAACGTCGCGCGCCCCGGGGGGTTTGGGGCGGCGACCGTCCGATCGGTGAGGAGATCCCGGAGCCGTCAGGCGCCGGTTGTGTGCGCGAGGGCACGACCAGGTCGAAGCTGGGGAGGCCCCGGCCTGAGATCGCCCACAGTCCCCTGTGGGCGGGGTGTATCTCTCATCTGGTTAGAACCTACGGCAGCCCGGGCCGCTTGGGCAGACGGAATCGGCTCCCGCCATCCACCTCGCACACCTTCTTCACATGGCCTGCCGCAGGTACCGCTCAGAGGGGCGGACCAGTCGCTCGGAGGCGCGGCCTCAGATGCGGGCGAAGGCCTGCTCGATGATGTCGAGACCCTCGTTCAGGAGGTCCTCGCCGATCACCAGCGGGGGCAGGAAGCGCAGCACGTTGCCGTAGGTGCCGCAGGTCAGGACCAGCAGACCCTCGGCGTGGCAGGCCTTGGCGAGGGCGGCGGTGGCCTCCGGGTTCGGCTCCTTGGTGGTGCGGTCCTTGACCAGCTCGATGGCGATCATCGCGCCGCGCCCACGCACGTCACCGATGACGTCGAACTTCTCGGCCATGGCGGTGAGGCGACCCTTCATGATCTCCTCGATGCGCTTGGCCTTGCCGTTGAGGTCGAGCTCCTTCATGGTCTCGATGGCGCCGAGCGCACCCGCGCAGGCGACGGGGTTACCGCCGTACGTACCACCGAGGCCACCGGCGTGCGCGGCGTCCATGATCTCGGCGCGCCCGGTCACGGCGGCGAGCGGAAGCCCACCGGCGATGCCCTTGGCGGTCGTGATCAGGTCGGGAACGATCCCCTCGTCCTCGCACGCGAACCACTGTCCGGTCCGGCAGAAGCCGCTCTGGATCTCGTCGGCGACGAAGACGATCCCGTTGTCGGCGGCGAACTGCCGGATCGCCGGGAGGAAGCCCTTGGCCGGCTCGATGAAGCCGCCCTCACCGAGCACCGGCTCGATGATGATCGCGGCCACGTTGTCCGGGCCGACCTGCTTGGTGATCTGGTCGATGGCCTGCGCGGCGGCCTCGGGACCGGCGTTCTCCGGCCCGGTCGGCCAGCGGTACGCGTACGCCACCGGCACCCGGTACACCTCGGGCGCGAACGGCCCGAACCCGTGCTTGTACGGCATGTTCTTGGCGGTGAGCGCCATGGTCAGGTTGGTCCGGCCGTGGTACCCGTGGTCGAACACGACCACGGCCTGCCGCTTGGTGTAGGCACGCGCGATCTTGACGGCGTTCTCGACGGCCTCGGCGCCGGAGTTGAACAGCGCGGACTTCTTGGCGTGGTCACCGGGCGTCAGCTCGGCGAGCGCCTCCGCGACCTCCACGTACCCCTCGTACGGGGTGACCATGAAACAGGTGTGGGTGAAGTCGGCGAGCTGGGCGCTCGCGCGCCGTACGACGGCCTCGGCGGAGGCACCGACGGAGGTCACGGCGATACCGGACCCGAAGTCGATGAGCCGGTTGCCGTCGACGTCCTCGATGATCCCGCCGCCCGCGCGCTGGGTGAAGACCGGCAGCACGGAGCCCACGCCCTGCGCGACCGCGGCGGTACGGCGGGCCTGCAGCTCCTGCGACTTCGGGCCGGGGATGGCGGTGACGACGCGGCGCTCCTGCGGAAGTGCGGTCATGGGGGCTCCTGATGATCTTGCGTACCGAGCGGTCTGATCTGGTGTCCCGGACAGTCCCGGGCGGTGAGTTTTCGGCCGCTTACCTACTCTTTCTTCGCAGGCTAGGGCCGGGGGTGGGGGGTGGGCATGCTCCATGTGGGCGTTGTCGGTCACTCCGGTTGTCCGTGATGGACATAGCCGCGTGGCCGGGGCACGCCCGGTCGGCGGGTGCTCTCGGCCGCGTAAGCGGTGAACTCCCCTTGCCGGGGCGTTAGATTGCTCGCTGATGGTGGACGGAACGGCTGGTCAGGGGGCAAGGGCGATGGACAGCGACGGCACGCGCGACGCACGCGGCACGCATGCGAATCCTGTACCCCGCCCAGCGGCACCACGCGAGGACAGCGCCGCACCCCCCATGCCACCGATGCCACCCGGTGTGCCGCCGACGGCCGCCCAGCCGGGGTACGCCCCCGATCCACGGCATCCCCGCTCGCCCCTCGCCGAATGGCTCGACGAGCCGCGCCCGTCCGTCGAGCCCGGTATCTGGCGCTTCGGCTACCGCCGGCCCGCGACCGCACGCCAGGGACAGCGCCTGGCCCCCGTCACCATCGTCGGCTTCGTCGTCCCCCTGGCCGCGGGACTGCTTCTGTGGTCACTGTGGCGGCACGGCGGCCTCCCATACCAGTGGACCATCCTCAAGCTGCTCACTCCCGGCGACTGGTGGTGGCCCGGCACCACATCACCGAAGGGCTACCAGGGTCACGAGGTCAAGACGGTCGCCGACGGTGTCTTCTTTGCGATCCTCGTCTACGCCATGGCGCGCCTGGGCAGCTGGTCCGACGTCATCCGGCACTTCGTCACCCGGCGCGAACAACCCGCTCGCGCCCTCGTCGCGGCCCTCGGCGCGCTGATCGCGCTGGCCTTCGTCTTCCCGAGCTGGTTCGGCCTCGGCTGGGACGCCCTGCCCGTCCAGGATCCGCTGTTCTCCCTGATCGTCCTGCTCAACGGCGGCGACTACGGCGTGTTCGCGTCGAAGCTGCTCACGGACGGGCTGTACACGCTCATCAGCCTGCTGGTGCTGTGGCCGTTCGCCCGGATCGGCGGCTGGTGGCCCCTCGCGAAGGAGGCGCTCGGCGCGCGGGCGCGGGCCAGGACGGCCGCGGCCGCGGAACCGGCCGTGGACCGGCGGCCGTCGCAGTGGCCCGAACTGCGTGAGGCCGGTCAGCACGGGGCCGCGGACGTGCTGGCCGCCGAGGTCGAGGCCGGCCGGATGAACGACGTGGACTGCGCCAGGGTCGGCCGCATGTGGGCCGTGGCGCGTGCCCGGGCCCGGCTGTCCTCCTTCACCGACACCGTCCTGCGCGAGGGCGCCGCCGCCTGGACCCACCCCTCCGGGGACCGCGACCTGCCCGGCCGGGCCGCGCGGCATGATCTGCTCGCCGGGCAGGTGCGCATCGGGCAGTGGGTGGCGGGAGAACGCACCCCGCTCGCCTACGGCGGCGCGGGCGCGGCACTCGCGCCGGACACCCTGGGCACCTCGCTGCTCGCCGTCGGACCCTCGGGCTCCGGCAAGACACGCCACCTGATCCGGCCCGTCGTGGAGACGCTCGGCCTGCAGGCACTGGCCGGACAGTGCGCCGTCGTGGCTGTGGCCGCGGCCGGCACCCCGCTGGGACCCGACTCGGCCTACGACGTGGTCGTACGCCTCGGCGACCCGGGGTCCGTGCACGACCTCGACCCGTACGCGGACTCCGACGACCCCGACGAGGCGGCCGCCTTCCTGGCGGAGGGGCTGGCGGGCGACCTGGACACCGTGAGCGGTCAGCGCTCGGTCACCGCGCTCGCCCAGCTCCTCGGCCCATACCGGGCGGCCTACGGACGCTTTCCGACCCTGCCCGTGTTGCGGGAGCTCCTCGAAGGCGATTCCTCGGCCCTGGCCGCGCTGCGTGACGCGCTTGCCGGGGACGAGCACGCCGTGATGCGCCGCGAACTCGAGGCGCGTGCCCGCCAGTCGGGCATCGCCGGCGATCCCGGGCCGGTCCTGGCCGACCGGCTCGCCGTACTGGACCGGCCGGCGTTCGCCGAGTTCTTCGGCGGGGACGGCGCAAGCGCCCGGCCGTTCTCGTTGCGCGCCGTCGCCCATCATCCGTTGCGCGTCCGTATCGACCTGCCCGACCGCGGACACGAGGAGGCGTCCCGGATCGTCACCCGGCTGCTCCTCGCTCAGTTCGGCGCGGTGGCCTCGGCAGGTGAGCGGACCCACTTCACCTGCCTCGTCCTGGACGATGCCACCGGCGCGGTGACCGCCGAGTCCGTCCGCCGTATCCAGCGCCTGCGCTCCCGCAACGCGGGCGTGGTGCTCGCCCTGCGCACGGTCGGCGATGTACCTGAGGCGCTGCACGGGCCGCTGTACGCGGCCGTCGGCTGCCATATGGCGTTCTCCGGGGTGACCACATGGGACGGCGGCAGGTTCGCGGACGCCTGGGGCACTCAGTGGGTGGAGACCCGGGACGTGGCCCGGCACACCGTCTTCGCGGACCAGCCGATGACACGCGCCATCCATGCCCTGCGCAAGCTGGTGACCGGCAAGGCGGTGACGACCGAGGCCGTCACCGTCCGGCAGGTGGAACGTGAGCGTTGGTCGGCGTCCGAGTTGGCTCATGGGGTGCCCGCGGGGCATGCGGTGGTGTCGTTGACGAGTGTGCGGGGGGAGCACGCGCCGCCGTTGTTGGTGGATCTGAGGGGGTGAACGGCGGCGGGGGATCGTTACGGTGAGGCAGAATCGGTGTAGGTCGTTCATACGGATCGGCCAAATGATCCCATCCGGATGGACCGCGGATCCCGTCACCTGAAGGCCCCATGCCCCCCACCCTCGCCTCGCTCGTCCACCACTCCGCGCTGAAGCTGACCGTGCGCGCGGGCGAGGACCGTCTCGACGTGCCCGTGCGCTGGGCCCACGTCAGCGAGCTGGCCGACCCCGTGCCGTACATGGAGGGCGGTGAGCTGCTGCTGATCACCGCGCTCAAGCTGGACGCCGAGGACCCGGAGGCCATGCGGCGGTATGTGAAGCGGCTGGCCGGGGCCGGTGTCGTGGGGCTCGGGTTCGCCGTCGGGGTCAATTACGAGGACATCCCGGCGGCCCTCGTCGACGCCTGCCGGCAGGAGGGGCTGCCGCTGCTGGAGGTCCCCCGCCGCACCCCCTTCCTCGCCATCAGCAAGGCCGTGTCCGCCGCCATCGCCGCCGATCAGTACCGGGCCGTCACGGCAGGGTTCGCCGCCCAGCGTGAGCTGACCAAGCAGGCCCTCAACGCCGGCCCCGAGGGGCTGCTCGGCGCGCTCGCCGGGCAGGTCGACGGATGGGCCGCCCTGTACGACGCCTCCGGCTCCGTCGTCGCCGCCGCGCCCGAGTGGGCCGGGCGGCGCGCCGCCCGGCTGACGGCGGATGTCGAGCGGCTGCGGGAGCGGCCCGCGCCGGCGTCGTCCGTCGTCGGCGGACCCGAGCACGAGGACCGGGTCGAGCTGCACTCCCTGGGCACCGGACGGCGGCCGCGCGCCGCACTCGCCGTGGGCACCGCCGCGGCACTCGGCACCGCCGAACGCTACGCCGTGCACTCCGCCATCGCCCTGCTCACCCTCACCACCGAACGCTCCCGGTCCCTGCACGCGGCCGAGCAGCGCATCGGCACGGCGGTGCTGCGCATGCTCCTCGCCGGAGAGCCCGACCACGCCCGGGCCGTCGCCGGGGACCTGTACGGCGGCCTGCTCGACGCGCCGTTCCGGGTGATCGTCGCCGAGTCGGTGCCGGGATCCGCCGCTCGGGCGCACGCCTCCGCACCCACCGTCGGCCCGGGCGGCGATCCGCTGGGCGGGCTGACGGAGAGCGTGGAGTCGGCCGCCGCGCGCTCCGGCGAGGCCGTGCTGGTCGTGCCCGAGGGGGAGCGGCTGGTGGTGCTCGTCACCGACGGAGGCGCGGCGGTGGCCGCCTGCACGAGTCACACGGCGGCGCTGGAGGCCGCGCGGGCGGTGCCCGAGCAGGCCGGGGGTGACGAGGAGGAGCTGGTGGTCGGACTGTCCGCGCCGGCCGGGCCGATCGCCGCCGCGGCCGCCTACAAGCAGGCCGAGCAGGCGCTGTCGGTGGCGCGGCGGCGGGGGCGGGTGCTGGTGGAGCACGAGCAGCTGGCCGCGGGGTCCGTGCTGCCGTTGCTGGCCGACGACGCGGTGAAGGCGTTCGCCGACGGGTTGCTGCGGGCGCTGCACGAGCACGACGCGACGGGGCGGGGGGATCTGGTCGCCTCGCTGCGGGCGTGGCTGTCGCGGCACGGGCAGTGGGACGCCGCCGCCGCGGACCTGGGGGTGCACCGGCACACGCTCCGCTACCGGATGCGGCGGGTCGAGGAGATCCTCGGGCGTTCCCTGGACGATCCCGACGTCCGCATGGAGCTGTGGCTCGCGCTGAAGGCGACCAGCCCCGAGTAGTCGAAACAGATGGTCGAAACAGATCGGCGGCGAGTAGTCCAAACAGTAGTGCGCGGCCCGGCTACTGCTACGACTCGGACAAGCGACCCCCGGCCGGGCCCGCCCTACCGTGGACCACGAAAGCCAAGCACACCTCCAACGCGGAAGGGCCGGGACTCGCAATGACTTCCACCCACGCCTTCTGGCTCGCCGGCCGCCAGGTCACCGGCGAGGACAGCTTCGACGTCACCTCCCCGTGGGACGGCCGACTCGTCGGCAAGGTCAGCGTGCCGAGCGACGCCCAGGTCGAGGAGGCCGTGGCCGCCGCGTACGCCGTGCGGGACGAGTTCGCCGCCACCCCGGCCCACGTGCGCGCCGCCGCCCTCGACCACGTCAGCAAGCGGCTGGCCGAGCGCACCGAGGAGATCGCCCAGCTGATCTCCGCCGAGAACGGCAAGCCCATCAAGTGGGCCCGGGGCGAGGTCGGCCGTGCCGTCTCCGTGTTCCGGTTCGCCGCCGAGGAGGCCCGGCGGTTCAACGGCGGCGAGGCCCAGCGGCTGGACACCGACGCCGGCGGCCAGGGCCGGCTGGCGCTGACCCGCCGCTTCCCGAAGGGTGTCGTGCTCGGCATCGCGCCGTTCAACTTCCCGCTGAACCTGTGCGCCCACAAGGTCGCCCCGGCGATCGCCGTCGGCGCGCCGATCGTGCTCAAGCCCGCCCCGGCCACCCCGCTCTCCGGCCTGATCCTGGGCGAGCTGCTGGCCGAGACCGACCTGCCGGCCGGTTCCTGGTCGGTCCTGCCGGTGTCCAACGACCGCATGCCCGCCCTGGTCCAGGACGAGCGCCTGCCGGTCATCTCCTTCACCGGTTCCGACAAGGTCGGCTACGCGATCATGGACTCGGTGCCGCGCAAGCACTGCACGCTGGAGCTGGGCGGCAACGGAGCCGCGGTCGTCCTCGGCGACTACGCCTCCGACGCCGACCTGGACTGGGCCGCGACCCGCATCGCGACCTTCTCCAACTACCAGGGCGGCCAGTCCTGCATCTCCGTGCAGCGCGTGATCGCCGACGCGTCGGTGTACGACCGCCTGCTGCCGCGTATCGTCGCCGCCGTCGAGGCCCAGGTCACCGGTGACCCGTCCGACGCCAAGACGGACGTCGGCCCGCTGGTCAGCGAGGACGCCGCCAAGCGTGTGGAGTCCTGGGTGAAGGAGGCGGTCGAGGCCGGCGCCACGCTGCACACCGGCGGCGACCGCGACGGCGCCTCGTACGCGCCGACCGTCCTCACCGACGTACCGGCGGACGTCACCCTCGCCTGCGAGGAGGTCTTCGGGCCCGTCCTCACCGTGCAGAAGGTGGACGGCGAGGCGGCGGCCTTCGCCGCGGCCAACAACTCCAAGTACGGCCTCCAGGCGGGCGTGTTCACCCATGACCTGCAGGTCGCCTTCCGCGCCCACCGCGCCCTGGAGGTCGGCGGCGTGGTGATCGGCGACGTCCCGTCCTACCGCGCCGACCAGATGCCGTACGGCGGCGCCAAGCAGTCCGGCGTGGGCCGCGAAGGCGTGCGGTTCGCGATGGAGGACTACACCTACGAGCGCGTGCTGGTCCTGACCGGCCTCGCGCTCTGACCTGCCACGGACAGGTCGGAAACAGAACGGCCGGTGCCCACTGTGCGGGGGCGCCGGCCGTTCACGTTTCCCGCCCCTTGTTTGCTGTCCCTGTTTCCTGTCCCCTGGTAAAGGATTCGGCATCGGCGGTTCAAGAGTCCTGCCCTGAGTCTTGATCTGTCCATGACTCACCCGATGGGATGCGCCTGACCACTTCGTCCTGCTCAGGTTCGTCCTGTCCAGGACGTCTCCGGATCACTCAGGGGACCACATGCACATAGCCCGAACCGGGCGCGGCCTCGCGGCGTCCGCCGCCACCGCCGCACTCGTCGCCGCAGGGCTGGCGACCATTTCCTCGGCCGGCACCACCGCCGCCGCGCCCGCCGGCGTACCGCACACCTTCGCGCAGCCGGCCATCACGGGGCACACCCTGGTCCACGGCGTGGCCAGCCCCCTGCCCATCGCCCAGTGCCAGGCGAAATGGCACATCAACTGCTACAACCCGCTCCAGTACAGGACGGCGTACAACCTCAACCCGCTGTACAAGAAGGGCATCACCGGCAAGGGGCGGACGATCGTCATCGTCGACTCCTTCGGGTCCCCGACCGTCCAGCACGACCTGGACGTCTACAGCAAGCAGTTCGGGCTGCCCAGCACCAAGGTCAAGGTCGTCAAGTGGGGCAACGTCCCGAAGTTCGACCCCAAGAACTCCGACATGACGGGCTGGGCCGGCGAGACCACGCTGGACGTCGAGATGGCCCACGCCGTCGCGCCCGGCGCCAAGATCGTCCTGGTGGAGACGGCGGTCGCCGAGACCGAGGGCACCACCGGTCTGCCGGAGATGATGTCCGCCGAGAAGCACCTGATCGACCAGGGTGTCGGCGACGTCATCAGCCAGAGCTTCGGCGCCACGGAGAACACCTTCCCGGGCTTCGACAAGGGCGACTTCTCCAGCATCAAGAAGCTCCGGTACGCCTTCGAGGCGGCGCAGCGCAAGCACGTGACCGTGCTCGCCTCCTCCGGTGACGGCGGCGCCACCGACCTGAAGACGGACGGCAAGACGTACTACAACAAGCCCGTCAACTCCTGGCCGTCGTCCGACCCGCTGGTCACCTCCATCGGCGGCACCCAGCTCCACCTGAACGACAAGGGCGAGCGCGTCAAGCCGGACAGCGTCTACAACGACTACGGCGCGGGTGGCGGCGGCCAGTCCCACGTGTTCACCCGCCCGTCCTTCCAGGACGGAGTGAAGAACGTCGTCGGCACCCGCCGCGGCACCCCGGACATCTCGATGGCCGCCGCGGTCAACGGCGGTGCCTGGGTGTACTCCAGCTACGACCCGACCGCCACCGGCTGGGACGTCTCCGGCGGCACCAGCGAGGCCAGTCCGCTGTTCTCGGGCATCGTCGCGCTCGTCGACCAGGCGGCCGGCCACCGCGTGGGCGACATCAACCCGGCCCTCTACACCCTGCTGAAGCACAAGAACCCGGGCATCGTCGACGTCAACGACGGCACGGACAACAGCTACCAGGGCGTCAAGGGCTACAAGGCCGTCAACGGCTACGACATGGCCACCGGTGTGGGCACGCTGGACGCCCTGCGCCTCGTGCAGGCTTTCGCCGGCAAGCACTGACGGAGGCCGTCTTCACAGAGGCTGAACGTCCCGCAGAAGGGGCCCGGCACCGCTGCCTTTCGGTGCCGGGCCCCTTCCCGTCGTCGGTCTCCTCCAGACCCTCAACCGGAGAAACCGACGTGCGCGAGCCGCAGCGGGCCGCGCAGTCCGAGGCGGACGTCGTGCACACCGTTGGCGGCGAGGCCGGCGCCCAGGGCGGTGTAGTCGTAGACGCCGGCGGTGGGGGTGGCCGGTGTCAGGGTGGCCGGCACCGGGCCGCCGTCGAGGGACACCTCAAGTACGCCCTCGTCCGCCACCTGCGCCCTCACCTCGCTCACCCCGGCACCGAAGTCGCAGGCGTGGCAGACCAGTTCGGCCGTTTTGCCGTGCGCCGGTGTTCACCGCGTCGCCCGCCGCCCTGGTCCGGTCCACGATCGCGATGCCGGACTGCTCGTCGAAGTCGGCCGCCGCCAGACCGCGTTGCACGACCGGGCGCGGGGCCGGGCGCGTGCCGTCGAGGTGCACGGTCGTGGCAGCCGGATGTCCTCGCTGGACGCGCCGGGCAACAGGTCGTACGGGCCGCCCTCCATCCGTCGGCAGCCCTGCGCCACGTCCCAGAACTCCAAGGCCCTCAGCGGGACTTCGAAAGAGACGGGGGCCGTCTCGCCGGGGGCGAGGATGAGCCGACGGTGGGCCAGTAGCTCACGGCGCGGCCGGACCACCGACAGCTCCACGGCCCGGCCGTAGAGCTGCACCACCTCGTCCGCCGCCCGGTCCCCGGCGTTCGTCACCGCGCACGAGACGCGCACCGAGCCGTCCTCGATGCGGGCCGCGAGGTCGGCGTAGCCGAAGGACGCGTACGACAGGCCGTGGCCGAAGGGGAAGAGCGGGGTGCCCTCGAAGTAGAGGTAGGTCTGCCGGCCGCCGATGACGTCGTAGGCGAGCAGGTCGGGCAGGTCGGCGTCGGAGGCGTACCAGGTCTGCGGGAGCCGGCCGGGGAGACGTCTCCCGCCAGGGTGCGGGCCAGGGCGGTGCCCGCCGCCTGGCCGCCGTGCGCGGTCCACAGCACCGCCGGAAGCCGGGCCACGTCCGACGACCGGGTCGTCGTCACCCACCACACCCTGGTCCGCCCCAACGGGGGCGAGCACGCCCGGCCGCCCCGCCTGGCCGCCGACTCCCCGCACTCCAGGACCGGTTGCTCGCCCGCGACCGCACCGCCGCCGAGGGCTTCACCGACGGCCGCCCGCTGCAGTGGGTGCAGCCCTTCCACCCCGCCTTCCAGGTGCGGCAGGGTGCTCGGGCCGTTCTCAAGCCCGGCCGCACCCACCGCATCGACCTGCGGACTTCCTCCGGTGCCGCACCGCTCGACCTCGTCGCCGCCCCCACCCATGGAAGAGACACCATGGCAACAAGCACGCTGAGCGGTCGCCAAGGCCCTGATCGCCCCCGCGCTCGCCCTCGGTGCCACCGTAGGCCTCGCCTCGGCCCCCGCCTCCGCCGCCGTCTGGTCCTCCTGCGACCAGTGGGGCAGCACCACGCTGAACGGTCACCTCCTCCTCCGGCGGACTGGACTTCACCGTCAACAGCGAGAGCACCAGCAGCAGTTGACCCGGCCGGGTGCGGTTTGATGGTGGGCATGCGAAACACCACTACCCTGCGCCCTCTGCTGGCCACCGTCGCGACCGCGGCCGTCCTGCTCACCACGACGGCGACCGCGGTCGCGGCTCCCGCTTCCCGGCCCGCCGCCCCGGCGTACACCGCGTCGGTCCCCGACCCGAGCGCCCTGCACCCCGTCGCCGAGCTGTCCGCCGAGCGGCTGGCCACCGCCGACCTGGTGGCCGCCGCGAAATGGGGCACCGACAGCCCCATCGACGACCCCGCCCGCGAACAGCAGGTTCTCGACTCCGTGGCCGCCCAGGCCGTACAGCTCGGTGCCGACCCCGACGAGGTCCGGGCGATCTTCCGCGACCAGATCGAGGCGAACAAACTCGTGCAGCGCGGCCTGTTCCAGCTCTGGACCGATCACCCGGAGCAGGCCCCCACCACCCGGCCCGACCTGAGCGTGGTCCGCCAGCGGATCAACCGCATCAACACGGCCCTCGTCCAGGCCATCGCCGACACGACGGCGGACCGTACGGCCCTCACCTGTCGTCCGGAACTCGTCCTGGCCGCCCTTCAGGTGCGCCACGACCAGGACCTGGACCACCTGCACACCAAGGCGCTGGCCCGGTCCCTGCGGTCGGTCTGCGCCTACTGACCCACCAGGACGACAGGGGGCCGGGCCCACGCCGGAACCGGCTCCCTGCCGCGCTCACTCGCTCCTCACCGTGCGATGGGCAGTTCCGCCCCGTCCCGCAGGAACAGCGGGATGCGGTCCAGCGGCGCGTCCACCGTCACCGCCGTACCGCCCTCGTACGTCTCACCCGTCCACGCGTCCGTCCAGCGCGCGCCCGCCGGAAGGTGGGTCGTCCGGGCCGTCGCGCCGACGGTCAGCACCAGGGCGACCAGCAGATCCCGGCCCGGGGAGCATGGGGGAGCGGCCGGTGACCGTGCTGTAGGCGCGCTGGCCGTCGCCCGGGGTGCCCGCCGTGATCCAGTAGTCGATCTGCCGGGCCGAATCCGCGACCCAGCGGGTGCCGTTGCCCGCCAGTTCCACCCGGCCGATCGCCGGGTTGTTCCACAGCAGGGTGTAGCCCCGGCTGGACACCAGCACCGGGACGCTCACCTCGGCGTTGCGCTGCACCAGGTCCAGCACCAGGCCCTTCTGGTCCAGGCGTCCCTGCTGGCGCTGGCCGAGGCCGTACAGCCGCTCGCCCTCGTACGCGGCGAAGCGCTGCTCCAGGCGGTGGTGGCCGTTGCCGACCGCCGTGTGGAGCCGCGACCCGGGCCACCAGAAGTGGGTCGGCTCCTCGGCGAGCAGCTCCGTACGGTCCTCGGTGCGCAGAAAGCGGAGCATGCCCTCGGCGCTCACCTCGACGGTCAGCGCGCCGACCGTGAGCCGCGCCGCACCGGCACCGATCCCGACCGTGGCGTCCTGGGCGGGCGGGGGGTCGAGGAGCGCGCCTGGCAGCCCGTCCAGCACCGGGCCGCCGAGCCGGGCGCGCACCCGGACCGCGTCCGGACCCCACGGCTCGATCCACACCGTCTCCTGACGGCCGCTCCACTCCAGCGCCCCGTCCCGCTCACGGAAGGTGCCGGTGGTGGGGGAGGACTGGGCGAGGGAGACCTTGGGCTGCGTGACGGCAGGCTGATTCACTGCATGCTCCTGAAGGAGCGCGGGACAGGGACAAGGCAGGCAGAGGGGTGCCCCGGACGCACCAGAGCACGGGAAGGTGCGGTCAGGAGGCGGCCGGTGCCGGTCCCGAACTCGCCCGTACCGTCAGCTCGGGTGCGAGCAGCACGACCTCGTCGCCGCCCCGTCCGTCCAGCTTGGCCACCAGATGCTCGACCGCGTACCGGCCCATCTCCTGCGCCGGGATGGCGACCGAGGTCAGCCGCACCGAGGCCTGCACGGCGACCTGGTCCGGGCAGATCGCGACCACGGACACGTCCTCCGGCACGGCCCGGCCCTGCTGGCGCAGCAGCGCGAGCAGCGGCTCCACCGCCGACTCGTTCTGCGCCACGAACCCGGTCGTCGCCGGGCGCTCGTCGAGGATCCGGGCCAGCGTCACGGCCATCGCGTCGTGGCCGCCGTCGCACGGGCGGTGCAGCAGCCGTACGCCCGCCTCGCGGGCCCGGGAGCGCAGTCCGTCCAGGGTGCGCTCGGCGAAACCGGTGTGGCGCTCGTAGACGGCCGGGGCCTCGCCTATGACAGCGATGTCACGGTGACCGAGCCCCGCCAGGTGCTCCACGCACAGCGCGCCGGTCGCCGTCCAGTCCAGGTCCACACAGGTCAGACCCGCCGTATCGGCCAGCAGGCCGATCAGCACCCAGGGCTGATCGTCCCCCACTCTCGGCTTCGCTCGAGCGGGGGCACCCCCACGCCTGAGCAGCGGCAGCCGCTCGTCCTCCAGCTCGACGTCCATCAGGATCATCGCGTCGGCGAGACCGCTGCCGGTCACCCGGCGCACCGCGTCGGGGCCCTCCTCTCCGGTGAGCAGCAGGACGTCGTAGCCGTGGATGCGAGCGGTGGTGGCCACCGCGATGGCGATCTCCATCATCACCGGCACATACATGTCGGTGCGCAGCGGGATCATCAGCGCGATGATGTTCGACCGCTTGCCGGCCAGGGCGCGGGCGCCGGCGTTCGGGTGGTAGCCCAGTTCCCGGATGCCCTGCTCGACGCGCTGCCGGGTGGTCGCGGAGATGGACCGCTTGCCGCTGAGGACATAGCTCACCGTGCTCGCCGAGACTCCGGCGTGCTGCGCGACCTCGGCGAGGGTGACCATCCGAGCTCCAAGCGTTGTGAAGCGCTTCGACTGTCGCGCATTGCTGACGGGGGTGAGTGAGGGTGAGATTGACACTGGCCTCGGCCGGGGCGGGGTGTCCATGGGCTGTCGAAGCGCTTCGACACCTTTTCCCGGGCGGCGCAAAGTGGCGCGCTCCGGAGCGCCGGTACACACCCGCGTGACGGCTCTCCGGCCGGGCTTTCGGCCGGATGGCCGCGCGAGGGGTGGTGGG
This sequence comes from Streptomyces sp. NPDC007856, assembly GCF_042868225.1. Taxonomy (NCBI): domain Bacteria; kingdom Bacillati; phylum Actinomycetota; class Actinomycetes; order Kitasatosporales; family Streptomycetaceae; genus Streptomyces; species Streptomyces sp. NPDC007856. The sequence goes on along the minus strand of NZ_JBIAEC010000009.1, from coordinate 71,647 downwards.
GTCGGCCCGTTTCGGGTACCAACGATCCAGTAGCACTGGTCGGTAACGAACGGTCCGAATCGTCCCTCTTCGCGGCGAGGTGAGCCTCAATGTCCGCCCCTACCAAGTCACGCACCACCGTCACCGAGCGCGAGGCACGCCGGGTGGCGGAGGCCGCCCGGCAGCAGGACTGGCACAAGCCCAGCTTCGCCAAGGAACTGTTCCTCGGGCGCTTCCGGCTCGACCTCATCCACCCCCATCCGCTCCCGGACCCCGAGAGCGTCCGGCGCGGCGAGGAGTTCCTCGCCAAGCTCCGCGCCTTCTGCGAGTCCACGATCGACTCCGCCCGCATCGAGCGCGAGGCCCGCATCCCCGACGAGGTCGTCACCGGCCTCAAGGAACTCGGCGCCCTCGGCATGAAGATCGACCCCAAGTACGGCGGCCTCGGCCTCACCCAGCTCTACTACAACAAGGCCCTCGCCCTGGTCGGCTCCGCCAGCCCCGCCGTCGGCGCCCTGCTCTCCGCCCACCAGTCGATCGGCGTACCCCAGCCGCTGAAGATCTTCGGCACCCAGGAGCAGAAGGACGCCTTCCTGCCCCGCTGCGCCCGCACCGACATCTCCGCCTTCCTCCTCACCGAGCCGGACGTCGGCTCCGACCCCGCCCGCCTCGCCACCACGGCCGTACCCGACGGTGACGACTACGTACTCGACGGAGTGAAACTGTGGACCACCAACGGGGTGGTGGCCGACCTGCTCGTCGTCATGGCACGCGTGCCGAAGTCCGAGGGGCACAAGGGCGGCATCACCGCGTTCGTCGTGGAGGCGACCGCGGAGGGCATCACCGTCGAGAACCGCAACGCCTTCATGGGCCTGCGCGGCATCGAGAACGGCGTCACCCGCTTCCACCAGGTCCGGGTCCCGGCCGCCAACCGGATCGGCCCGGAGGGCGCGGGCCTGAAGATCGCGCTCACCACCCTCAACACCGGCAGGCTCTCACTGCCGGCGATGTGCGCGGGCGCCGGCAAGTGGTGCCTGAAGATCGCCCGCGAATGGTCGGCGGAGCGCGAGCAGTGGGGCAAGCCGGTCGCACTGCACGAGGCCGTCGGCTCCAAGATCAGCTTCATCGCGGCGACGACCTTCGCCCTCGAAGCCGTACTCGACCTGTCCTCCCAGATGGCCGACGAGGACCGCAACGACATCCGCATCGAGGCCGCCCTCGCCAAGCTCTACGGCTCCGAGATGGCCTGGAAGATGGCCGACGAACTGGTCCAGATCCGCGGCGGCCGCGGCTACGAGACCGCCGAGTCGCTGAAGGCGCGCGGCGAGCGCGGCGTCCCGGCCGAGCAGATCCTGCGCGACCTGCGCATCAACCGCATCTTCGAGGGCTCCACGGAGATCATGCAGCTGCTGATCGCCCGCGAGGCCGTCGACGCCCACCTCTCCGTCGCCGGTGACCTCATCGACCCCGAAAAGTCCCTGAGCGACAAGGCGAAAGCGGGCGCCAACGCCAGCGTCTTCTACGCCAAGTGGCTGCCCAAACTGGTCGCCGGACCCGGACAACTCCCCACGTCCTACGGCCAGTTCAAGTACGGCATCGACCTGTCCGGGCATCTGCGCTATGTCGAGCGCACCGCCCGCAAACTGGCCCGCTCCACCTTCTACGCCATGTCCCGCTGGCAGGGCCGGATGGAGACCAAGCAGGGCTTCCTCGGGCGGATCGTGGACATCGGCGCCGAACTGTTCGCGATGAGCGCGTCCTGCGTCCGGGCCGAGCTGCTGCGCAGCCGGGGCGAACACGGCCGCGAGGCCTACCAGTTGGCCGACGCCTTCTGCCGGCAGTCCCGCATCCGCGTGGAGGAACTCTTCGACCGGCTGTGGACCAACACCGACGCCCTCGACCGCAAGGTGGTCAAGGGCGTGCTCGCCGGGTCCTACACCTGGCTGGAGGAAGGCGTCGTCGACCCGTCCGGAGACGGCCCGTGGATCGCCGACGCGACCCCTGGAGCGTCCAAGCGGGAGAGCGAGCGCCGCCCCTTCGGGGACTGAGCCGCCCTCCCGCCCGCCGACCGGGCGCCTGGGGCCGGTCAGTTGCCCCAGGTGCCCTGGTCCACGGCGCACGTCCAGCCCGAGCCGTGCAGGGTGAACTTCGCCTTGTAGGTGTGGGTGTTGAGCAGATGCGTCTGCACCTTCACCCCGAGGCTCGCCTTCGTGTTCAGCGTGCCCGTGTAGACGGTCACCGTCGTCGACGTCTTGTGCGTGACCTTGCCACCCGTGGCCTTGGCCGAGCCGAAACGGATGTTCTTCACGTCCGTGACCGTGAAGCTGACCTTCTTGAAGCTCTTCGTCGTGCTCTTGTTCTTGATGCCGAAGTACAACCCCCCGTTGGTCACCCAGCCCTGCGAGTTGATGTAGAAGCTGCTCGGATAGACCAGGTCGACCGGGCAACCGGAACTCTGCGGCGTCTGCGTGGCGGCCGACGCCGCTCCGGCGAGACCGAGTTGAGCAGCGGTCAGCATTCCGGCAGTGGCCAGGACGGCCGCGGTCGCGCGCATGCGATTCATGATGGTGGTACTCCCCCTCTTTCGCCCTCCATGACGGGCTGCACCGGAAGGATGCCATCGACGGCCACCGCGTGCGCGCGATTTCCCATGGTTGCGTCCCAACGGGTTGATCCCGACCGGACGGACCCCGATCTTCACGGTGACCGCAGATCAGGAGAACCATCGCAAACCGTGACGAAGAGTACGGACACACCCGCGCGAGGGACGCCGTGTCCGTGCCGTCACCGGTTGGGGCAACAATGGGGGGATGACCGACAGCCCCGCCCATCCGGCACCCCTCGCCGATCCCCACCTCGTCTACGACCCTCTCGCGGGCGACGGCCCCAAGGACGTGGTGATCCTCGGCTCCACCGGATCCATCGGCACCCAGGCCATCGACCTCGTGCTGCGCCACCCCGACCGGTTCCGGGTCACCGCCCTGTCCGCGAACGGCGGCCGCATCGCCCTCCTCGCCGAGCAGGCCCGCCGGCTGCGCGTACGGACCGTCGCGGTCGCCCGCGAGGACGCCGTACCGGCCCTGCGCGAGGCGCTCGCCGCCGAGTACGGCCCCGGCGAGCCGCTCCCCGAGATCCTCGCCGGACCGGACGCGGCCACCCAGGTCGCCGCCTCCGACTGCCACACCGTGCTGAACGGCATCACCGGCTCCATCGGCCTCGCGCCCACCCTCGCCGCCCTGGAGGCCGGCCGCACCCTGGCGCTCGCCAACAAGGAGTCCCTGATCGTCGGCGGACCGCTGGTCAAGGCGCTCGCCAAGCCGGGACAGATCATCCCGGTCGACTCCGAGCACGCCGCCCTCTTCCAGGCACTGGCCGCCGGGACGCGGGCCGACGTACGCAAGCTGGTCGTCACGGCGTCCGGAGGGCCCTTCCGCGGCCGTACGAAGGCCGACCTGGCCCAGGTGACCGTCGAGGACGCCCTCGCCCACCCCACCTGGGCGATGGGCCCCGTGATCACGATCAACTCCGCGACCCTCGTCAACAAGGGCCTGGAGGTCATCGAGGCACACCTCCTCTACGACATTCCCTTCGACCGCATTGAGGTGGTCGTGCATCCCCAGTCGTATGTCCACTCGATGGTCGAGTTCACCGACGGATCCACGATCGCCCAGGCGACGCCCCCCGACATGCGCGGGCCCATCGCCATCGGTCTGGGCTGGCCCGAACGCGTCCCCGACGCGGCGCCCGCCTTCGACTGGAGCAAGGCCTCCACCTGGGAGTTCTTCCCGCTGGACAACGAGGCCTTCCCCTCGGTGAACCTCGCCCGGCACGTGGGGCAGCTCGCGGGCACGGCCCCCGCGGTGTTCAATGCGGCCAACGAGGAGTGCGTCGAGGCCTTCCGCAACGGCGCACTGCCCTTCAACGGCATCATGGAGACCGTCACCCGGGTGGTCGAGGAGCACGGCACCCCGGCCGCGGGAACTTCACTCACCGTGTCGGACGTCCTCGAAGCGGAGGCCTGGGCACGCGCCCGGGCCCGCGAACTCACAGCCACGACGGCGACCGCGGAGGCGCGTGCATGACGACCTTGATGTTCATCCTCGGCATACTGGTCTTCGCGGTCGGCCTGCTCGTCTCGATCGCGTGGCACGAGCTGGGGCACCTGTCCACGGCCAAGCTCTTCGGCATCCGCGTGCCGCAGTACATGGTCGGCTTCGGCCCGACCATCTGGTCGCGGAAGAAGGGCGAGACCGAGTACGGCATCAAGGCGGTCCCGCTCGGCGGCTACATCCGCATGATCGGCATGTTCCCGCCCGACGACCAGGGCCGCGTCTCCGCCCGCTCCACCTCCCCGTGGCGCGGCATGATCGAGGACGCCCGCTCGGCCGCCTTCGAGGAGCTCCAGCCCGGCGACGAGACGCGCATGTTCTACACGCGCAAGCCCTGGAAGCGCGTGATCGTCATGTTCGCGGGCCCGTTCATGAACCTGATCCTCGCGATCGCCCTGTTCTTCACGGTCCTGATGGGCTTCGGCATCCAGCAGCAGACCACCACCGTCTCCTCCGTCTCGCCCTGCGTCATCGCCCAGAGCGAGAACCGCGACAGCTGCAAGAAGTCCGACCCGGCCTCCCCGGCCCAGGCCGCCGGCATGAAGAAGCGCGACAAGATCGTCTCCTTCGACGGCAAGCCGACCCAGGACTGGAACACCCTCTCGGACCTGATCCGGGACAGCGCCGGCAAGACCGTCCCGATCGTCGTCCAGCGCGACGGCAAGCAGCTCACCCTGCACGCCAGGATCGCCACCAACCTGGTCGCCAAGAAGGACTCCAGCGGCCAGTACGTCCAGGGCAAGTACGTCAAGGCCGGCTTCCTCGGCTTCAGCGCCGCCACCGGCGTCGTCCACCAGGACCTCGGTCAGTCCGTCACCTGGATGACCGACAGGGTCGGCGACGCCGTCGACTCCCTCGCCGCCCTGCCCGCCAAGATCCCGGCCCTGTGGGACGCCGCCTTGGGCAACGCCCCGCGCCAGCCGGACTCCCCGGTGGGCATCATCGGCGCGGCCCGCATCACCGGCGACATCGCCACCCTGAACATCCCCGCCTCCCAGCAGGTGGCGATGTTCGTGATGCTGCTCGCCGGCTTCAACCTCTCCCTGTTCCTGTTCAACATGCTCCCGCTGCTCCCGCTCGACGGCGGCCACATCGCGGGCGCCCTGTGGGAGGCCCTGCGACGCAACGTCGCCCGGGTGCTGCGCCGCCCGGACCCCGGTCCGTTCGACGTGGCGAAGCTGATGCCGGTCGCGTATGTGGTGGCGGGGATCTTCGTCTGCTTTACGATCTTGGTCCTGGTGGCGGATGTCGTTAACCCCGTGAAAATCTCTTAGCCATACGGCGTTGGAGGCGGCCCGGAACCCGGTGTTCCGGGCCGCATTCCATCGGGTGTGTTTACCGGGTGGGATGTGCTGGCGCCTGGGCCCGTACCGTAATCTCGAAGCCTGGAGCCCGCCCGTAGACGGGACCGGACCTTGATCCACGACTTGGGGTTGCACAGCAGATGACTGCGATTTCTCTCGGCATGCCGTCCGTTCCGACCAAGCTCGCCGAGCGCCGGAAGAGCCGGCAGATCCAGGTCGGAAGCGTGGCGGTCGGCGGAGACGCGCCCGTCTCGGTCCAGTCGATGACCACGACCCGTACGTCGGACATCGGCGCCACCCTTCAGCAGATCGCCGAGCTGACGGCGTCCGGCTGCCAGATCGTGCGCGTGGCGTGCCCGACCCAGGACGACGCGGACGCCCTGGCGACCATCGCGAAGAAGTCCCAGATCCCGGTGATCGCGGACATCCACTTCCAGCCCAAATACGTCTTCGCCGCCATCGAGGCGGGTTGCGCGGCGGTCCGTGTGAACCCCGGCAACATCAAGCAGTTCGACGACAAGGTCAAGGAGATCGCCAAGGCCGCCAAGGACCACGGCACCCCGATCCGCATCGGTGTGAACGCCGGCTCCCTGGACAAGCGCCTGCTCCAGAAGTACGGCAAGGCGACCCCGGAGGCCCTGGTCGAGTCGGCCCTGTGGGAGGCGTCCCTCTTCGAGGAGCACGACTTCCGGGACATCAAGATCTCCGTCAAGCACAACGACCCGGTCGTCATGATCGAGGCCTACCGCCAGCTCGCCGAGCAGTGCGAATACCCGCTCCACCTCGGCGTGACGGAGGCGGGCCCGGCCTTCCAGGGCACGATCAAGTCGGCGGTGGCGTTCGGCGCGCTGCTCTCGCAGGGCATCGGCGACACCATCCGCGTGTCCCTGTCGGCTCCCCCCGTCGAGGAGGTCAAGGTCGGCCTCCAGATCCTGCAGTCCCTCGGCCTGCGCCAGCGCGGCCTGGAGATCGTCTCCTGCCCGTCCTGCGGCCGGGCCCAGGTGGACGTCTACAAGCTGGCCGAGGAGGTCACGGCGGGCCTCACGGGCATGGAGGTCCCGCTGCGGGTGGCCGTCATGGGCTGTGTGGTGAACGGCCCGGGCGAGGCCCGCGAGGCCGACCTCGGTGTCGCCTCCGGCAACGGCAAGGGCCAGATCTTCGTCAAGGGCGAGGTCATCAAGACGGTCCCCGAGTCCAAGATCGTGGAGACCCTCATCGAGGAGGCCATGAAGCTGGCCGAGCAGATGGAGGAGGACGGCGTGGCCTCCGGCGAGCCGTCGGTGTCGGTGGCCGGCTGATCTTTGCCTGCTTTCGTGAGTCCCGTCACCCCTGGGTGGCGGGACTCAGCCATACCTCCGCCCAGATGGATTTGCCGGGCTGTAGCGGCGTGACGCCCCACTTGTCGGCGAGCGCCCCGACCAGGACCAGCCCTCGCCCGGACTCGCCGGTCGGGACCCGCCGCTCGGGCAGCCGCTCGGTACGGGTGTCGGAGACCTCCAGGCGCAGGGTGCCGGACGACTCGGTGAGCCGGAGACGGAAGTCCCGCCCGGGTACGTGCCCGTGCCGGACCGCATTCGCCACGGCGGCGATGAGTGTGACGGCTTCGTTCACGGGGCCGTCGTAGGCGTGCCCCCACTCGTCCAGCCGGAGCGAGACGAGCCGCAGGGCGAGGCGTGCGCCGCGTGGGGTGGAGGTGAAGCGCATGGCGAATTCGCGGGTGGAGATTTCCGACGTCATGCCGCTTACGCTCGCGCACGCTCAGTAACGTTGAACAGCGGCCGCACCTTGACCAACCCGCGTTGTACGAGCGAGGGGTGCCGCTCTACACGGGCGCGCTGTGACCGGCGGTGGCGCGAGGGAATTGGGGGTGTATGTGAGCGAGGAAGCGCAGGCGGAGCCTGAAGTGACGGAGCCGGAGGGCGAGTCCGGGATCGATTCGGCTGTTCCGCTCATCTTCGGGCGGTTGTTGAAGCGGCTGCGGACTCAGGCGGGCATGGAACGCGCCGAACTCGGTTCCCATACCGGGTACTCGGCGGCGACCATCGCGTCGTTCGAGCAGGGGAGGCGCATTCCATCGGCGAGGTTCATCAGGCACGCTGATGAGGTGCTGGGCGCGCAGGGGGTGCTGGTCGATTTCATCGAGGAGATGGAGAAAGCGCAGTACCCGGCGTTCTTACAAGATGCGGCGGCCGCTGGAGAAGAAGGCTGTCGCGTTGCACTTCTTCGCCGTGCAGACCGTGCCCGGTCTGCTTCAGACCGAGGACTACGCGCGGGCGGTCTTCACCGTCCGGCGTCCCCCGCTGGATGAGGCGACGATCGAACAGCGCGTGACGGCCCGGTTGGCTCGTCAGGAGATCTTCGGGCGGAAGCCGATGCCCACCATCAGCTTCGTGATGGAAGAGGCGGTTCTACGGAAAGGGCTGGGTGGACGGGAGGTAGTGCGGGGCCAGTTGGAGCAGATCCTGCTCATCGGTCAACGGACCAACGTGGAGATCCAGGTAATGCCGGACGCTCGCGAGGAGCATGCGGCCCTCTCCGGACGATTCACCTTGATCGAGACGACGAAAGGGCGCAGGATCGCGTACGTGGAGGCATACAAGAGCAGCCGCCTCTTCATCGATCGCTCGACGGTCAGGGAACTGGGGGAGCGCTCCACCATCCACGTACGAGACTCGAAGCAGAACCCCGCCACGGCCCCCGCCCTCGCCCTGCCCCCGGCTGCCTGGCAGGCGTTCCTCGATCTTGTCCAATCTTGAGCGGAGTTTTACCGCCCCTTTGGTGCCGGTCCCGATTGCGAACTCGTCTTGCCTACTAGTGTTTTCGGGCTGATGTGCAGGCTGACGGGGAGGGACGCGGCACCATGGGTGACCAGGGCGGCAGCGGCGGCGACGGCAAGATACTCGATATCAAGATCGCTGATCTGAAGCAGACGGCTCCGCATTTCCAGACGCACAGCCAGGATCTCACCAAGGCGCTGAACAAGCTCAAGACGGCGCTTGCGGCGGCGGGTTCGCCGTGGGGCGACGACAAGCAGGGCAAGGAGTTCCACCAGGCGTACGGCCCGAACGTCACGAAGATCGAGCACGCGGCGGACATCCTCGCCCAGGGCCTGGCCAGCATCCATGAGGCGATGAGCGACATGGCGGACGGCCACATCGACAACGAGCAGCTGGTCCGCTCGATGTTCAGCCGGATCCATGTGCAGGGCCACGGGCAGGGCGGGGGCCAGCCGAAGTGAGCGCGGCCGACAAGGCGAAGCAGATCGTCCAGGACATGACCGGCATGTGGTGGCCGGCGGCCGACGAGCACGGACTGCGGGAGGCGGCCAAGGCCTGGCGGGCCTTCGCCGACGACATCGAGAACGTGCTGTCCGCGGCGAACAAGACGGCGCGGCACATCATCGAGGACAACAAGGGCGAGGCGATCTCCGCCTTCGACGACCCGTTCTGGCGCCGCTACTACTACAACGGGCACGGCTGGCTGAAGGACATGGCCGACGCCGCCCGGGACATGGCCAGGGCGCTCGACAAGTACGCCGACGCCGTGCACAAGGCGGTCACGCGCCTGGAGCACGAGCTGGAGATCGTCGGCGCGACCATCGTCGCGGGCACCGCGCTGGCCATTTTCACGGCCGGTATCTCCGAGGGCGCGGCGGCGGCGGCCACGGCGGGCATCGTGGAACTGGCCGGGACCTTGGGCATCGAGGTCTCCACGGAGATCGCCACGATCGCGGGTACGACCCTGGCAACGGCCGCGATAGGCGGCGTGGAGTCGGTCACCGTGGACCTGGCGGTCAGCCAGCCGGTCGCCATCGCCACCGGCGAGAGCAAGGGCTTCAGCCTGGACGAGGCGAGCGACGCGGCGACGTCCGGCATAGTCTTCGGCGGCATGTTCGGCGGCGCCGGCGCCATGGCCAAGGTCGCAGGCGAGGCGGGCGGCTTCGGAGCCCTGTTCGACGGCATCTCGATCCCCGGCGCCCGGGCGCTGCCCAGTGAGCTGGACGGGCTGGGTGACGTGGCGGCGGGTGACGCGCGGAGCACGGCCCGCCAGGCCGCGGGCGAGGACCCGGAGGGCGTGGCGGAGAACCCGGGCAACAAGGTCCAGGACGACAACACCGACCCGGTGGACCTGGTCACCGGCAAGATGTACCTGCCGCAGACCGACATCACCCTGCCCGGCACCCTGCCCCTGGTCTTCACCCGCCGCGTGGAGTCCGGCTACCGCCTGGGCCACTGGTTCGGCCCGTCCTGGTCCTCGACGGTCGACCAGCACCTGGCGATCGACACCGAGGGCGTCATCTTCGTCACGGAGGACGGCCTCCTCCTGAGCTACCCCCACCCCCAGCCCGGCGCCCCCACGCTCCCCACCCACGGCAGCAAGCGCTGGCCGCTGGCCCGGGTGGAGGGCGGTTACACGGTCACGGACCCCCGCTCGGGCCGGGTGTGGCACTTCGCCGACCGGGGCGAGGACCGCGCGGTCCTGGAGCAGATGGACGACCGCAACGGCAACTGGCTGACCTTCGAGTACGACGCCGAGGGCACCCCGCTGGCGATCGTCTCCTCCGGCGGCTACCGCCTGAAGATCACCACATCCGGCGACCGGGTCACGGCCCTGCACCTGGCGGGCGCGGCGCCCGACGGCACGGACCAGGAGATCAAGCGCTACGCCTACTCACCCGAAGGCCACCTGACGGAGGTCATCAACTCCTCGGGTCTGCCCCTGCGTTTCGCGTACGACGACCGCGCCCGGGTGGTGTCCTGGACGGACACGAACAATCGCAGCTACACGTACGAGTACGACAACCGGGACCGCTGCATCGCCGAGAGCGGCTCCCACGGCCACATGGCCCTGCGTCTGTCGTACGACGAGACGGACCCGGCGACCGGCCACCGCGTCACCACCACGGTGACGGGCGAGGGCCACACCCGCCGCTACCTGATCAACGCCAACAGCCAGGTCGTCACGGAGATAGACCCGCTGGGCGCGGCCACCCACTTCACCCGCGACCGCTACAACCGCCTGCTGTCCACGACGGACCCCCTGGGCCACACGACGACGTTCCGCTACGACGACGAGGGCAACCTGCTCTCGGTCATCCGCCCGGACGGCCGCGAGGCGAGAGCGGAGTACAACGACCTCGGCCTGCCGGTAAAGGTGACCGGCCCTGACGGCAACACCCACCGCCGTACGTACGACGAGCGGGGCAACCGGACGTCTATGACGGACCCGGCGTCCCAGGCAACGCACTTCACCTACACGCAGGCCGGCCACCTGACATCGGTCACGGATCCGCTGGGCCACACGACCAGGGTGCTCTGCAACCGCGCGGGCCTGCCGATCGAGGTCACCGACCCACTCGGCGCGGTCACCCGTTACACACGGGACGCCTTCGGCCGCCCGATCGCGATCACGGACCCCACCGGCGCGACGACCCACCTGCAATGGACGGTGGAAGGCCAACTGGCCCGCCGCACGGCCCCGGACGGCACGTCGGAGAGCTGGACGTACGACGGCGAGGGCAACTGCACCAGCCACACCGACCCCCTCGGCGGCGTCACCCACTTCGAATACACCCACTTCGACCTCCTGTCGGCCCGCACGGGCCCGGACGGCGTCCGCTACGAATTCGCCCACGACGCGGAACTGCGCCTGACGAAGGTGACGAACCCCCAGGGCCTGACGTGGGAGTACGCCTACGACGGCGCTGGCCGCCTGCTGTCGGAGACGGACTTCGACGACCGCACGCTGACGTACGAGCACGACGCCGCCGGCCGCCTGGTCTCCCGCCGGAACGCTCTCGGCGAGGTGACGGCCTTCGAACGCGACGCCCTGGGCCGCATCACCACGAAGAACGCCGCAGGCGCCGTCACCACCTACGCCTACGACTTCACCGACAACCTCGCCCAGGCCACGGGCCCGGACGGCACGATACTGACGCTGCTGCGCGACCGCTACGGCCGCCTGCACTCGGAGACGGTCAACGGCCGCACGGTGACGTACGCCTACGACACCCTGGGCCGCCGCACAGCCCGCACCACCCCCACCGGCGCCCACAGCACCTGGACGTACGACGCGGCCGGCAACCGCACCCAGCTGACCACCAACGGCCGTACGATCGACTTCGCCTACGACGAGGCGGGCCGCGAACTGACCCGCCACATAGGCGAAACCATCACCCTGGCCCACACCTTCGATCCCCTTGGCCGCCTGACCACCCAGTCGGTGACCGGCACACAGGGCCGCATGCTGCAAAGAAGGGCGTACACCTACCGCGCCGACGGCAACCTGACCGCCATAGACGACCACCTCTCAGGCACCCGCCGCTTCGACCTGGACGCGACGGGCCGGGTGACAGCGGTCCACGCGGCGAACTGGTCGGAACGCTACGCCTACGACGAGGCAGGCAACCAAACAGAAGCGACCTGGCCGACGAACCACCCGGGCACGGAGGCAATGGGCCCCCGCTCCTACACGGGCACCCGCATCACCCGAGCGGGCAACGTCCGCTACGAACACGATGCGCTCGGCCGCGTTACCCTCCGCCAGAAGACCCGCCTTTCGAGGAAGCCGGACACCTGGCGCTACGAATGGAACGCCGAAGACCGCCTTATCTCGGTGACCACCCCGGACGGCACCCGCTGGCGCTACACCTACGACCCCCTGGGCCGCCGCACAGCAAAACTCCGGCTGGCGGAAGACGGCGAAACGGTGCTGGAAAGGGTGGACTTCGCCTGGGACGGCACAACTCTCTGTGAACAGACTACGACGTCTTCGTCCCTTCCCAACCCGGTCACTCTCACCTGGGACCACGAGGGCCACCGCCCCCTGTCCCAAACAGAGCGCATCACAGCGGCAGACGCACCCCGGGAGGAAATTGACTCCCGCTTCTTCGCCATAGTCACCGACCTCGTCGGCACCCCGAGCGAACTCATAGATGAACAGGGTGACATCGCCTGGCGCACCCGAAGCACCCTGTGGGGAACCACAGCGTGGGCAACGGACAGCACCACCTATACACCCCTCCGGTTCCCGGGCCAGTACTACGACCCGGAAACCGGCCTGCACTACAACCACTTCCGCCACTACGACCCCGAAACCGCCCGTTACGCCACCCCCGATCCCCTCGGCCTGGAGCCCTCACCCAATCCCATCGCATATGTGTCCAACCCGCATGCGTGGGCTGATCCGCTCGGTTTGAGTCCCTACCCGCCCCGTATCAAGGACGGTGGGTGGGATCTGAGGAACCATAATCCACTAGACATCGTGCCCGATGACGCGGAGGTGCGCGTTCTCAAACCGGATCCCAACGGGGGTGCGCAAAAGGGAGTCGAATACAAATGGAAAGATCCTGAGACGGGGAACACCGTTCGACTTCGGGTGCATGATAAGGATGGAACTGCCCCGGCGGGCTCGAATGCGGCGAACGGCGACGTCTACCGCATCTCGATCGGCGGCAAATACCAGGATGACGCGGGGAACCTGTACCATCGGCAAGTCCACAACCCAAACAGTCCGCACTACAACCCCGACGCGGCCAACGGCACACACATGCCCTGGCCGAGCCAATATCCACTGCCGTATTGATTACCAAGGTTTCGTGTATGGAATCCCGAGAATATATCGAAATAGTGCGTAAGGTCCTGGATATCGAATCGGGCGTGCGTGAACGCGCGGCTGACGAAGTTACTGACCGTTTGAGTGCCTACTCGCCCGCTCAGGCTTCGGCCTTGGCGACGCTGCTGTCGGCGGCTGCGGTTTCCGAGGAGGAGAACTCGGCCCTGGAGGCCGAGCTTCACGCCATCCTTGAGTTGATGTCAACAGGCCATGTTCGTCTTGACCATGTCTCACAGCTGCAGGAGATCCGCATCGAGCAACTGCCGCCCGAGCTTGGTGAATACGTGACCGACGTGCTCGAAGGGTGATCAGTTCCACGAGGCACTGCGCCTCCCCGACTACTTCGGCTGGAAGTGGGACGCCCCGCGGGACTATCGGGACAGTAGAAGATCACCTTCGGCGTTGTACCGCTGTGCCCGCGCGAGGCCCAGGAAGACCTCCGCCGAGAGCTTCCTCGCAGGTAGGTCCCCCTTTCGTCACCCCGAGGCGCCGCACAATCGCACGAGGTACAGTGCCGGGACCAGCAGAACCCCAGGGTGAGGCCCCGCACGTGTTGACCCAGACCACCTCACGGGTGCTCGAACCGAGCGACCTTGACGCCGCGCTCGCCGTCCTCGGCCGCGAGCCGGTCGCGAACGCCTTCGTGACCTCCCGGGTGCAGGTCGCGGGCCTCGACCCCTGGCGGCTCGGCGGCGAGATGTGGGGCTGGTACGAGGACGGCATGCTCACGTCCCTGTGCTACGCGGGCGCCAACCTGGTCCCGGTCTGCGCCACCCCCCGCGCCATCCGCGCCTTCGCGGACCGGGCGAGAAGGGCCGGCCGCCGCTGCTCCTCGATCGTCGGGCCCGCCGATGCCACCGCCTCGCTGTGGCGCCTGCTGGAACCCCACTGGGGCCCCGCCCGCGAGGTGCGCGCCCACCAGCCGCTGATGGTCACCGACCGCATGCCCGCCGACATCGCCCCCGACCCCTATGTCCGCCGCGTCCGCAAGGACGAGATGGAAGCGATCATGCCGGCCTGCGTGGCGATGTTCACCGAGGAGGTCGGCGTATCGCCGATGGCCGGTGACGGCGGCCTGCTCTACCAGGCCCGCGTCGCCGAACTCGTCGGCTCCGGCCGCTCCTTCGCCCGCCTCGACGAGCACGGCAAGGTCGTCTTCAAGGCGGAGATCGGCGCGGCGACCAGCCACGCCTGCCAGATCCAGGGCGTCTGGGTGGCCCCCGAGTACCGGGGGAGGGGCCTGGCCGCCCCCGGCATGGCGGCGGTCCTGCGCTATGCCCTCGCCGACGTGGCCCCGGTCGTCAGCCTGTACGTGAACGACTTCAACACGGCGGCGAGAAGGACGTACCGCCGCGTGGGCTTCCAGGAGGTCGGCGCCTTCATGAGCGTCCTGTTCTGAAGCCGCTGTACGCTCCCGGCATGGACCTCGTGATCGGCCCCCTGGACCTCGTTGCCCGCGTCGACGAGGCCCTGGCCGTCCAGGCCGTAGCCTTCGGACTCGGCCCCGACGAGGTCGCCGTACGCCGGCAGATCGTCCAGCGCCATATGCAGTTCCCGGGCGCGCGGGCCCTCGGCGCCACCGTCGGCGGTCACCTCGTCGGCTTCGTCTACGGCATGCCGAACTCCCGCACCCACTGGTGGTCCACCGTGGTGGAGCCGTACCTCCGCGCCACCGGCAACGACTTCTGGCTGGACGACTCCTTCGTGATCACGGAACTGCACGTCCACCCCCGTCACCAGAACCGGGGCATCGGGCGCCGCCTGATCACCGCGATCACCGACACCGCCGCCGAGCCCCGCTCGATCCTCTCCGCGATCGACACCGACAGTCCCGCCCGCGGTCTGTACTTCTCCCTCGGCTATGTCGACCTCGCCCGCCAGGTCCACTTCCCGAGCGCGCCGAAGCCGTACGCCGTGATGGGCGCCCACCTGCCACTGCGCCGCAAGTAGAGCCGGGGCGAATCCGATTTCCACCGGCACAGGCAGCCCGGCTAACCTCCTATGCCATCACCCTTACCCGGCAGGAGTACGAGAACCATGGCCAACGCACCGGTCCAGCGCATGTCCCAGTTGATGGCGAAGACGCTGCGCGACGACCCGGCGGACGCCGAGGTCCTCAGCCACAAGCTCCTCGTCCGCGCCGGTTACGTCCGCCGCACGGCCGCCGGCATCTGGAGCTGGCTGCCCCTCGGCAAGAAGGTCCTCTCCAACGTCGAGCGGATCGTCCGCGAGGAGATGGACGCCATCGGCGCCCAGGAGGTCACCCTCCCCGCCCTGCTGCCCCGGGAGCCGTACGAGGCGACCGGCCGCTGGGACGAGTACGGCCAGGAGCTGTTCCGCCTCAAGGACCGCAAGGGCGGCGACTACCTCCTCGGCCCCACCCACGAGGAGATCTTCACCCTCCTGGTCAAGGACCAGTGCACGTCCTACAAGGACCTGCCGGTGATCCTCTACCAGATCCAGACCAAGTTCCGTGACGAGGCCCGCCCCCGCGCCGGCATCCTGCGCGGCCGCGAGTTCCTGATGAAGGACTCGTACTCCTTCGACCTGGAGGACGAGGGGCTCGCGCAGTCGTACGCCCTGCACCGCGAGGCCTACCAGCGGATCTTCGAGCGCCTCGGCCTGGACTACCGCATCTGCGCGGCCACCGCCGGTGCGATGGGCGGCTCGAAGTCGGAGGAGTTCCTGGCCCCGGCCGAGGCCGGCGAGGACACCTTCGCCGACTGCCCGAACTGCGACTTCGCCGCCAACACGGAGGCGATCACCTACGCGCTCAAGCCGGTCGACGCCTCGGACGTGCCCGCGCTGGAGGAGATCCCCACCCCGGACACCCCGACCATCGAGACCCTGGCCGCCTCCCTCGGCGTCCCCGCCTCCGCCACGCTGAAGAACCTGCTGGTCAAGGTGGACGGCGAGATCGTCGCCGTCGGCGTGCCCGGCGACCGCGAGGTCGACCTGGACAAGGTCGAGGCGCACTTCGCCCCGGCCGTCGTCGAGATGGTCACCGAGGCGGACTTCGCCGGCCGTCCCGACCTGGTCCGCGGCTACGTCGGCCCGCAGGGCCTGGGCGAGAAGGTCAAGTACGTCGCCGACCCGCGCGTGGCCCCCGGCACCTCCTGGATCACCGGCGCCAACAAGGACCAGACCCACGCCAAGAACGTCGTCGCCGGCCGTGACTTCGAGGTCGACGACTACGTGGACGTCGTCGTGGTGCGGGAGGGCGACCCCTGCCCCAAGTGCGGCACCGGCCTGAACCTGGACCGCGCCATCGAGATCGGCCACATCTTCCAGCTGGGCCGCAAGTACACCGACGCCCTCAAGCTCGACGTCCTCGGCCAGAACGGCAAGCCGGTCCGTGTGACCATGGGCTCCTACGGCATCGGCGTCTCCCGCGCGGTCGCGGCCATCGCCGAGCAGAGCGCCGACGACAAGGGACTGGTGTGGCCCAAGGAGGTCGCCCCGGCCGATGTGCACGTGGTCGCCGCCGGCAAGGCCCTGCAGACCGAGCTGGCCCTCGACGTCGCCGAGAAGCTGGCCGCCGCGGGCCTCCGCGTCCTGGTCGACGACCGGGCCGGCGTCTCCCCGGGCGTGAAGTTCACCGACGCCGAGCTGATCGGCGTCCCGCAGATCCTGGTCGCCGGCCGCCGCTCCGGCGAGGGCGTCCTGGAACTGAAGGACCGCAAGACCGGCGAGCGCGAGGAACTCACCGTCGAGGACGCGATCGCCCGTCTGGCGGCGTAGCACGCAAACGTCAACGAGCCCCCTGAGATGCGCTCAGGGGGCTCCGTCGGCTCTACAGCCACCCGGCGAACTCCAGCAGAAGCTCCCCGTCCTTCGGTCGCCCGACCCGGCGCGCCCGCACCCCGGACTCCACCGCCCGGAACAGCGTCCACCCCCGCAGTCGCTCCTGATCCACTTCCAGCGACTCGGCGAGCCGCTTGATGCGGCGCCGCGTCGTCGCCGCACCCGCCGGTGTCGCGATCAGGTCCTCCACCCGGTCCCGCACCAGCCGCGCCAGGTCGAACGCGCACTCACCCACCACCGGATCAGGGCCCACCGTGAGCCACGGCCACCGCTCCCCGGCCAGCACCTTGCTCTGCCGGAACGTGCCGTGCAGCAACCGGTGTTCGGGCGGCGCCGCCAGCAGCTCCTCGCGGGCCGCGAGCGCCGCGTCGACCAGCGGCGCCACCTCGGGGTCGGCCTCCGCACCCGCCCGCATCGCCGCCGCCTGGCGCCCCGTGCGCTCGGCGACGGTCTCGAAGGCATGACCGGCCGGCGGCTCGACCCACAGCCGCCGCAGCGTGCCCGCGGCCTCCAGCAGCGCCTTCGCCTCCGGCAGCGACCGCACGGAGACATCCGGGTGCAGCCGCTCCAGCAGCAGCACACCGTCCTCCGCACCGGCTCCCAGCAGCTGTACGGCGCCCAGCCCGCCCCAGTGCGCCAGCGCCGCCCGCTCGCTCTCCGGACGGGCCCGGGGCGGGGCCAACTTCAGCACGGCCGGGGTGCCGTCGGCCCGCCGCACCAGCACCACCAGGCTGCTGCGCCCGCCCGGCACCTGAACCCGCTCCACCGTCAACTCGTGCCTGGCAACGGCCTGTTCGGCGATCGTGGGCAGCCGGGCGAGCCAGTCGTCCCCGGCCGGTGCCGTCTCACCGAGCGCCCGTACCAGGCGCGGCGGCGGTTCGAAAGCCATGCGCGAGTCGTTTCCTTCCAGTCCGGGTCCTGTCGTACGAGGTGTCTACGGCCTCACGGGCTCACGGGGTCACCGAGGCGGAGGCCGAGGGTGTCGTACCGGCCGCGCCGGTCCCTTCGCCGGAGGACCGCTCGGCGAGCCCAGGGAAGGCTACGCTCTCCCCGCTCCAGCGCACCGCGCGCACCGCGGCCTCCCGCAGCGCTGCGGCGGCCGCACCGCGCCGCGCGCCCGTCGCCGCCCGCACCAGGTCCGCGTAGACGCCCGCCACCCGCTCCTCCAGCCGGGCGGCGAGCCGCACGGCTGCCGCCGCGTCGGGCACCGGGAACGGCAGCGCGTACGCGGCGTTCGCGGCGACCGGCTGCCCGCCCAGCTCACGGACCTCGCGGGTCAGCGCGTCCCGGCGCGCCCGGTGGGCGTCGTACGCCGCCCGTGCCTCGGTCCGGCGGGCCGCGCTGATCTTGCCGCCGACGACACCGTAGCCGTACACCGCCGCGTGCTCCGCCGCCAGCGCCGCCTGCAGCGCCCTCAGCTCGGCCGACCTCGCCTCGTCGCTCACTTCGCCCCCTCCGTCAGCAGGTACGCGTGCGTGGCCCCGGCCGCCGCCACCGACGCCAGCAGCCGCGCCAGCTCGCCCGGCACCTCCAGCAGGGCCTTGGCACGCCGGTCGGCCAGCGTGCGCTCGGCGGCGGCCAGGTCGGCGAGGGCGTCCCTCTCGGCGGCCGGGACGGCCGGCTCGGCGGACGGGGAGGCCGAGGACTTCGCGGGCTTGGGCGTCGTACCGTCCGTGAACGCCCGGACATGCGCGGCCACCTGGGCCCGCAGCGGGCCCAGCCGCTGCGCCAGCCCCGGGTGCGCGGCGAGCACGGCGTCGTACCGCTCCAGCAGCCCCTGGCTGTCCCGCGCGGCACGCGCGCGTGCCCGCTCAGAAGCCGACGCGGCGCTGCTGCCACCGGAGTCCGGCCCAGCCGAACACCCCACCAGCAGGGCGGCCCCGGCGGCCGAGGCGAGCAGGGTTCTTCTGCGCGGCCCCGAGGGGGCGCGCAAGGGTGGGGGGTACGGCACGGCTGACGTCCTCGGGGGGCTCGTACGAACACACGGGCGGGAGGGCAGCCCGCCGTGATCACGGTACCCGCGCATCCCTGCGCCTCATGTCACCGGCTCAGTGAACCCACCCCAGGGGCACGGGGAACGGCGCGACCAGCCCCCCACGACCCGCACCCGCCAACGAACAACAGCCCCCCCGAGCTGGAAGGCGCCCGCCCCACCGCCGGAGGCACACGCACGCAACAGTGCCCGCGACCGGATACCCTTTGACCAGACACGCGACCCATCCCACAACAGCACACGCGGCCGAGGAGTCACCCGGATGAGCACCACCCAGAGCGAGAGGCTGCGAGAGCTGCTCGAACCGCTCGTCACCTCCCAGGGACTGGATCTCGAAGAGATCGCCGTGGACTCCGTCGGACGCAAGCGGGTGCTGCGCGTGGTCGTCGACTCCGACACCGGAGCCGATCTGGACGCCATCGCCGATGTGAGCCGTGCGCTCTCGGCGAAGCTCGACGAGACCAACGCGATGGGCGACGCGGCGTACGACCTGGAGGTCGGCACCCCCGGCGCGGAGCGCCTCCTCACCGAACACCGGCACTTCGTGCGCGCCACCGACCGGCTCGTGAAGTTCCAGCTGACCGAGGGCGGCGAGCTGATCGCCCGGATCCTGAAGGTCGACGAGGACGGTCTGGACGTCGAGGTTCCCGGGGTCAAGGGCCGCAAGGCCACCAGCCGCCGGCTCGGCTTCCCGGAGATCGCCAGGGCGCGCGTGCAGGTCGAGTTCAGCCGCAAGGACGACAAGGTCAAGAAGGACATGAAGGAAGAGGAGGAGGCGTAGCCGTGGACATCGACATGAGTGCCCTGCGGGGCTTGGTTCGGGAGAAGGAGATCTCCTTCGACCTGCTGGTCGAGGCGATCGAGTCGGCCCTCCTCATCGCCTACCACCGCACCGAGGGAAGCCGCCGACACGCGCGCGTGGAGCTCAACCGGGAGACCGGGCATGTGACCGTGTGGGCGAAGGAGGACCCCGAGGACCTGGAAGAGGGGCAGGAGGCCCGCGAGTTCGACGACACCCCGTCGGGCTTCGGGCGGATCGCCGCCACCACCGCCAAGCAGGTGATCCTGCAGCGGCTGCGCGACGCCGAGGACGACGCCACGCTCGGCGAGTACGCCGGCCGCGAGGGCGACATCGTCACCGGCGTGGTCCAGCAGGGCCGCGACCCGAAGAACGTGCTGGTCGACATCGGCAAGCTGGAGGCCATCCTGCCGGTGCAGGAGCAGGTGCCGGGCGAGACGTATCCGCACGGGATGCGGCTGCGCTCGTACGTCGTCCGGGTGGCCAAGGGCGTCCGCGGTCCGTCGGTCACCCTGTCCCGTACGCACCCCAACCTGGTGAAGAAGCTCTTCGCCCTGGAGGTGCCGGAGATCGCCGACGGCTCGGTGGAGATCGCCGCGATCGCCCGTGAGGCCGGTCACCGCACCAAGATCGCCGTACGGTCCACCCGTTCGGGCCTGAACGCCAAGGGCGCCTGCATCGGCCCGATGGGCGGCCGGGTGCGCAATGTGATGGGCGAGCTGAACGGCGAGAAGATCGACATCGTCGACTGGTCGGACGACCCGGCCGAGATGGTGGCGAACGCCCTGTCACCCGCTCGGGTGAGCAAGGTGGAGGTCGTGGACCTGGCCGCCCGCTCCGCCCGGGTGACCGTGCCGGACTACCAGCTGTCGCTCGCGATCGGCAAGGAGGGGCAGAACGCCCGCCTCGCCGCCCGGCTCACCGGCTGGCGGATCGACATCCGGCCGGACACCGAACAGATGGCCGAATAAGAGCGAGTAACAGCCGGTAACCGGGCGGCTCCGGGAATAGATCCAAGCCGCGGGCCGCTTGGTTTACGACAACAACCGTTCGATCTTTCCCCCGAAGGGGTGAGGTCGGTGCGGGGAGGTAGACTTAACTGTGTCTGGCCGGACGCACGCCGGAGCATGCCCTGAACGCACCTGTGTGGGGTGCCGGGAGCGGGCGGCCAAGGACGATCTGCTGCGGATCGTGAAGATCGAGGACGCGTGCGCCCCCGATCCTCGCGGTACGCTGCCCGGCCGGGGTGCCTATGTACACCCCGCACTGGTCTGTCTCGACCAGGCGGTACGCCGCCGGGCGTTCCCGCGGGCACTGCGCGCCCCGGGGCCGCTCGACACAAAGGCGTTGCGCCGATACGTCGAGCAGACAACAGTTGCCGAGCAGGCAACACCGTAAGACGTGCCGCACGGAACCCCGTGCGGCCTGGTACCTCGCGAGTCGAAAGCAGGTCGAGATTGCGATGAGCACTCGATGAGTACGCGATGAGTACGCCCATGAACTAGCGACGGTCCGGCTTCACCCGGACCTCAAAGGAGCGAAGTGGCTAAGGTCCGGGTCTACGAACTCGCCAAGGAGTTCGGCGTTGAGAGCAAGGTCGTCATGGCCAAGCTCCAGGAGCTCGGTGAATTCGTCCGTTCGGCGTCTTCGACCATCGAAGCGCCCGTAGTACGCAAGCTGACTGACGCCTTCCAGGGCGGTGGCAACGGCAAGTCCGCCGCGAAGCCCGCCCCGCGCAAGGCTGCCCCCAGGCCCGCGGCGCCCTCTCCGGCGCAGGCGGCCCGTCCGGCTGCCCCGAGGCCGGCCCCCAAGCCTCCGACGGCGCCCGCTGCCCAGCAGCCGGCCGCCCCGGCGGCCCCTGCGGCGTCCGCGCCCGCCCCGGGCCCGCGTCCGGTGCCGGGTCCCAAGCCCGCGCCGCGTCCGGCTCCGGCCGCCCCGGAGTTCACCGCTCCGCCGGCCGCCCAGGCCCCGCAGGCCCCGGCCGCGCAGGGTCCGCGTCCCGGCGCCCGTCCGGGTGCCCCGAAGCCCGCCGGTGCCCGTCCGGGCGGTCCCGGTCAGGGCCAGGCCCGTCCGGGCCAGGGTGCCCCGCGTGCCGGTGGCCAGGCCCCGCGTCCGGGTGCCCGTCCGGCCGGTCCGCGTCCGGGCAACAACCCCTTCACCTCCGGTGGCTCCACCGGCATGGCCCGCCCGCAGGCCCCGCGCCCGCAGGGCGGCGCGCGTCCCGGCCCCGGCGGCCCCGGCGGCGGTCCCCGTCCGCAGGCGCCCGGCGCCCAGGGCGGCGGTCCGCGTCCGCAGGCTCCCGGCGGGCACGGCGGTCCCTCCGGGCGGCCGACCCCGGCCGGCATGCCCCGGCCGCAGGGCGGTCCGCGTCCCGGCCCGGCCGGTCCGCGTCCGAACCCCGGCATGATGCCGCAGCGTCCCGCTGCCGGCCCGCGTCCCGGCCCCGGCGGCGGCGGTCGCGGTCCGGCCGGTGCCGGTCGTCCCGGCGGCGGCGGCGGTCGTCCCGGCGGCGGTTTCGCCGGTCGTCCCGGTGGTGGCGGCGGCGCCCGTCCGGGCGGTGGCGGCGGTTTCGCCGGTCGTCCCGGCGGCGGTGGCGGCGGCTTCGGCGGCGGTCCCGGCGGTGGCGGCGGTGGCCGTCCCGGCTTCGGCGGCCGTCCCGGCGGTCCCGGTGGCCGCGGTGGCACGCAGGGCGCCTTCGGTCGTCCCGGCGGTCCCGCGCGTCGTGGCCGCAAGTCGAAGCGGCAGCGGCGCCAGGAGTACGAGGCCATGCAGGCCCCGAGCGTCGGCGGCGTGATGCTGCCGCGCGGCAACGGCGAGACCATCCGTCTCTCCCGCGGCGCGTCGCTCACCGACTTCGCGGAGAAGATCAACGCCAACCCGGCGTCGCTCGTCGCGGTCATGATGAACCTCGGCGAGATGGTCACCGCGACGCAGTCCGTCTCCGACGAGACGCTCCAGCTCCTCGCCGACGAGATGAACTACGCGGTTCAGATCGTCAGCCCGGAGGAGGAGGACCGCGAGCTGCTCGAGTCCTTCGACATCGAGTTCGGCGAGGACGAGGGCGACGAGGAGGACCTGGTGGTCCGTCCGCCGGTCGTCACCGTCATGGGTCACGTCGACCACGGTAAGACCCGACTGCTGGACGCGATCCGCAAGACGAACGTCATCGCGGGCGAGGCCGGCGGCATCACCCAGCACATCGGTGCCTACCAGGTCGCGACCGAGGTCAACGACGAAGAGCGCAAGATCACCTTCATCGACACCCCGGGTCACGAGGCGTTCACCGCCATGCGTGCCCGTGGTGCGAAGTCGACCGACATCGCGATCCTGGTCGTCGCGGCCAACGACGGCGTCATGCCGCAGACGGTCGAGGCGCTCAACCACGCCAAGGCGGCCGACGTGCCGATCGTGGTCGCGGTCAACAAGATCGACGTCGAGGGTGCCGACCCGACCAAGGTGCGCGGTCAGCTGACCGAGTACGGCCTGGTGGCCGAGGAGTACGGCGGCGACACCATGTTCGTCGACATCTCCGCCAAGCAGGGTCTGCACATCGACTCGCTGCTGGAGGCCGTGATCCTCACGGCCGACGCCTCGCTCGACCTGCGGGCCAACCCGGCCCAGGACGCGCAGGGCATCTCGATCGAGTCCCGTCTCGACCGCGGCCGTGGTGCCGTGGCGACGGTCCTCGTCCAGCGAGGCACGCTGCGGGTCGGCGACACGATGGTCGTAGGCGACGCCTACGGCCGGGTTCGCGCCATGCTCGACGACAACGGCAACAACGTCGCCGAGGCCGGCCCGTCGACGCCGGTCCAGGTCCTGGGCCTGACCAACGTCCCGGGCGCGGGTGACAACTTCCTGGTGGTCGACGAGGACCGTACGGCCCGTCAGATCGCCGAGAAGCGCGCCGCCCGTGAGCGCAACGCGGCCTTCGCCAAGCGCACGCGCCGCGTGTCCCTGGAGGACCTGGACAAGGTGCTCAAGGCCGGCGAGGTCCAGCAGCTGAACCTGATCATCAAGGGTGACGCTTCTGGTTCCGTCGAGGCCCTGGAGTCCTCCCTGCTCCAGCTGGACGTCGGCGAAGAGGTCGACATCCGCGTCCTGCACCGCGGCGTCGGTGCGGTCACGGAGTCCGACATCGACCTGGCGATGGGCTCCGACGCCATCGTGATCGGCTTCAACGTCCGCGCGGCCGGCCGCGCGGCGCAGATGGCCGAGCGCGAGGGTGTGGACGTCCGGTACTACTCGGTCATCTACCAGGCGATCGAGGAGATCGAGGCGGCCCTCAAGGGCATGCTCAAGCCGGAGTTCGAAGAGGTCGAGCTGGGTACGGCGGAGATCCGCGAGGTCTTCAAGTCGTCCAAGCTGGGCAACATCGCCGGTGTCCTCATCCGGTCCGGCGAGGTGCGCCGCAACACCAAGGCCCGCCTCATCCGCGACGGCAAGGTGGTCGCGGAGAACCTCAACATCGAGGGCCTGCGTCGCTTCAAGGACGACGTCACCGAGATCCGCGAAGGCTTCGAGGGCGGTATCAACCTCGGAAACTTCAACGACATCAAGGTCGACGACGTCATCGCGACGTACGAGATGCGGGAGAAGCCGCGGGCGTAATGGCCCACGGATTCTGAAGCTGGCCGGCGGGACCACGGTCCTGCCGGCCAGCTTGCCGTTGCGGGAGCTGTTGCGGGGGCCACGGAAACCCCGTCGAGCGACCGCGCCGGTTCGCGTAACCTTTTGGTGTCCCCGGCCCACACGGGCCCGGGGCCATCGATCCCGTACCGGCGGGTGAACCGGTTACACACATGTACGTGGGGACTCTGTCCTTCGACCTCCTCCTCGGCGACGTCCACTCGCTGAAGGAGAAGCGCTCCGTCGTCCGCCCGATCGTCGCCGAACTCCAGCGGAAGTACGCGGTGAGCGCGGCAGAGGTGGACCACGTGGACCTCCATCGGCGAGCGGTCATCGGCCTCGCCATGGTCTCCGGCGACGCGGCGCACCTCACCGACGTACTGGACCGGTGCGAACGGCTGGTCGCCGGCCGCCCCGAGGTCGAGCTGCTGTCCGTGCGACGGCGCTTCCACGGCGAAGACGACTGACGACCAGACCCAACACCAGAGCAAGCAGAAGAAAGAACGGGAGACGGACCAGTGGCCGACAACGCGCGGGCGAAAAGGCTGGCGGACCTCATCCGGGAGGTGGTGGCCCAGAAACTGCAGCGCGGGATCAAGGACCCGCGGCTCGGCTCGCACGTCACCATCACGGACACCCGGGTCACGGGTGACCTGCGGGAGGCGACCGTCTTCTACACGGTCTACGGCGACGACGAGGAGCGGAAGGCCGCGGCCGCGGGCCTGGAGAGCGCCAAGGGCATCCTGCGCTCCGAGGTGGGCCGCGCGGCCGGTGTGAAGTTCACGCCGACCCTGACCTTCGTCGCGGACGCCCTGCCGGACACCGCCCGGACCATCGAGGACCTCCTCGACAAGGCACGGCAGTCCGACGAGAAGGTCCGCGAGGCCTCCGCGGGCGCCAGCTACGCGGGCGGCGCGGACCCGTACAAGAAGCCGGCGGACGACGAGACGGACGGCGACGCCGCGGAATGACCCAGAAGCACACCACGCCCGACGGCCTCGTCATCGTCGACAAGCCGTCGGGCTTCACTTCGCACGACGTGGTCGCCAAGATGCGCGGCATCGCACGCACCCGCCGCGTCGGCCACGCCGGCACCCTCGACCCGATGGCGACCGGCGTCCTGGTCCTCGGTGTCGAGCGCGCCACCAAGCTCCTCGGGCACCTCGCCCTCACGGAGAAGGAGTACCTGGGCACCGTCCGCCTGGGCCAGAACACGATCACCGACGACGCCGAGGGCGAGGTCACCTCGTCCACCGACGCCTCCAGGGTGACCCGGGACGCCATCGACGCCGGCATCGCCAAGCTGACCGGCGACATCATGCAGGTGCCGTCCAAGGTCAGCGCCATCAAGATCGACGGCGTGCGGTCGTACAAGAGGGCCCGCGAGGGCGAGGACTTCGAGATCCCGGCCCGTCCGGTGACCGTCTCCTCCTTCGCGGTGTACGACGTCCGGGACGCCGTCGCCGCCGACGGCACCCAGGTCCTCGACCTGGTCGTGTCCGTCGTCTGCTCCTCCGGCACCTACATCCGCGCCCTCGCCCGTGACCTGGGCGCCGACCTCGGCGTCGGCGGCCACCTCACCGCGCTGCGCCGGACGCGCGTCGGACCGTACAAGATCGATACGGCGAAGACGCTGGACCAGCTCCAGCAGGAGCTGACCGTGATGCCGATCGCGGACGCCGCCGCGGCCGCGTTCCCGCGCTGGGAGGTGGACGCCCGGCGCGCCCGGCTGCTGCTGAACGGCGTCCGGCTGGAGATGCCCGACGAGTACGCGGGCGCCGGTCCCGTCGCCGTCTTCGACCCCGAGGGCCGCTTCCTCGCACTGGTCGAACAGCACAGGGGCAAGGCCAAGAGCGTGGCCGTCTTCGGCTGAGACATCCGCCGAGACATCCGCCGAGACACCCGCCGTGGGCGCTGCCCGTGGAGCGGCGGCCGGCCACGGGGTGGGCCCCTGCCGCCGCTCCACGATCCCCCCTCGGTTCCCCCACCTCTAGGGTTATCCATCGGCTCCCGCCTATTCACCCGACCGGGCAGGCGCTCGGAGTGAACCGGGGGAGCGGAAGGGGGCGCGTTCGCCACGCGAGCTGTCCCGCCGATCATCGCGCGCCTACCGTCGTCAACAGGGCACATGGGCAAGGGCGGGGAGGTACGGCCATGGCGGGACGGGGCCCGCGCAACAGAGGCGGTCGACGGGCAGCGGCGGACCGTACGCGGGAGACAGCGGACGACTTCCAGCGGGGGGACCGGAACCGTACGGACGGCACGGGCGCCGCGGGCGCCACCGGATACACCACCGGTACCACAGGTATCGGCGGCACCAAGGGCCTCTCGAACCCCGCAGCAGGCCTCTCGAACCCCTCGGTCATCCCGGACCCGCACCCCGGCCCCGACCCCGCCCTCGTCCAGATCCGCGACCTCGCCGGGCGACCCCGGGGCGTCGGCTTCCTCGCCGATCACCAGGGCACCCTGCTCACCAGCCACGAGGCGGTCGACGGCCTGACCCGGCTCGTGCTGCAGATCGCAGGCGGCGACCGCACCTGTGTCGTCGCCGCCGACGCCGTCACCCCGCTGCCCGAGCGCGATCTGGCCCTGGTCCGCACCGAGGGCCTGGGTCTCGACCCGCTGCCGCTGTCCGTGCGGGAGCGGATCGACGCCGGAACCTATGTACGGATCCCCGCCGGCTGCTGGCGGGAGGCACGGGTGCTGGCCGCCACCGAGGTGACGTACACCGCCACCGACCGCTTCCACCTCCTCCCGGACGCGCTGGAGCTGGCGGTCGGCACCGCGGGACAGGACGCGCTGCGGCTGGGCGGCGGGGCGGCCGGGGGACCGGTGCTCGACGCGGAGACCGGCGCGGTGATCGGCGTCCTCGGCACCGCCCTGCACTCCCCGCAGCGTGACACGGGCTTCGCGGTGCCGCTCCGGCCGGCCGGCGGCCCCCTCGGCGAGCTGCTCGCCCGCAACGCGGCCACGGTGCCCGTCTACGGCACCGACCTCAACCAGGCCGGCGTTCTGCAGCTGACCGCCACCTCGGTCGGCCAGGAGGGCCCGCAGGGCTTTCTCGCCGGCGTCGTGGAGCCGGTCGAACGCCACGGTGTCGCACGGGAGTTGGCCGCCTTCACGGCCGGTGACCGGGCCGTGCTCGGGCTCGTCGGCGCGCCCGGCAGCGGGCGTACGACGGCACTCGCTGCCCTCGCCGCCCGCCGGGCCGGCGAGCGGCCCGCCCCGACGCTCTGGCTGCGTGGCGCGGACCTGGAGGATGCCGACGACTCCGTGGCCGACGCGGCCCGCCGCACCCTGGAACGGGCCGCCAGGATCGTCGCCGCCGCCCGCTCCGTCCACCCGGAATCCCTCGGGGACGTCAGCCCCGAACACCTGGCCCACCTCGCCGTCCGGGCCGGCCGCCCGCTCCTGCTCCTGCTGGACGGCCCCGAGGAGATGCCCCCCGTGCTCGCCCACCGCCTTCCCGACTGGACCAGGGGAACGGCCGCGTGGCTGCGCCGGACCGGGGCACGACTGGTGGTGGCCTGCCGGGAGGAGCACTGGGAGCGAGCGGGGGCGGAATTCCCCGCCGACCTGCTGCACGCTCCGGCGGCTCCGGCGGCATCGGCGGCTTCGGAGGCTCCCGCCACTGCCTCCACCCCCCTCCCGCCCTGCCTCCGCCTCCCCGACCTCACACCGGACGAGGCCCGGCTGGCCCGGGTCCGGTATGAGGTCCCCGACGGCGCCCTCTCCGATCGCGACGCCCGGCATCCGCTCACCCTCCGGCTGCTGTCCGAGGTCCGGGCCGCCGCCCCGGACGTCCAGACCGGCGCCGGACCCGTCGAACGGCACGAGGTGTTCGCCGCCCACCTGGATCTGATGTGCCTGCGGATCGCGGTCCGGCTCGCCGCGGAGAGCGGCCTGCGCGGCACCGCCGTACGCCGGCTCGCCGCTCGCGTGGCCGGGCAGGTGCACGAGGCCGCCCGGCGGAGCCTCGGCGCGGGGCAGGGCGAGCTGGACCGGGCGTCGTTCGAGGCGGTGTTCCCCTGGGGGCCCGCCCCGGCCCGGCTGGGCGGCGGCACCGGCTGGGCGTCCGCCGTACTGACCGAGGGTCTGCTCGTTCCGGCCGGCCGGGGCTACCGCTTCGCGCACGAGGAGCTGGCCGACTGGATCCAGGGCATGCATCTCGACCTCGACGAGGCCCTGCGCGCCCTGGTCCACCGCCCCCGTACCGCCCGGGAAACCGCTCCCGTCCCGGTGCCACACCATTGCGTCGGTCCCGTCGTCCAGGCCCTGCTGCTCCTCGCCCGGCACCACGGCGACCGCCAACTCGCGGCCCGACTGCGGGACTTGACGGACGCCCTGGACCGCGACACCGGCTCCTGGTGGGCCGCCCGGCTGCTCGCCCGCACCCTGCTGCAGATCCCGGACGCTACGCCGTACACCGACGTGCTGCGGCTGCTCGCCGACCGGATCGTCGCCTGGCGCCGCGCCCAGCGGCCCGTGCCCGCCGAGTTCGGCCCCGGCTTCTGGACCGAGCTGCCGGTCCACGACACCGAGCGGCTCGATCTGCTGCGCCGGCTCGTGCTGGCCGACCCGGTGCCCCCCGAGACCGGCGAGCGCTACCTGGACGTCGTCGCCCGGCTGCTCGCGGCCGCGCCAGCCGTCGTACAGCCGCGGCTGACCCGCTGGTTCGACGACGAACGGCCGCTGCCCGCGACCCCGCACGCCACGGTCGCGACCGCCGCGCAGGCGCTGCTGCACACCCACCGGCACGGCGCGCTGGACGAGCTCGTCGAGAACCTGGTGGCCAGTGCGCACCGGCGCGCCGACGAACTGCTCGCGACCCTCGCCGAGGACGAGCCGTCGGCGATCTGCCGGGCGGTCGACCGCTGGGCGCACGACGAGCGCCCCGCCCGCCGGGCCGCGGCCGTGGCCCACGGCCTGCGCGCGGCGCCGCACGCCCGTGCGGAGGCCGACCGCGAGCTGCTGCGCTACGCCGCCCTCGCCCTGCTCGCCCGCCCCGCCGACCGCGCCCTGCACGGCGGCGCCCTCGCCCTGCTGGTCCGCGACCCGCACACCCGCGACCGGCACCTCGCCGCGGCCCTACGGCACTTCTCCGACGGCGACCCGCAGCTCCCGCCGAGCGCCCTGGTCCCCGTCCTGGCCGGCCACCCGGAACCGGTCCTGGAGGCCTTCCGCGCCCGGCTGCGCGGCCCGCACGCGGGGGAGGCGCTGCGCACCCTCGCCGAGGCCACCACCCCGGCCCTGGCCCGCCGCATCGCGCCCCTGCTCCAGGAGGCGGTACGGCTCCACCCCCAGACCGCCGGCCACCTCGCCGCCCATGTCGACCGCCGCCTCGCCGAGGGCCCCACCGCCCGCGCCGTTCTGCTGCCCCTGGTCACCGGTCTGCTGGTCGACGCCCCCGAACAGCTCCGTGCCGCCCTCGCCACCGTCCTCGCCGCCGCCGGCACCCCCGCCTCCCGTCCGCTGCGCCGCGAGCTCCTGGAGCTGCTGCTCGCCCGGGAACAGGAGCCGTCCGTGCTGGACGCCGTCCTGCACGCGGCCGCCGAGCACGGGGACGACTACGGCGACGGCCGGGAGGAGGAGGTCCGCGGGCTCGTCCACCGCACCGGTCTGCTCCTCGTCCGCACCCCCGAGGGCGCCACCCGCTTCGACCGCGGCCTGGTCGACCTGGGCCGGCACGTTCCCGGCTTCGCCGCGCGGATGGCCGGCTGGCTGGCCGCCACCCCGGACGAATGGGCCGCCGTCGTGGGCCCCAGCACCCGCCGCATGCTGGAGAACCTCGCCGGCGTCCGCGTACCGGCGTGAGCGGCCACAGGGCGTCGCCGGGAACGTGCGCCCGGTCACAGCCCCGATACCGATGCGGGTCCGGGGCACCCGGCATGGCACCCTTAGACCTGCGCAAGTCTTAGGCGTCGATATGGACACGGGTTCGAGGAGCGGTCACAGTGCAGCGCTGGCGTGGCTTGGAGGACATCCCCCAGGACTGGGGGCGCAGCGTCGTCACCATCGGTTCCTACGACGGCGTCCACCGCGGCCACCAGCTGATCATCAGGCACGCCGTCGACCGCGCCCGCGAGCTGGGCGTCCCGGCCGTCGTGGTCACCTTCGACCCGCACCCCAGCGAGGTCGTCCGCCCCGGCAGCCACCCGCCGCTGCTCGCCCCGCACCACCGCCGCGCCGAGCTGATGGCGGACCTGGGCGTGGACGCGGTCCTCATCCTCCCCTTCACCACCGAGTTCTCGAAGCTCTCGCCCGCGGATTTCGTGGTGAAGGTCCTGGTGGACAAGCTGCACGCGAAGGCGGTCGTGGAGGGCCCGAACTTCCGCTTCGGCCACAAGGCCGCGGGCAACGTGGAGTTCCTCGCCGAGCAGGGCAAGACCTACGACTTCGAGGTCGAGATCGTCGACCTGTACGTCACCGGTGAGGCGGGCGGCGGCCGGCCCTTCTCCTCGACCCTGACCCGCCGCCTGGTCGCCGAGGGCGACGTCGAAGGCGCCCGGGAGATCCTGGGCCGCCCGCACCGCGTGGAGGGCGTGGTCGTCCGCGGCGCCCAGCGAGGCCGCGAACTGGGCTTCCCGACGGCCAACGTCGAGACCCTCCCGCACACCGCCATCCCCGCCGACGGTGTGTACGCCGGCTATCTGCACGCGCAGGGCGAGGTCATGCCGGCCGCGATCTCCGTCGGCACGAACCCGCAGTTCGACGGCACCGAGCGCACGGTGGAGGCGTACGCCATCGACCGCGTCGGCCTCGACCTGTACGGCCTGCACGTCGCCGTCGACTTCCTCGCCTACGTGCGCGGCCAGGCGAAGTTCGACTCGCTGGAGGCCCTGCTGGAGCAGATGGCCGCCGATGTGAAGCGGTGCCGGGAGATCGTGGCGGCGGAGGAGTAGGCCTTCGGCGGGCTCTACGACATGAGAGGGCGGCCGGTGCTGATCGCACCGGCCGCCCTCTCGTTCACTGCTGCTACTGCTGCGGGGGCGGGCCCTGCGGTGGCTGCTGCTGCGGGTAGCCGGGCTGCGGCGGCTGCGGGTAGCCGTACGGCTGGCCGGGCTGCTGCGGCGGGTACGGCTGCTGACCCGGCGCGGCCTGCGGGTACGGCTGCTGGCCGGGGGCGGCCTGGGGGTACGGCTGCTGGCCCGGTACCTGCGGGTACGGCTGGCCCTGCTGGGGCGGATAGGGCTGGCCCGGCATCGGCTGGCCCGGCATCGGCGGGGCGGCCACCGGCGGCGGGTTGCCGTCGCTGGTCCACAGGCCGTGCGCCTGCTGGTGCCGTACGAAGTCCTCGGCCACCAGCGCGGCGAGGTTGAAGTAGGCCTCGCGCGTCTTCGGCCGCATCATGTCGAGATCGACCTCGGCACCGGCGGCCAGATGCTCGTCGAAGGGCACGACCACGACCGCGCGCGTGCGCGTCTCGAAGTGCGCCACGATGTCCTCGACCTTGATCATCTTGCCGGTCTCCCGGACACCGGAGATCACCGTGAGCGAGCGGGAGACCAGGTCGGCGTAGCCGTGCGCGCCCAGCCAGTCCAGCGTCGTACTGGCGCTGCTCGCGCCGTCCACGGACGGCGTGGAGATGATGATCAGCTGGTCCGCGAGGTCCAGCACCCCGCGCATCGCACTGTAGAGCAGACCCGTGCCCGAGTCGGTCAGGATGATCGGGTACTGCCGGCCGAGGACGTCGATCGCGCGCCGGTAGTCCTCGTCGTTGAACGTGGTCGAGACGGCCGGGTCCACGTCGTTGGCGATGATCTCCAGACCGGAGGACGCCTGCGAGGTGAACCGCCGGATGTCCATGTAGGAGTTGAGGTACGGGATCGCCTGCACGAGGTCACGGATCGTCGCACCCGTCTCCCGGCGCACGCGCCGCCCGAGCGTGCCGGCGTCCGGGTTCGCGTCGATCGCGAGGATCTTGTCCTGCCGCTCGGTGGCGAGGGTGGAACCCAGCGCGGTGGTCGTGGTCGTCTTGCCGACGCCGCCCTTGAGGCTGATGACCGCGATCCGGTAGCAGGACAGGACCGGCGTGCGGATCAGCTCCAGCTTGCGCTGCCGCTCGGCCTCCTCCTTCTTGCCGCCGAGCTTGAACCTGCCGCCCGCCGCCGCGGGCCGTCCGCTCTTCGCCTTCTGCCTCTTGTTGTTCAGCAGCCGGTCCGAGGACAGCTCCACGGCGGCCGTGTAACCGAGCGGCGCGGCACCGGGGTTGGTCGGCTGCCGCTGGTCGTGCTGGACCGGCTGCGGCCACGCGGCACCGGACCGCGGATCGACCGGCGCCTGCGGGGGCTGCGGTGCGGGTGCCTGCGGGGCCTGCGGTGCGGGTGCCTGCGAGGCGGGTGCCTGCGGGGCCTCGGCCGCCGGCGCGCCGTCCGGACCCTGCGGGCTCTGCGGCGGCGGGAAGCCGTAACCGCCGGGCTGGGGCTGGGGGGTGGGGGCGCTGGGGTGGGGGAAGCCGTAACCGCCTGCGGCGTTGGGGTGGTTGGGGTTCGGCTGGGGTGCGGGCGGTTGCGGGAAGCCGTAACCACCCGGCTGGGGCTGGGGCTGGGGCTGGGGCTGGGGGATGGGGGTGCCGGGGTGGGGGAAGCCGTAACCGCCTGCAGTGTTGGGGTGGTTGGGGTTCGGCTGGGGCGCGGGGGGCTGCGGGAAGCCGTAACCGCCCGCCGCGGCGTGGCCCGCCGGGTTCGGCTGACCGGGCTGCGGTGCAGCGGGCACGCCGGGCTGGTTCGCCTGGTTGGGCTGGTGCCAGGCGGCGGGCGCGGGCTGCGGGGCCTGCGGCTGGAACGGCGGCTGCTGGCCGGGCATCGGGCCGGGCTGCTGCTGCGCGGGCCACTGGGCCGCCGGAGCGGGCGCCGCGGGCTGGTAGGACGGCGGCAGCGGGGGCACCCCGCTCTGCGGCGCGGGCGGCGGCGTCCAGCCGGGATGGGCGTCCTGGGCGGGAGCGGGCGGTATGGCGGCCTGGGGCGCGCCGGTCTGCGGCGAGCCGTCCGGCTGGGCGCCGCTCTCCGGTACGCCGGGCTGGGGCGCGGCGTCCTGCGGCACGGCGGCGTCCACGGACGCGGAGGCGTCGGCCTCGGCCTCGGCGTCGTCGGACTTGGAGTCGGCGTCGGCGTCGTCGGCGGACGCGTCCCGGGCACCGTCGGTGTCCCCGGCCCCGGCCCCCGCGTCGCCCTCGGTCGTGTCCTCGACCTCGGCCTTGCTCTCGCCCTCGCCCTCGTCCTCAGCGGTGCCGGCCTCGGAGACAGCCGCGTCCTCCCCGGACCCGGCCTCCGCGGAGACCACGTCCGCGGGCTCCGTACCCGACCGTTCCTCGGCACCCTCGGCGTCCTCGGCCGAGCCCTCCGGCGCGGACGCTTCGACCGCGTCGCTCTCGGCACCGGCGGAGCCCGTGTCCGCACCCTCCGCCGCGCCCTCGTCGCCGGCGCCGTCCCGCAGCGCGGCCGCGCGCTCGGCGATCTCGGCCATCTCGCGCTTCAGGGCCACGGCGGAGAACCGCATGGTGGCCCCGCTCTCCAGGTCCCCGTTGCTCGTCTCCGGCTCGACCGCGGGCACCGGCGGCTCCGGCTGCGCCTGCTGAGCCGGCTGCGCGGCCTGCGGCTGCTGCGCCTCGTAGCCCTCCGGCAACCGCGGCATCGGGACAGGAGTTCCGACGGGCGGCGCCGGCGGCGCCGGCGGCACGGGCGCGGCGTAGGGAGCGCCCTGGGCCTGCGGGGGCGGTGGCGGCGCGTACGACGTCCCCTGGGGCGGCGTGAACGGAGCGCCCTGAGGGGGCGGCGGGGGGACCGGAGCCGTCGCAGGCGCGCCCGACGAACCCTGTGCGTTCTGCGTGTACCAGGCGGGCGGCGCGTAGTCGATGGTGAACTCGCCCGTCATCTCGATGGCGGACTCCGCGTCGGTCTGGTCGTCGTCGGGTGTGTCCCAGCCCCCGCGGATCCCGTCCCGATCGCTGTTCACAGTTCCTCCTGGTGTGGTCGAACACCCTCATGCCGTGCTTGGGGGCGACCGTTCCTGTCGTACGATTCGCCGGGCTTCCCCTTGGGTCGACGGACCCCTGCGTCGCAGCGCGCGCACCGCCCGACCCCAGCCTAATCACCAAAGCGACGCAACTGGCAGGCCCGGCTGCCCCTTCCTGCCCGTCCGACGCGTCACACCGGGCCCGAGACGGCCACGGCGCATGCGGACGTACACCAAACCGTGACAACAGCGCTCCTGAAATACCAGGCAAGTTGGACGTGTCAGTCCATCCGGCGCGCCACGCCCAGCAGTCCCGTCTCGGCGTCGGTCGCCCGGGTCACCACGTACTGCCGGTCCCGCTCGGTGCACCAGAGGGTCACCCCGTCCGGAAGCGTGGGCAGCGTGTCGAGTTCGGGGCGCGGGAGCCCCATCACCCGCCCGATCTCCACCGCTTCGTCCGGCGACACCCGCTGCACGCCCACCAGGCGCGCCTGACGCATCAACCGCGGCGCGACCGGGCTCAGATACGGCAGCAGCGTCAGCACCGACTGCCAGGGAGCCGACACCACGCGTCCGCGCGGCGGCCGCATGCCGCAGTCCCGCACCACCAGCACGGGCGTGCCGGCCGAGGCGCCCTGCGGGGGCACCCGCCCGACGTCGTACACCGCGAGGCCGTTCTGTCCGCCGCCCATCGCGTGCACCATGGGCATCCAGGCCTGCGCGCGCCCCGTCTCGACGGCAACGCGCGCCCCCGTCGCCGCCGCCCGCAGCGCCATGACCTGCGCGGTCCACAGGCCGCCGATGAGCACGATGTCGTACGGCGTGGGGCGGTTCACGCCGAGCACGGCGGGCTGGCCCTCGGCGTTGACGCCGACCACCACGCCGTCGTCGCCGATGGGCAACGACAGCGCGTCGGCCTGCTCCACGGGCAGCACGTGCCGCGGGTTGCGGGGGCCGAGGAGGCCGAAGCCGGTGCGCAGCCGTTCGCCGAGGCCGGGCGTCGGCGCGGCCGTGCGCGACGGCGTGGGAGAGGTCGACAGGGCCATCAGCGGGCACCTCCGAGCGGCAGAGTGGCCAGAACGCCGGGGAGTTGTTCACGGTCGAGGCGAGCGAGTCCGGTCCGCGTCTGCCGAGCCGCCTGCTCCAGACTGCGCCGGGCGTCGGTTAGTTCCTGGTTGCTGCGGCCGGTGATGCGGACGTGGCCGGTGAGAGCCACATCCTGCTGCGCGCCCTTGGCCAGGGTCAGGCTGAAGGTCGTCGCCAGAGCGGGCACCTCGGTCAGCTGCGCGACCAACTGCGCCAGCGAGCCGCCGGATCCGCCCAGTTGGGGCCAGCGGCGCACCCAGTAGGTGGTGTGCCGGCGGTTGTCGCAGCGCCAGCTGCGGCTCGACTCCTCGGTGCGGCGCTGCGGCGCCTCGCCGCGCCCGGCCTGCGCCGTCACCATGGGGTTGGCGCAGGCGGACGTCGCGATGGCGGCCGTCAGCTCCTCCTCGGTGAGCACGCTCGCCCGGAACCCGGCACCGGTCAGCCGGCTCGACAGATGCTCGGCCGAGCGGGTCAGGCACTTCTGGGCGCCCTGAAGTCCGCCGCCGCGCGCGGCAACCGCCTCCGGGCACAGCTCGGGATCCAACTTCAGCGCGATCCAGGTGATGCGGACCGCGGGGGAGCCGGTCTGGGCCTGCAGCGGGGCGTAGTTGCTGACGACCACCGACTGCTGGGGCAGGTGCAGTGCGGGCGCGGGCTGGGTGTGCACGACGATCTGCGCCGACTCCAGCCGGATCCCGTCGACTTCGAGGGCGTCCCGCACCAGACCCACCGGCAGCGGTCTGCGGCCGCGTTCCGCGCGCAGCGCGTCGGCGTCCGACTCCACCTGGAGGACCGCGGTCAGGAAGCCGCCGTCGCCGACCATGCCGATCGGCCGCTGGTCGCGGTCGTCGCCGCGGCTGTAGCTGTAGGTGCGCAGGGTCGGGTCGCACTCCACGGCCGGAGCGAGTCCGGCGTCCGTGCCCGCCGGCACCGGTGTGCTCGCCGCCCGCCGATTGCGGGCCCGCAGCGCCAGGAGGGTGCTGAGCCATTCCGGCAGGGAGCGTCCCCGGCGGCGTACGACCGCGAGCACCACGAACAGCACGGCGACCGGGGCGACGGCGATCAGCGCGACCGTCCCCACGAGCCACCCGCACAGCACGAGCGCGCCCGCGATCTCCAGCAGCACCAGCCGCTGCAGCGCGAACGAACCGCCACGGCCCGAGCGGGACTCCAGATGCGGCGCGAAGGAACCCCGGTAAACAGTCGGTGCCTGCTGGGTGGTGGGCTGAGAGGCGGACGCGCCACGGGCACCCGACCGGCGTGTGCGACCAGGTCGTGATCCCGATTGCGATCGCGACCGGGTCCGCGTTGCGGAAGCCATCACTCCAAAACCCCCGAACTCACCCGGAAACCCTCTGAGCTCCGGTCCCTTCAAGCCGTGAGCACCCTACCCGTGCCACAACCACACCCACGCAACAGGCATAGTAGGGGGCGGGTCTGACAGTCGAGGCACCAGAGGCAACCGAGGGCGGGGGACGGATCTTCACAGGTCCCCCACGGCTCCGCAACGGGGAGAGAGCGGACACAGATGGCATCACGGCGGGACGAACTCAACGCCTACACCTTCGCGAAGCGCCGCACGCTCGCAGCATTCCTTCAGCCTTCGCCCTCCGGCTCGGAGGAGGGCGCCCCCAAGCCGCTGGGCGCACTGGTGCCCGGTCTCGTCGTCGGCGCCGTGGTCCTCGCGGTGTTCGGCGGGATCGGCATGTTCAGCCCGACGGCGCCCAAGGGCTGGGACGACCCGGGGAAACACGTCATCGTCGCCAGCGAGTCGACGACGCGGTACGTCGTCCTGAAGACGGGCAAGCAGGTGCAGCTGCACCCGGTCCTCAACATGGCCTCCGCCAAGCTCCTGCTGAGCCCCGAGAACGACAGCGTCATCACTGTCGACGAGAAGGTCCTGGACAGCGGCAAGCCCCCGCACGGCGTCACCATCGGCATCCCCTACGCCCCCGACCGCCTGCCCTCCGCGGACGAGGCCTCGGCCGCCAAGCGCTGGGCGGTCTGCGAACGGCCCGGCGCCGGCGGCCGGGCCATCCAGAAGGCGGCCTTCGTCCTCGCGAAGAAGGAATGGCCCAAGACGGAGGGATCCGACCGGCTCACCGGCGGCGACCTGATGTACGTCGTCGCCCCGGACGGCAAGACCCAGTACGTCGTCGACGCGCAGGGCACCGCGTACCCGATCGGGAATCCGGACGACAAGGAACTGCTCAAGGCCCTCGACACCCAGGGCCGCGCCCCCCAGCGCGTCTCCCAGGAGTGGCTCGCCACCCTGCACAAGGGCAGCCCGGTCTCGATCCCCCGCATCCAGGGCACGCCCGGCGCGAAGGCCGGTGCCGGGTTGCCGGCGCAGTACGACAAGGTCGGCGAGGTCATCAAGGCGTACGACGGCCATACGCTCCGGTATTACGTCGCGCTGCAGGGCAAGGTGGCCCGCATCTCCGAGTTCACCGCCACGCTCCTGCTCAACAGCGGACAGCTCGTCAACGTCGGCCAGGCCGGTGAGGCGCAGCAGGTCGCTCCGGGGGCGATCGCCGACAGCAGCACGTTCGAGGGCGACAAGAACTGGCCGGCGTACAAGCCGAGGACGGTCAACGACAGCTCCAGCGCCACCAGCGGCCGCAACACGGTCTGCAACGTCCTGCGCTCGGTCGGCGCCCAGGGCAGCACCACCCTGTCGACCTGGGCGGGCGATGACTTCCCCGCCCAGCTGCCCACCGGATCCTCCAGCGGCTACGTCACCCCGGGCTCCGGCCAGCTCTACCGCCAGTTCCAGGGCACGGAGACCTCGGTCGGCGGCGTCTTCCTGGTGACCGACACCGGACTGCGCTACGCCCTGCAGTCCAACAGCGACAGCGACAGCAACAACGAGGGCATCGGCACCTCCGCCCAGCAGCGCAAGGAGGAACTGCAGGAGGCGAGGATCGCCCAGACCCATCTCGGCTACGAGAAGGTGTCTCCCACCCCCGTCCCCATGGAGTGGTCGACGTTCCTGCCGACGGGCCCGCGCCTGTCGGAGGCGGCGGCGCGGCAGCCGCAGGGCTCCTAGCGGCGGGGCGGAGGAGAACGGAATCATGCTGAAGGCAAGGACGCCCGTGACGAGGACCTCGGGCACCGTGGCCAGAACGGCGGCCCTGGCCGCCGCGCTGACCCTCACCGCCACGACCACGGTGCTCGCCCTCCCCGCCGCCCCGGCCCTGGCGGACGACGGCCAGTGCACGTTCCCGTCGAAGCCCTACACGGGCCGGCCGTGGGCGCTGCAGCGCGTCAACCTGGACGAGCTGTGGGCGCTGTCGACCGGCAAGGGCGTCCGGGTGGCCGTGATCGACACCGGGGTGGACGTCAAGAACCGGCAGCTCACCAAGGCCGTGGACGCCGCCAAGGGCAAGAACCTGCTGCCGCCCACGAACTCCAAGGGCGAGAAGATCGACCGCGGCAACAGCTCCGGCACCACGGACACGGTCGGCCACGGCACGCGCGTGGCGGGCATCATCGCGGCCCGCCCGATGAAGGGAACGGGCTTCGTCGGTCTGGCCCCGGACGCGACGATCATCCCGATCAAGCAGAACGACGCCGAAGGCGACGGCACGGCGGACACGCTGGCCCGGGCGGTGACGTACGCGGTCCAGACCGGCGCGGGCGTCATCAACATCTCCCAGGACACGGCCAACGCGCTCGACCCGCAGGACTCGAAGCTGAAGGACGCCATCGACTACGCCCTGCGGCAGAAGGTCGTGGTGGTGGCCTCGGCCGGCAACGACGGCCTCGGCGGCAACGTCAAGGTGACGTACCCGGCGTCGTACCAGGGCGTCCTGGCGGTGGCGGCGTCGGACCGCAACAACGAACGGGCGCCGTTCTCACAGTCGGGCTATTTCGTGGGAGTCGCCGCTCCCGGTGTCGACATGATCTCCACAGTCCCGGGCGGCGGCCACTGCTCGGACAACGGCACGAGTTTCTCGGCCCCCTATGTGGCGGGCGTGGCGGCGCTGTTGAAGGCCAAGTACCCCAACTGGACGGCCCAGCAGGTCGTCGCCCAGATCGAACAGACCGCGGAACGCTCGATCCCGGGGCACGACCGGCTCGTGGGCTGGGGCGTGGTGGACCCGGTGAAGGCGCTGTCGGACGTGGATCCGGAGCACCCCGTCCAGTCCCCGCAACCCGAGGGCGGCGTGTCCAAGGCGGAGGCCCCGGACGTCACGCCCCTGCACTTCGGCGAGACAGCGGAGCAGCGCGACAGCCGCATGGCCACCTACGTGGTCGTGGGCGCCCTGGTCCTGGTGGCGGGCCTGAGCGGTACGGCGGTGGCGGTACGGGACGCGCGGCGCAGGCGCGGCAGGCTGCAGACGGGGCGCTGAACGCCCTGGCCTGTTCCAGTCCCCGGTCCGCCTTTGCTGCCGGCCATGGGCGTACGCGAAGGCGGACCGGCTTACGTCACAGCTTGCCGAAGACCACTCCTCGCCAGGTCCAGCCGGACTTGAGGACGGTGTCACGCAGAGGGTCGCGCAGTTCGGAACTGTCGAAACCGAAGGTCTCCCTCGCCTCCAGCCGACCGCTCTCCCCCCGACCGACGGTCCACTTGCGGCTGACGACCCGGTTCGGCCCACGCGAGTACTC
This sequence comes from Streptomyces sp. NPDC007856, assembly GCF_042868225.1. Classification (NCBI taxonomy): domain Bacteria; kingdom Bacillati; phylum Actinomycetota; class Actinomycetes; order Kitasatosporales; family Streptomycetaceae; genus Streptomyces; species Streptomyces sp. NPDC007856. Next base: position 31,765 of record NZ_JBIAEC010000009.1, on the reverse strand, counting down.
CTTGGACATCTGGAGCCTCGCCGGAGTCCCGATCCGCTCGACCTCCCACTGCTCTTCGAGCGCACGCACCTCGTGCTCCTTGTGGCTCAGCCGCATCCGGATCCGCACGGCGTGACTGATCTCGGACCGGACGAAGATCCCCTGCCAGGCGGGCGCGGTCAACCGCCACTCCGCCACCAGGTCGCACTGCTCCCCGCCGCCGTAACGGATGACGTACGGGGCATCGGCCTGATTGAGCCCGAGCAGCGCCGCCCGCAACTCCTCCCTCGGGACCGGCGAAAGCCCCTCCGGTGGATGCCGGGTGCCTGTGAGTCTGTCAAAGAGTCCCATGTGCCCAGCGTACGAAGGGGACTTCGGGCAGGTGCAACCGGCGCGACTTCAGGCGTGCCGGTGCTCGGTATCGACCAGTCGCATGTGGAAGTTCTGCAAAGATCCGGTCGGCACCGCACCGCCCCAGGCGATCGCGGACAGGGTCGGCCGGCGACCTCGAGAGCGCACGGCACCCCCCCACACCACCTCGCCGCATACCCGCAAACAGGGCAAACCGTGACGCCTGATTCAGTCTCGTAACCGAGTCAACACATATGCCGGTTGGACCCGTTGGGCAGGTTGACTAGAGTGGTCAAGTGCTGTGAGTCGCGGCTCGCTTTGCGATCGTACGGCGGGCGGACGACCGGCCTCGCCTCGGTCGGGGCCGATGGTGTACGGGGAAACGGGGAGGAACATGAGCGGGGGCGGGCCAGGGCCGGACCTCAAGGTCAGCGGTGACGCGCTGCAGCAGTTCGTCAACACGGTGGACAGTGTTCTGCAGGATCTTGAGAAGTCGGCGGGCAATCCGGCGCGAGTCGGAGACCAGACGATCCGGCACACGTCGCTCCGCAGCGGGTCTGCAGCCTTCCATGAGGCCGACGCCCTGTACGGGACGTTCAACGCGGTTCACGAGGCGCTGACGAATCTTTCCAGGACCCTGCATCTGCAGATCGAGGCGATCGGAATCGCCGTCAAGGGGGCGCACGGCACCTTCGAGAACCTCGAGGAAGAGCAGCGTCGCAGGTTCTACGAGATCCAGGCGGAGATCAATCGACTCAATCCGAAGGGCGACAAGAACTCCGGCGGCGGGGAGAAGGGAGGGCTCTGAGCATGACCGACAAGCACAAGGCGGACATGGATCGGGTCTCCGCGGAGAACAACTTCACCGACCTCGCCCGGGGCCTCGGGGACCAGCCCAGCACTGGCGGCCTCTTTTTCAATCCCGTCGAGATCCTTCGCTCTCTTGCCAAGGCCACCCCGTACGGGCAGGCCATGGTCAAGCGCACGGAATTCGACAACTATGACCTGAACGCGATGCTCGACCTGGTCGAGCAGACGAACCCGGAGGACCTGGAGTCCTCCGGTCGGGCCCTCTGGGACGCGCGCGATGCCATCAAGGCGGCAGCTGACACGCTCAAGGGTAAGTTCGACACGGTCCCCTGGGTCGGCCAGGCGGGCCACGACTTCCGGGTATGGGGCGACGGACTCGTCAGCCACGCACACGCACTGGCCGAGTTCGCAGGCGGAGCTGGTGACTCGATCGCCACCGCCGCCGAGGGGCTGGCCTCTGTTCGCAACGCCATGCAGCTTCCCCGGGACACGAGAGCGGTTCCGACGCGGCCCGAAAAATTCACGACGGCCGAAAAGGTGGCGGACAAAGAGGGGTATGCCACTGCCGTAACGGTGGAGAAGCACCGCCAAGAGGCGGTCAACCAGATGAACCGGTTGGCGTCGTATTACGCGGTGTCGAACCAATCGCTGCAGGACCTGCACAAGAGCGCGCCTGACTTCGGAGGCCTCCCGAACGTCGGGGTGCCGAAGCCTGGTCCCTATGTCGATTCCGCTTCGCAGGGCTCGGCTTCGCATGGTTCCGGAGCCCCGAGCTCAAGCGCGGTCGGCGGGCATCATGCGACGGTGGAGCCGGCGCGCCATGTGGCTGTGACCGGCACAAGCGACACAACGGCACATGTAGCCGACACACCGCCACCCGCAGGGGACGTTACGGACCGAGTCAGGCACCCGGACGTCCCGGTGGGTACGCACATCGACACCACCGGCACACTGCCCCCTCCCACGACCACCACTCCCGGGCCCACTCACACTCCGCCAGTCACTGGGACGCCGCCCACAGGTGGCAGCCAGCACAACGTGTTCGACGGCGGTGGTTTCAGGCTCCCCATGCCCAACCCGACCTCGGGCCGCGCCTTGAGTGGCGCCGGCGGATTCCGTAACCCCGCGACTGCCCAGGGGCGCGCGGGTACGTCCGGCTTGTCCGAGCCGGGTCCCGGCCGCGCCACCGGGCGAGGGCCCATGGACCAGATGGGCCGGGCGGCGTCGACGGGCCAATCCGTCGCCAAGGGCGCTGGTACCGGGCCGAGGGCATCCTCCCCCATGGGTCGGGGAGTCACGGGCGGTACACCACGACCTGCCGAAACGTCGGCATCGCGTACGGCCGGCGGCCCGACCACAGGCGCCGGCCGGACCAACGGAGTGGTCGGAGGGCGGCCCTCAACCACGAATCCATCGGCGAAGAACGGGTCGAAGATCCCCCGCGGCACGGTCATCGGCGGCGCGGAAGAGGCCAACTCGCGGTCCACGACCGGCCGACTGGGCCAGCGTGGTGTCTTCGGCGCGTCCGAGTCCTCGGCGCAGGGGGGCTCGGGTGCCACTGGTTCCCGTGCCGGCGCCGGGTCGGCCGAGGCCGTCACGGGCAGGCCGGCCGCGCGAAGCTCCGAGGCAGGAGCTGCACGCAACGGCATGACCCGTGGTGGTGTCGGCCTCACGCGCGGCACCGGCCAGACGGGCAAGTCCCGCGACGAGCGGAACGGGATCCCGCGCCCCGACTACCTGGTCGAGGACGAAGAGACGCACCTGCCGAACACGCGCCGGCGCGATGTACCGCCGGTCACCAACTGAACGCAAGCGAGGACAGTCAACGCCATGAAGTCAGGGACCAGCCGACGAGCCGACCGGGCCGAGGTCCGCAGGGCGCGCTGCGGAAGACGAGTGCGTGCGTTGGGTGCGGTTGTTGGCGCCCTGACCGTCGTGACCGTCGGTTTGGCTCCAGGTGCCGCTGCCTCCGACGAACAGTCGAAGCAGTGGTACTTGGGCCCCATGCAAGCCGAACAAATGTGGAAGGTGAGCACGGGAAAGGGCGTCAAGATCGCGGTCATCGACTCCGGGGTGAACGCGAACACGTCGTCACTCAGGGGCCAGGTCCTGACCGATGAGGTTCCCAAAGCGATGGCTTACCACGCGACTGACGACTACTTGGGCCACGGCACGACCATGGCCGAGCTGATCGCAGGTACCGGGGCGGGCGGTGGGCTGAAGGGGCTGGCACCAGGCGCGAAGATCGTTCCGTACCGCATCAAGCTCGACGCCCTCAAAGGGGCGAAGGAAAGGGCCCGGACTCCGGATGTCGATACGGCACTGAGGGCCGCTGCCGATACCGACGTAAAGATCATCAGTATCTCGCTCGGTGGGCTGGTCACCAACGAGGATGAGGATGCTGTCAAATACGCGCTCTCAAAGGGCAAGTTGCTGATCGCGTCAGTGGGTAACGCCGGGAAGAACGGCCAAGTCGACTATCCCGCAGCGTACCCATACGTCCTCGGTGTCGCGTCCGTCGGTAAGTCCCTCACTGTGTCGGACTTTTCCTCGAGTGGAGGCTATGCCGACCTGGCAGCCCCTGGTGAAGGATACCCCGGCTGGTGTGACGGCACCTTCCGCTCGTATTGCGACAACTACAAAGGTACGAGCCCCGCCACCGCCCTCACCTCAGCCGCCGCCGCCCTGATCTGGTCCGCGCACCCCGACTGGACCCTGTACCAGGTCGAGCGGGCCCTCCTCGACACCGCTGGACGCACCTGGCCGAAGGACAAGCCGAGCAAGTACCTCGGCTACGGAGTCATCCGTCCCCGCCTGGTCCTGGCGGACAAGAACTACAACCCCGGCCCTGCCGATGTCGATCCGCTCCAGAAACAGGACGGACACGAGTGGGCAAGTGTGGCGCCTGTGGCCCCTAAAAGCTCTTCTTCTCCTTCTGAGTCAGCCTCGTCACAAGCCCAGGAAAAGGGTTCCACCGGCGCAACCTCGGCGGCAGGATCGAGCGCGGAGTCGTCGAGTGGCGGGGGAAACACCACTTGGATCGCACTCGGCGCCGTCGGCGCGATCGTCGTGGTCGGCGGTGGCGCCCTGGCCATCGCGCGGGCACGGCGAGCCAGGTGAGTTCCTCGGCATCAACTGCCGTAGCAGCCCATCAGATCAACATCGGACACACGAAAGGCAGGGCCGATCATGGCCGGCGGAACGCAGAAGCTCCACGATGATGCAGTAATCCGTCTCGAGAAGCAGATGCTCGAGAAGTACGAGAACATCCAGAAGCGCGTGCACGCGCTTCAGGGCGTCATCGACAGCCTCGAGGGCCAGTGGCAGGGCATTGGCCGTGCCGCGTTCGACAAGAAGCAGTACGAGATCAACCTGTCGCTGCGCAACATCGGCAACATCCTGGGCGACGTCATCGAGGCCATGACCACGACGCGCAACATCAAGGACAGCAAGGAAGACGAGGTGCGCGCGGCCGTCAACAAGATCAGCCTTCAGGACGGCGCTTCCACCGTTCCGACGTCCTCCCTGAGCTCCTACTGAGTCGAGCGAACCACAGCACATCTGCCGGGCGACCGGCGCACTCACCAGCTACACACCAGCGAGACGAGGTAAACAGGCATGGCCAACAACGCTGAGGGGCTCTCCGTCACTTACGACGGGCTCGACACCGCGGCTACCAGCATCGGTAACCAGGCGAGCCAGCTCGAGCAGGATCTGCAGGACCTGCGCGGCCTGGTGGTGAACAGCCTGCAGTACTGGGAGGGCCAGGCCCAGGGCACCTTCCACGAGAAGCTGCAGCACTGGGACAAGGCGGCGAATGACATCCACCAGGCCCTGCAGGGCATCGGTCACGTCGTCCGTCAGTCCGGCGGTACGTACATGGAAGGCGACAAGAAGGCGGCCTCCTACTTCCAGTAGGACACGGCTCGCAGAAGCAACTCCAGGGTGGGCGCGCGCGGGAGGCGCCCACCCTGCTGTTGTGCCGAGGGACAAAGGCCGAGCGGTTGAATCAGAGGAACGAAGAGTGAGCATGCGCGCGTCAGCCACCGGACCGAGTACCCGAAGCACTCGGCAGATCGGCCCGTACACGGTTGTCACGCGGCTCGACTCCGGCCTTTCCGCGCACACGCCCGTACCCGAGCACCGCTTCATCGCCCGCAGCGCCGACGGTAACCGCACCGTACTGCTCAGCAGCCCTTTGGCTACGGTCGACCCGCAGCGCTTCATGACCGAAGCCGATGTTTCCCGCTATCTCCTGGGGCCCTGGGTCCTCCCGGCCGCCGAACTCGCCGCCCCGGGCGAGCCGGCGTGGCATGCGCGTCCGTATCTGCCCGCGCTTCCGCTGCCCGTCGCCCTCGCCGTCCACGGCGGCCCGCTGCCCGCGCGGACGGTACGGGCGCTCGGTGTAGCGCTGGCCGAGAACCTTGCCGTCATCCACGGGCAGAACCTGACCCACGCTGGGCTCTGCCCGGCCGCTGTGCTGATCGCCGCGGACGGACCCCGGCTCACCTGCTTCGGGGCGGTACGGGCCGCCGCGCCGGACGGTGCCGCGAGACAGGAGGTGCCCGGGCTCGACCCCGGCTCCCTGCCGCCCGAGCAGGCCGCTGGCGGGCAGCCGCGCCCGCCGGGCGACGTGTACGCCCTCGGTGCGACACTGGCCTACGCCGCCACCGGGTACACGATGCCGGAACGGGAGGAACTTCCGCCCGCTTTGCGCTCGCTGGTCTCGCGGTGTCTGACCCGCGACCCGGCCCATCGCCCGCAACTCTCCGAGGTCATCGGCGAGTTGGCGGGAGGTGCCCCACCGGACACTCCGGCCGGTTTCGCTCCGCCCACGCGTGCGGACGCCCTCCTCGGCCCCGGCTGGCTGCCCGCCCGGCTCATCGCCGCCGTCGTCCACCAGTCGGCGTCCGTCCTGGCCGCCGAGGCGCAGCTGCCCACGCCGGCACCGGCGCACGTGTCCGGGACGCCCGGCGCAGCGCCGTACCCGGCCCCCGTCACCCACCCCAGCCACTGACGACAAGAACCCTATGCCGACTCCCCTCAACCATGACGATCCCGTTGTCCTCGGCCCCTTCCGGCTCACCGCCCGGCTCGGCAGCGGCGGTATGGGCACCGTCTACGTGGCGCGCTCCGCTGGCGGTCGGACCGTGGCCCTGAAGACCATGCACGCCGCCATCGCCACCGATCCGGCGGCCCGCATGCGGTTCCGGCTGGAGGTGGACGCGGCCCGGGTCATCGGCGAGCAGTTCGGGGCGCGGGTGATGGACGCGGATCCGCTCGCGGAGACACCCTGGCTGGCCACCGAGTACGTGCTCGGCCCCCCGCTCGACGAGGTCGTCGAGGCCGGGGGACCGCTGCCCGAGCAGTCCGTGCGCGCCCTCGGCGCCGCCCTGTGCTCCGCACTCGGCCAGCTGCACCGGTCGGACGTCGTACACCGCGACCTCAAGCCGTCCAACATCCTCCTGACCGCCTACGGCCCGAAGGTCATCGACTTCGGCATCGCGCGGGCGATCGGCGACGACCGTCTGACCCGCGCCGGCGCGGCCGTCGGTACGCCGGCTTTCATGTCGCCGGAACAGGCCACCGGTCAGGAACATGACGCGGCCGGCGATGTGTTCGCGCTCGCCGGGGTGCTGGTGTACGCGGCCACCGGACGCGGCCCGTTCGGGCACGGGCAGGCGGCGGATCTGCTGTACCGGGTGCGGTATGCAGAGGCGGACCTGAGCGGCGTACCGGCCGCCCTGGTGCCGGTGCTGGCCCGCTGCCTGGCCAAGGAGCCGGGGGCCCGCCCCAGCACGGCTGAACTCGCGACGCAACTCCACGACGGAAAGGGCGAGTTCGCCGACCACCTGCCCCACGAGCTGCTCGCGGACATCGCTCGACGGGCCGCCGGCATCTGGAAGCTGCTGCCCGAGCGGCTGCCCGCGCCGGCGGCCGGTCCGGAGGCGGCGGGCACTACGGAGGCCGGCCGTCGCCCGTCGCGCCGCGGGTTCCTCGCGCTCGGTGGGGCGCTCGCCGTCGGCGCGGCGGCCGGTGGAGGCGCGTGGTGGTGGCAGGAGCGCGCCGCAGCGCGGGGCGGCGGAGGTACGACCGGCCAGGGCAGCGTCCGTCAGACGCGGAACCTCGAGCCGCTGTGGTCGTACCCGTTCGACCCCATGATGCTCACGGACATCTACGGCATGGTCGTCCCCCAGGGGGTGGGCGGAACGATCGTGGTTCCCATGGGCGGATACACCCATGGCGTCAGCCCCAGGACCGGGGCCGGCATGTGGCGGATGTACAGCCTGGAGAGCGGCTGGCAGATGGTCGTGGCGGGTGGCCGCCTCTATGGGCTCAAGCTGGGGTACGAGACCGACGACGGGATCGGGTCCGCCGTCACCCTGCGGACCGTCGACCCGCGGAACGGGAAGACAGCCAAGACACTCGCCCGGTTCGCGGACAGCAACAACCAGCTGACCACACATCAACTCCTCTGCGTTACCGACCGCGTCGCGTACGTCGTCGTCGGCAACGGGAAGGAGGACGGCACCGGCTACATGATGGCTCGGCAGACCTTCACCATCCGCGCCGCCGACCTTCGGACCGGCAAGCCGCTGTGGTCGAAGGGATTGCCTGCGCGGCCGGACGACAGTAAGAGGCTGCACATGCTCGCCGCCTGGGCCGTCGGCAGCCGCCTGGTGACACTCCAGGAAGTGGAGGAGTGGACCGTGCACATCGTCGTACGAGACGCCTCGACCGGCGCCGTCGTGTGGGATAGGCCGTATGAAATCGACGATCCGGACATCCTGCGCGGCGGGATCGCCGCGGATGGCAATCACGTGTATCTCGGGGGCAGCCGGTTGCGTGCGCTGCGGCTGAGCGACGGGGCCGTCGCCTGGCAGACCACGACGGACCGTGCATACAGTCCACCGACGCTCAGGGCGGGTGTGGTGCATGCGGTGGGTGCGGGGACCGGGCTGACGGCGTTCGACGCGGACACCGGAAGAGTGCTCTGGACCGAGAAGGGCGGAGCGACGGACGAGGCCTCCACCGCTTGGCCACCCGTCCTCGGCACCGACTACGCCTACTACAAGAACGCGGCCCTGCTGCACGCGGTCAGCCTGTCGGACCGCACCACCGCGCTGACGTACCAGACGAGCGGCAAACAGTTCCACGCCGACACGGACTCGAAGTTGCTCCTCGGCGTCAACAGCACCGACCTGACCGCCTATCCCTTCAAATGACGTGACCATCGCCTCCCGGCAGAAAGACCATCTATGAAACCCCTCGGTACCGGCGACCCACTCCGTCTCGGTCCCTATCGCGTCCTCGGGGTCCTCGGGGAAGGCGGCATGGGCAAGGTCTACGTCGGACAGGACAGTGCCGGCAGCCTGGCCGCCGTCAAAGTACTCAGGCCCGAACTCACCCATGACACCAATCTCGCCCAGCGGTTCGTGCGCGAGGCGCAGGCCGCGCGGGCGGTGCGGAGCAATGGCATCGCTAACGTGCTCGGCGCGTGGACCGAGGGCGGACGGCCATGGATCGCCACCGAATTCCTCGCGGGGCTCACGCTGGACCAGGCGGTCGACACCTACGGTCCTCTCGACGAGCCGGCTCTGCGCGCTCTTGCCGGTGTGCTCGCCCGGACCCTCGCCGACATCCACGCGGCCGGGTTCATCCACCGGGACCTGAAGCCGCCGAACATCGTGCTCACCTCGTCCGGACCGCGCATCATCGATTTCGGCATCGCCCGGCCCGAACACGGGCTGACCCTGACCACGACCGGACAGGTGCCCGTCACACCGGGGTACGGCGCCCCCGAGCAGGTGCTCGGCCGGCGAGTGGCTCCGTCGGCCGACGTGTTCTCGCTCGGCGCGGTGCTGGCCTACGCGGCAAGTGGCAGCCGGGCGTACCAGGGCTCGCACATCGCAGCCGTGCAGTACGAAGTGGTGCACGGCGAGCCTCGGCTCGACGGCATTGCCCCGCAGCTGCAAGAGCTGATCCTGCCCTGCCTGGCCAAGGACCCCGCCGCGCGTCCTGCTCTGGCCCGGATCGGCGAGGCCATGGCGGCGCCCAAGGGGGCCGACCGGATGTGGCGGCGTGGAGCGATCGCTGACGCCATCAAGGAACGGGAGGCCGCGGCACACCGGCTGACCGCGCCCGTCACGATCGAGACGGCCCCGTCCGTGACCCGGAGGCGTCTGCTCACGGGGCTGGCCGCGGGAGGCGTGATCCTGGCAGGCGGGGGTGGTACGGCGGCGTGGTGGATCGGCTCGCGGGCTGCCTCATCGAAGAGGAAGAGCGACCCCTTCGGCATTCCTCCGGCGGTGCGCATGCCCGTACAGAAGCTGGACATCGAGGGGGTCAAGGACCCCTTCACCCATGACGTCCAGCCGACGGACCTGTGGGAAGTCCCTGACCAAGCAGACGCCTACTCCCGGCCGTTGCTGCCGGTCGGAGACGTCATCGTCTTCGGTGTGGCGACCGGTGGTGTCGCGGCCTTCGACATCACGAACGGAAAGCGCCGCTGGACGGCGCCTCACCTCCGAACGAAGAGCGGCTATCTCTCCCTCTCCGATCGGCTCGTCATCGGGGCTGACAGCAAGGGCGTGCTGCGGACCTTCGTGCCCTCCACCGGTGAACCCAAGTGGACGTGCCCGGCGGCCGAGGCGGGCACGCTCCTCGCCGCCGACGAGAATGCGGTGTACTTCGTGACGAAGGACAACAAGTTGCGCAGTGTGAACCGCTCAGACGCCAGGATTCGCTGGACGACGCCGGTCCCCGCCGACTTCCGAGGCAAGTTGCTCACCCCGGCCGTGATCGGCCAGGGCATGCTGGTTGTGTCGACCTCGGTCGGCACCGTGCTCGTGGTGCACACCAGTAACGGCCGCACGGCGTGGACCCGACTCGACCACCAGAAAGTCACTGTCCGTCCCGCTGTCTACGACAACACCGTGTACATCAACGGCAAGTCACTGGACGCCCGTCGGCTGAGCGACGGGGAGAATATCTGGAGCACCAAGCTCGGCGACTGGGAGAACGACTGGGACAAGTGGGGCCCTCCGGCGGCCTACGAGGACGCGGTCTATGCCAGCGCGGGGGACGGCATCCGGTACCTGTCCAAGAAGGACGGCACGGTGCTGTGGGATGCCTTCGACTGTGCGGACCCCGCGAGCCCGGTGGTACGGCAGGGCCACGCCGTCTGGGCGGTCGAGCTCGACGACCGTGCGGACCAGCCGGCGCTGCTGGTCAATTCCGTGCGGGTGGCCGACGGACAGAGTGCACGAAGCTACCGTCTGCCCCAGTCGGAATACGTCCGCCTTGCCGCCGCCGGCAATCGTGTCTTTGTCCTGCACGACAGCTCGGTCATCGCTGTTGCGGCGTTCTGAGCGCTGCAGCGTGCCGCGCAGGGCGTGCCCCGGCCCCGATGTTGTCGATCATTGAGAGGGCACCACAGCCGGAAGGCCGGCCTCGGAAGAGCACCCTGCTTCCTGGGTCAATTTGCGAGACATGGAATTGAGGACCACCATCCGGTCCTTGTCGATGCTGTTGCCCCGCATTTTGGCGGCGGTGGAATACAGCTCCGCCTTCACGTATCGCGTATCGCCGACGTACGCCTCTTCGGACGGCGCTTTGGTGGTGCATCGAAAGAACAGATCAGCCCCATTGGGCCCCGCGTGCGCATACACGCCAAGCGCATACCTGGTCTGGTGGCCGCCGGATTCCTGCTGAGTGGCCGAGGGGTAACTGCTTGATGCCGAGAACCGGATCTCGAGAAGAGGCTCCCCGCTGTCGTCACCCGCCTTGTAAACCCAGCACGCACTTCGCTTGCGGTACTCGTCATGCAGGTGCTCGACCGCGGTCTTCAACGAAAACTTGCGCGGCTCACCTGCCTCATTGGTTCCTGAGCCTTCGTCGAACCGACTCGTGCCGCCCAGGCTTTGCAGCGCTTCGCCGGCTGTGGTGTCGAGCGTTCCATCGCAGATTCTGCCCGCGGCGACGCCCGTGCCCAACTCCTCCTTGTTACCCTTCTTGGAGTTGTCTCCGCAACCGCCGACGAGCAGCGTCACGGCTGCTACAAAAAGGGCCGTGCTGCGCCTACAGTATCTTGGCAGAGGTTGCATCTTCCATCCATGATCAGTCCTTGTACGGCGGTCGGCCTCGGTAGTCGTTCTCGTGTGAGCCGGTACCCAAATAGCTGATCTTTACTTCCTGGACCCATTGCTGCTCATCAGCCTTGTCCCTCGCCTGCGGATGGTCCTTGAAGTACGAGTCATAGGTCGAACCGAGGTCGTCCACTCCCTGGCCATAGAACTTGCGGCTGGTCATCTGCGACGGGACAAGCGGATCGGATTCCGCATCGTCCGTGGCCTTGTCGATTTCATGGCCCAGCAGCGTGTTGGCCGCGTCGGTGACCGTGTCCGCCGCGAGAGGGGCGATGAAGAGAGCAGCGGCGGTTGATCCAGGAAGGGGAACGGCTGCCACACCACCCGCGACGACTGCCCCGACCATCAGTTTCTTCCAGTCGGCCGACCTGCCCAGTGCCTTGTTGGCATCATCAGAATTCTCGCCGTACGTCATTTCTGCTTGCTGTACACGAGAGTTGTCCAGGATGCCGCGGGATTCCGCACCCACCGTCATGATGTCCCGCGCGTGGTTTATGTTCGCATCGCTGGTCGGCGGGTGCGCATCCAGCATGCTCAAGGTGTAGAGGTGCTGGGCCGTCGTCACAACCTTGTGCGAGTTCTCGTCCTGTCCGAGAACGCTCAGGAAATCGATGGCTCCCTGGCTCCCGAAGTGCGCGCGCCCCGCGTACCGGGCAGGGAAGTCAGCCGTGTCTTTGCTGTGGTCGCCGATGCCGGAAAGCTCGTAGTCGATGTCATCGATGTACGCACCGCCCATCTTGCCCAGGCTGTCGGCGAGTTCGGGCTGGTCATGCAGCATTCTCGGTCCATCCTGACCCCCGTAGAGATGGACCACCTGCTCCATGACACTTGCCGTGGCCGCGGTGCGTCGGTCGCCCGCCACCACGTCCTTTGCGTCGGCGTCGGAGGAGTATCCGGTGGTGGCCGCCTCTAGAGCATGACCCAGCGAGTCCCGCCCCGCAACGTAGTCGTGCTTGCCCTCAAGAGTGGTGTCAGACACCCAGACGCGTTCCTTGGTTAGGTACTTCAGATGGTCATTGACCTCGGAGTCCTTGTTGACGGTGTCACCGGTGCCGTCGGGTTGCGCGAAGAACTGCGTCGACGCATCCGGGTTGTGGCCGAGCGCCTCCAGGAAGCCGGTCACTGGGTCGCGACCCCGGTCGTTCTTGTACCCCCAGTAATTGAGGTCGCCCTGGTTCGCGTTGTTGACCCAGAGGTTGATGCCCTCGCCGTTGACCTTCTTGTCGTAAGCCAGAAGCCCGTTGCCGTAGTCGTTGAGAAACTGGTCGTCGTAGTCGCCGAAACGCATGAGGTTGCTCATGACGGCGTAACCGGTCGGATTGCTGGCGTCGTCGATCCCGAGCAGGTCGGGACCGAGCTTGATCATCTGCTTCTCCCAGCTCTGCATCCTGTCGCTGTCGGAGAGCGTGGCCAGACCGATGGTGGTCCCGAGGTTCTTCTGGAGCTCCTTGGCCTGCTCGGCACGGTCGGGGTCGTATGTGCCCTGGTAGGGGTCGGCGATGCCGGCCCAGAAGGTGAGCACCTTCTTGGGGCCGGACTGCGTGGCGAGCTCTTCCGCGAAGAGCGGGTCGTCCTTGTACTTGGCCAAGGTGGAGTTGAGCGACGCCAGCTCCGTGTTCGTCACGTCATGCGGGTTCTTCGCGAGGATTGCTGCCATCCGGTCGGCGTCCGCGACCGCCTTGGCGGCTTCGTCGCGGTTCTCGTAGTGGGCGCTGGAGAATCCGTACTTGGCCTGGTCGACGAGAAGTTTGAGTGCCCTTGCCGCAGTGTTGTCGCATTCGGTCGCATTGTTGAGGATGCGCTGGACCTCGTTGCGGAGATCGTCGACGTCTTTCTGGCTGACCGGGCTTGTCTTGCCGCTCGGATCGGAGGCCCAGTCGGGACGGGGATTCCCGGTGACGGTGAACGTGCCGTGACCGGTGTCGATGACGGTGCAGTACTTGTAGGGGGTGCGCTCGAGCGTGTCGTTCAATTGGTCGCGGTAGCCGATGAGTTCGCCACGTGTGTCCTTGAGGATCTTTGTGATGGAGTCCGCCTGGGTGTGGGCGTCTGCGAACTCCTTTGCGGTCTTGTCGATGAACTCCCGGCTCACCTGCGCGTTGACTCCGGCCCAACTCGCCTTGTCCGCAGCGCCCTTCAGGTTCTTGCGGGCGTCCTCTTCCAGGTTCGCGAGATCCTTGGTCATCTCCTCCCAGTCGGTGATGGCCTCACCGAGCTGCGAGAAGTTGCCATGCCGCAGGGCATCGAGATCCATCGCCGTCAGCTGCCCTTCCGCTCGTCGAAGCCCTTGTCCAGCTGGGAGATGCTGCTGAGCGTGCCGGCGATGTAGGTGTCGTCCGCGGCATGCTGGTTCTTGGTGTAGCGCAGGTGATTGGAGATGTGGGCGCAGGCGTCGAGCAGGGTCTGCGCCTGGTCGACCCAGTGCTCGGCGACATGATCGAGTGCCGCCCCGAGCGCGAATCCCTCGCTCTTGAGCCCTCCGGCCGCCTTCATGGAAGAGAGGCGGGCCCGGTCGTGGTACCGGTCGAAGTCGTTGAAGAGTGCGCGTGCCGCTGATCCGATCGAGGCGAGGTCTTTCTGGTGCACGTTGAGGTCACCGCGGGTGCTGCCGCCGCCTCCTCCATCGGGAGCGGCGAGTTGGTTGAGCTGCGTGTGTGTCACACCGCCCTGCCGACGCGCCTGTGCGTCCGTCTTCAGCTGCTCCCACTCTTCCCATGCCATGGGTGATCATCCCCCGCGAAGTGGCCGCTCGGTCATGGGTTTGCCGCAGGACCGTCTAGCGTTCCCCAGTGGATCGTCTGATGCGGGTAAAAATATCAGGACGTACGAACTGACAGAGCGGCGATCCCGATTGCGCACAACGCCTCCACCTCAGCTCTGTGCAGAACGCCAAGATGCCGCGGACCATCACGGTCCGCGGCATCCGGTTCGGCTCGAGAGCCGTATCGCTCGAAAGGGTGACTGTCCGCTAGGACTCCACCAACCCCACCTGCACCATGGGCTTCCCCCGCTTCCGAGAAACGAAGATCCCCCGCCCCGCCGGCATCGGCCGCGGCCGGACCCCGCCGAGCAGTTCGCCCTCCGCCGGGTCGCCGGCGAGGACGACGCCCTGGGCGCCGAGTTCCTTGATGCGCTGCATGAAGGACTCGTAGCCGGCGCGGCCGGCGCCCGCCGTGGAGCGGGCGATGATGAAGCGGACGCCGACGTCGCGGGCGAAGGGGAGCAGTTCCGTCAGGCCTGCCAGCGGGTTGCCGCTCGACGTGGACACGAGGTCGTAGTCGTCGATGACGACGTACACCGTGGGGCCCCGCCACCAGCTGCGGTTGCGCAGCTGCTCGGGGGTCACGTCGGCCGTCGGCGTACGGCGCTGCATCAGGTCGGCCAGCGCGTCCATGTGGTGCTGCATCTGGTTCGACATGGGGATGTACTCGGCCAGGTGCGAGTCCGGGGTCACCCCGAGCAGCGAGCGCCGGTTGTCGACGACGAACAGCTTGCAGCTCTGGCCGTCGTAGCGCTCGGTGAGGCGCTTGATCAGCAGCTTCAGCAGGTTGGACTTGCCGGACTCGCTCTCGCCGAACACCAGGAAGAACGGGTCCTGCTCGAAGTCCACGAACACCGGCTCGAGGTTGTCCTCGTCGAGGGCGAAGGAGACACCCCGGTTCGGGAACTGGTCGCCGGGCGGGAGCTGGGCCGCCGGGAACTCGCGGGGCAGCAGGCGCACCTCGGGCGCGCCGGGCTCCTGCCAGTGCCGGGTGACCTCGGCCGCCAGCGCGGTCGTGGCCTCCGCCAGGTCCGTGTCGGAGGAGAGGCCGTCGATGCGCGGGACCGCCGCCATGAAGTGCTGCTTCTGCGGGGTCTGGCCGCGGCCCGGCACCCCGGTGGGCACGTTGGCCGCCACCTTGCGGTCGATGTCCGAGTCCATCGGGTCACCGAGCCGCAGCTCCAGGCGGTTCATCAGGTGGTCCTTGAGGTTCGATCGGACCTCCATCGAACGCGACGCGGTGATGATCACGTGGATTCCGTAGCCGAGACCGCGCTGGGCCATGTCCAGGACCAGCGGCTCCAGCGCCTCGTAGTCCGTGCGGAAGTTGCCCCAGCCGTCGATGACGAGGAAGACATCACCCCAGGGCTGGTCGGTGACCGAGATGTCGCCGCGCGCCCGACGGGAGCGGAACTCCGCGATGGAGGAGATGCCCGCCGAGCGGAAGTACTCCTCGCGCCGGGTCATGACGCCGTACGCCTCGGCCGCCGTACGCCGGACCTTCTCCGGGTCGAGGCGTGAGGCCACGCCGCCCACATGGGGCAGGCCGGACACCGCGGCCATACCGCCACCGCCGAAGTCCAGGCCGTAGAACTGCACTTCTCGAGGGGTGTGGGTGAGGGCGAACGACGCGATGATCGAGCGCAGCAGTGTCGACTTGCCGGACTGCGGGCCGCCGATGATCTGCATATGGCCGGCCGCGCCGCCGAAGTCGAGCCACAGCGGGTCGCGCCGCTGCTCGTAGGGCTTGTCGATGAGGCCGACGGGGACGACGAGCCGGCCGGCGCCCTCGTAGCCCGGCTGGGTCATGCCACGGCCGGGCACCGGAGCGAGGCCCGGCAGCAGCGCGTCGAGCGACGGCGGGCTGTCCAGCGGGGGCAGCCATACCTGGTGGGCGGCCGGACCCTGCGCCTCCAGGCGCCGCACGATCACGTCGAGGACGGTGTCGGCGAGCGCGTCGTCCTGCTGTTCGGTCGCCACCTCCTTGCGCTGCTGCGGGATCGGCGCGTACTGCACCGGCACTTCCGCTGCGGTGAACAGGACCGGCCTGCGGTCGACGGGCAGCGGGCCGCCGAACGCCGCGGCCTGCTGCGAGCTCGTGCGGTACACGCCGGAGACGTACGCCGCCTTGAACCGCGTCATTTCGTCGGTGCCGAACTTCAGGAAACCGGAACCCGGCACGTTCGGCAGCTCGTAGGCGTCCGGGACACCGATCGCGGCGCGGGACTCGGCCGCCGAGAACGTGCGCAGGCCGATGCGGTACGACAGATAGGTCTCCAGGCCGCGCAGCCGGCCCTCCTCCAGGCGCTGCGAGGCCAGCAGCAGGTGCACGCCCAGCGAACGGCCGATACGGCCGATCTGCACGAACATCTCGATGAAGTCCGGCTTGGCGGTCAGCAGCTCGCTGAACTCGTCGATCACCAGCACGAGGGACGGGATCGGCTGCAGGGGGGCGCCGGCCGCGCGGGCCTTCTCGTAGTCGTGGATGTTGGCGTAGTTGCCCGCGTCGCGCAGCAGCTCCTGGCGGCGGTTCAGCTCACCGCGGATCGAGTCGCCCATGCGGTCGACGAGGGTCAGGTCGTCGGCCAGGTTGGTGATCACGGCCGCCACGTGCGGCAGTTGGGCCATGCCCGCGAACGTGGCGCCACCCTTGAAGTCGGCGAGGACGAAGTTCAGCGTCTCGGAGGAGTGGGTCACGGCGAGGCCGAGAACCAGCGTGCGCAGCAGTTCCGACTTGCCGGACCCGGTGGCGCCGACGCACAGGCCGTGCGGGCCCATGCCCTCCTGCGCGGCCTCCTTGAGGTCGAGCATGACGGGCCGGCCGTCCTCACCGACACCGATCGGCACCCGCAGCCGCTCCGACTGCGAGCGCGGCCGCCAGGTCCGCTTCGGGTCGACCGAGGCCGCGTCGCCCAGGTTCAGCAGGTCCGTGAACTCAAGGTTGGCGAGCAGCGGTTCGTCGTCGTCCCCGCCCGACGCCACCCGCAGCGGCGCCAGTTGGCGGGCGAGCGCCTCGGCGGCCTCGTACGACAGGACGTCCGGCGTCCCCTCGTAGACCATGCCGTGGGCCGACTCCAGGCGCAGCTCCTTGGGCTGCACGACGACGGACAGGTCGCCGCGGCCGATGGTGAGGTCGCCCGGCACGATCTCCAGGACCGTCACTCCCTGCATGCCCTCGGGGCTGGCCAGCAAGGAGGTCGGGGGCAGGGAGGCGCCGTCGAGCACGACCACCACATGCGGCTGCTCGGGGACCGGGGGGCCGCCGGGGTGGAAGCGCGGGCGGCCCTGGAGACGGGAGGCGAGCCGGTCCTCCAGCTCCACCGGGTCGGTGGTGATCAGACGGATGCTGCCGGCGCCGTCGGCGAGGCCCGGGGCCTGCACGTGCGGCAGCCACTTGGCCCATTCCCACTCGGGTGCCGACCGGCGCTCGGCGACGACGGCGATGACCAGGTCCTCGGGGGAGTGCAGCGAGGCGAGGGAGGCGGTGACGGCACGGGCGGCGCCGCGCACGGTGCCGGGCTCGCCGCTGATCGTCACGTGGTAGAAGGCGCGCAACGAGACCGCCATCGGCAGCTCGTCGAGGGTGCTGTGCGTGGCCAGGAAGCGCTGCATGGCGCCCGCGGTGAGCGGCTCCAGCTCGTCCACCGGGGCGGTCTCCGGCGGGATCAGGGGAGTGGCCAGGGACTGCGGACCGAGACCCACGCGCACCTGTCCGAAGTCCTCGTCCCCGGTGCGCCGTTCCCACACCCGGCTGCCCTCGGCGACCAGCGCCCACAGTTGCTCCGGCGAAGGGTGCATGTAGTACTGCGCGTCGCGCTGGGCCTTGGCGGTGTCCAGGGCGGCGCGCCGGGTCTGCGAGAGGTAACGCAGGTAGTCACGGCGCATGTCGGCCATCTGCCCCTGGTTGCCGCGCCGGTAGCGGACCAGCATCGAGATGCCCATGGCGACAGTGGAGGCCACCATCAGCAGGCCCATGATCTTCATGAAGGGCTGGGCCTGCGGATTGAAGAAGAACACCACCGACCCGCCCATGCCGAGCATGGGCAGGAGCTGCATCCAAGCGCTCTCCTGCTGGCCGCGCGGAAGTTCCGGCGGAGCTTGCAGCAGGACCTCGTCCGTGGGCACTTCCTTCGGCAGTGCCCGCGGTGGGCGCTTGACGACGATGTGGCTCACTACGCACCAATTCCCTTGCCGGACCGAGATTTTTCGTCCGCCGCCCCGTGTCAGGCGAACGTCGATCGCGAAGCGCGATCCTACTGACAACCACTGACAACGGCTGGCGGTAGGGTGCCGGTGAGACGCGTGAGCAGTTGCGAATCGTTCCGGGAAAACTCGGGCAATCCGCAACGGTTCGAAGGAGGCGCCTCCCCGCAAACCCCGGATGCGACCGCTCGGTTGACCGGTGGAGCGTGTGGCGCCGCACAACCTACACAGGATTTTTACGGGCGGAAGGTGCGCGGCGGTACCGCGGCCGCCCCACCACCGACGAGGGGGAACAGCAGGTGAGCATGACGGCCTCCGCGCCGGCCGGCGCGACCGGCGGACACGGCACCGGAGCCCCTTCCGGGGCGGGCATGGGATTCGGCTTCTGCAGGGTCACCATCGTGGCGCCCGACAGCCGCATCGACGTGGCGCTGCCCGACGACGTACCGGTCGCCGACCTGTACCCGGAGATACTGCGCCTGGCCCAGCAGAGCCCTGCCGAGGGCGCTCCGGTCGGCTACCACCTCGTACGGCGCGACGGCACCGTCCTCGACGGCGCCCGGTCCTTCACGGCGCAGCGCATCCTCGACGGCGAGCTGCTCACCCTGCGCCCGTTCGCCGAGTCGCTGCCGCCCGCCGTCCTCGACGACGTCTCCGAGGCGGTGGCCTCCGCCGTCACCCGCGACCGCACCCTGTGGAGCGGCGACCTCACCCGCGCCGCCGGTCTCGTCGCGGGCGGCATCCTGCCCGCGCTGCTCGCCTTCGTGGCCTGGAGCGCCCAGATCCACCACGACATGCACAGCCTGCAGGGCATCATCGCGGGCGTCACCGGCATCCTGCTGGTCACCATCGCCTGCGTACGCGCGCGTGTGTACGACGACCGGGGCTCCGCGGTCGCGCTGGGACTCGGCGCCCTGCCGAACATCGGCGTGGCCGGTTCGGGACTGCTGCCGCTCGCCCATCACGAGGGCATCGGACGGCTCCAGTTCCTCCTCGCCTGCACAGCGGTCCTCGTCGCCTCCCTGGTGCTCACCCTGGTCTCGCCCGGCGGTGACGGCCCCTTCGTGGCGTTCCTCTTCGCCTCCACCATCGGCCTGGTCACCACCTTCATCGCGACCCTCACCGATCTGAAGCCCATCGAGACGGCCGCCATCTGCGCCCCGCTGTCCGTCGTGGCGCTGGCCTTCCTGCCGGGCCTGTCCATGCGCTTCGCGAGGCTGCCCATCGGCTTCGAACCGCCCAACCCCTCCCGCGGCGGCTACGACACCGGCGAGCCCGCCCCGCAGGAGCCCGTGGACGCCGAGCGGGTGGCCGCCCAGGCCCGGCGCGGCCATGAACTCCTCGTCGGCCTCGTCGGAGGCTGTGCCCTGGTGGCCGTGGGCGCGTCGATCGTCCTCGGCTTCTCCAGCAACATCTGGGCCCAGCTCCTGGCCCTCGCGACCGGCGTGGCGATGCTGATGCGGGCCCACCTCTTCCGCTACACCGCACAGGTCGGTGCCACCCTGGCGGCCGGCCTCGCCGCCCTCGTCTTCCTCGGCCTCGGGCTCGCCCTGAACCCGCCCCGGGGCTACTTGATCGACGCCTTCCAGGGCGACACCTCGGCGCTCGACATCCGCAGCATCTGGCTCGCCGCGGCGGTCGGCGCGGCCACCGCCCTGGTCACCGCGATCGGTCTGATCACTCCGCGCCGCGGTGTCACCCCCTTCTGGGGCCGCTTCCTGGAGATCGCCGAGAGCTTCGTCCTGCTCACGCTGATCCCGCTGGCGCTGGCCGTGTTCGACGTGTACGCGCGTGCACGGGCGATGACCAGCTGAGGACCGACGCCGGGAAAGCCACGGAGAGGACAAGGGGCGGCACGCATCCGTGCCGCCCCTTTTCCGTCTTCCGCTCACTGCGCCGAAAGTCCCCCGTTGCGCTCCGCCGGCTCCAGATCGAACTCCCCGTCCCGCGCCCCCAGCACGAACGCACGCCACTCCGCCTCGGTGTAGCGCAGCACGGTGTCGTGGTCGAGGGAGGAGCGCATCGCCACCGCCCCGCCGGGCAGGTACGCGATCTCGACCCGCTCCTCGTGCTCCTCCGTGCCGGGCGCGCACTGCCACTCCACGCCGGAGATGTCGAGCGCGTACAGCTCGTCCCGTTCCCGCTCCTTGCGCGCCTTGACGTCTTCCTGCGATTCCGGCGCCGGTGTCCCGGCGCTCGTGCCCTGTGTCTCGGCCATGGTGAAGCGGCCCCCTTCGGCATACGGACGGCGTTGCGCCGTCACCCTACTGGGAGACCACGCACGCGTACCGTGAAACCGGCTGGTCAACGCCTGGAGGAGGGACGGCCGATCTCACCGGGCGGCCGCTTGTGCCCGGAGCGCGGAGATTTCGTCACAGGCACGCAATGCGCGTGCCCATGACATGCCATGGGCACGTAAATTCCCGGGCATGAGCATGCCTGGCACCGCCCCATGGTCCCTCCCGTCGACCGACCCCCTTGCCCTGGGGCGCGGCCGGGGCGGCGGTTACCACAGCAGCTATCACGGCAGCTACTCCAGCGGCCACCACCACTACGGGAGCCACGGATCCGGTGGCGGCGGCTTCGTGTGGATCACGGTCATCGTCCTGGTCCTCGTGATCGTGGCCGTCCTCATCTGGAACGCCCGGCGCGACGGGTGACACGGACGGCCGAACCGTACTGGTACCCTGAGTGACGGCCGTTTGTGTACGCACCTCCGGAGCCCACTGAAAGGGCTCTGGTGGCCGCGCCCAGCGGATCCCCGCCTCCCGAGTAACGGAAGCTCCCCCGAGACGTAGACCGGGGGCACTCGGTGGCATTCAACAGACTATGAGGAGTACGCGTGTCGCTCGACGCCGCTACGAAGAAGCAGATCATGGCCGAGTTCGGTACCAAGGAGGGTGACACCGGCTCCCCCGAGGTCCAGGTCGCTCTGCTCTCCCGTCGGATCTCCGACCTGACGGAGCACCTCAAGACCCACAAGCACGACCACCACTCCCGTCGTGGCCTGCTGATCCTCGTCGGTCAGCGCCGCCGCCTTCTCCAGTACCTGGCGAAGAAGGACATCCAGCGCTTCCGTACGCTGGTCGACCGCCTCGGCATCCGCCGTGGTGCGGCCGGCGCCAAGTAAGACGCCGTGAAGGGAGCGGTTCCCGGAAGGACCCGGGGGCCGCTCCCTTCGTCGTACGTGCGGAAACCTTCCTTGCACGTGCGGAAACGTGCGGAGTGTCACTCACGCTTTGTAGTGTGGTAGCACAACGCAATACGTACGACACAGAACGACGTACGACACAGAACGAGGAGAAGCGCACCTAGCCGCCGCCGGTCCTCGGTAGTGGCCCCCGGGGGGAAGCGAGCCCCGGGTGCTTCGATCGAAGACCGGCCCGCACCGCACGGCGCGCTTCTCCACCGCAGTCCCCCTGCCACACGGGCAGCCAAGGGACGAAAGACGATATGTAACGGAGAAAACGCTAGTGGAGAACGAGACCCACTACGCCGAGGCCGTCATCGACAATGGCGCCTTCGGCACCCGTACGATCCGCTTCGAGACGGGCCGCCTGGCCAAGCAGGCCGCCGGTTCCGCCGTGGCCTACCTGGACGACGACACCATGGTGCTGTCGGCCACCACCGCCTCCAAGAACCCCAAGGACCAGCTCGACTTCTTCCCGCTGACGGTCGACGTCGAGGAGCGGATGTACGCGGCCGGGAAGATCCCCGGTTCCTTCTTCCGCCGTGAGGGCCGCCCCTCCGAGGACGCCATCCTCACCTGCCGCCTCATCGACCGCCCGCTGCGCCCGTCCTTCAAGAAGGGCCTGCGCAACGAGATCCAGGTCGTCTGCACGGTCATGGCGCTCAACCCCGACCACCTGTACGACGTCGTGGCGATCAACGCCGCGTCCGCGTCCACGCAGCTGGCCGGTCTGCCCTTCTCCGGCCCGATCGGCGGCGTCCGCGTCGCGCTGATCCGCGGTCAGTGGGTCGCCTTCCCGACGCACACCGAGCTCGAGGACGCCGTCTTCGACATGGTGGTCGCCGGCCGCGTCCTGGAGGACGGCGACGTCGCGATCATGATGGTCGAGGCCGAGGCCACCGAGAAGACCATCAAGCTGGTCGAGGGTGGCTCCGAGGCGCCGACCGAGGAGGTCGTCGCCGCCGGTCTGGAGGCCGCCAAGCCCTTCATCAAGGTCCTGTGCCGCGCCCAGTCCGACCTCGCCGCCAAGGCCGCCAAGCCGGTCGGCGAGTTCCCGATCTTCCTGGACTACCAGGACGACGTCCTGGAGGCCCTGACCGCCGCGGTCAAGCCCGAGCTCGCCCAGGCGCTCACCATCGCCGGCAAGCAGGAGCGCGAGGCCGAGCTGGACCGCGTCAAGGGTCTCGCCGCCGAGAAGCTCCTGCCGGAGTTCGAGGGCCGCGAGAAGGAGATCTCCGCCGCGTACCGCTCGCTCACCAAGCAGCTGGTCCGCGAGCGCGTGATCAAGGAGAAGAAGCGCATCGACGGCCGCGGCGTGACGGACATCCGTACGCTCGCCGCCGAGGTCGAGGCGATTCCGCGGGTGCACGGTTCCGCGCTGTTCGAGCGTGGCGAGACCCAGATCCTGGGCGTCACCACCCTCAACATGCTCCGCATGGAGCAGCAGCTGGACACCCTCTCCCCGGTGACCCGCAAGCGCTACATGCACAACTACAACTTCCCGCCGTACTCCACCGGTGAGACCGGCCGCGTCGGCTCCCCGAAGCGCCGCGAGATCGGCCACGGCGCCCTCGCCGAGCGCGCGCTCGTGCCGGTGCTGCCGACGCGCGAGGAGTTCCCGTACGCGATCCGCCAGGTGTCCGAGGCCCTCGGCTCCAACGGATCGACGTCCATGGGCTCGGTCTGCGCCTCCACCATGTCGCTGCTGAACGCCGGTGTGCCGCTGAAGGCCCCGGTCGCCGGTATCGCCATGGGTCTGATCTCCCAGGAGATCGAGGGCGAGACGCACTACGTCACCCTCACCGACATCCTCGGTGCCGAGGACGCCTTCGGCGACATGGACTTCAAGGTCGCCGGCACCAAGGAGTTCGTGACCGCCCTCCAGCTCGACACCAAGCTGGACGGCATCCCCGCCTCCGTCCTGGCCGCGGCCCTCAAGCAGGCCCGCGACGCCCGCCTGCACATCCTCGACGTGATGATGGAGGCCATCGACCGGCCCGACGAGATGAGCCCGCACGCCCCGCGGATCATCACCGTCAAGATCCCGGTCGACAAGATCGGCGAGGTCATCGGCCCCAAGGGCAAGATGATCAACCAGATCCAGGAGGACACGGGCGCCGAGATCACCATCGAGGACGACGGCACGATCTACATCGGTGCCGCCGACGGCCCCTCCGCCGAGGCCGCCCGCGCCACGATCAACGGCATCGCCAACCCGACGATGCCCGAGGTCGGCGAGCGCTACCTCGGTACGGTCGTCAAGACGACCACCTTCGGTGCGTTCGTCTCCCTGCTGCCCGGCAAGGACGGTCTGCTGCACATCTCGCAGATCCGCAAGCTGGCCGGCGGCAAGCGCGTGGAGAACGTCGAGGACGTCCTCGGCGTGGGCCAGAAGGTCCAGGTCGAGATCGCCGAGATCGACTCCCGCGGCAAGCTCTCCCTCGTTCCGGTGATCGAGGGCGAGGAAGGCAACGACGAGAACAAGGACGACGCCGAGCAGTGACGTCCCGTAGCTCCAAGGTGACGGCCCGCCCCTCTTCGGAGGCGCGGGCCGTCGCCCGTACCCAAACCCTCATCAAGGGCACAGGCGGCATCGGCACGGTCCGCAAGACCACCCTTCCGGGCGGCCTGCGCATCGTCACCGAGACCCTGCCCTCGGTCCGCTCCGCGACCTTCGGCATCTGGGCGCACGTCGGCTCCCGCGACGAGACCCCGGCCCTCAACGGCGCCACGCACTACCTGGAGCACCTGCTCTTCAAGGGCACGCAGAAGCGCAGCGCGCTGGACATCTCCTCCGCCATCGACGCCGTCGGCGGCGAGATGAACGCGTTCACGGCCAAGGAGTACACGTGCTACTACGCGCGCGTGCTCGACACCGACCTGCCGCTGGCCATCGACGTCGTCTGCGACATGCTGACCGGCTCGCTGATCCTGGAGGAGGACGTCGACGTCGAGCGCGGCGCGATCCTCGAAGAGATCGCCATGACCGAGGACGACCCGGGCGACTGTGTGCACGACCTGTTCGCGCACACCATGTTCGGCAACAACGCCCTCGGCCGCCCCGTCCTCGGCACGGTCGACACGGTCAACGCCCTCACCGCCGACCGCATCCGCCGCTTCTACCGGAAGCACTACGACCCCACCCACCTGGTGGTCGCCTGCGCCGGCAACATCGACCACAACAAGGTCGTACGACAGGTCCGCGCGGCCTTCGAGAGGGCGGGCGCGTTCAACGGCCTAGAAGCGCAGCCCATCGGCCCGCGCGACGGCAGCCGTACGATCCGCACCTCCGGCAAGGTCGAGCTGCTCGGCCGCAAGACCGAGCAGGCGCATGTCGTCCTCGGCATGCCGGGCCTCGCCCGCACCGACGACCGCCGCTGGGCCATGGGCGTGCTCAACACCGCCCTCGGCGGTGGCATGTCCTCCCGCCTCTTCCAGGAGGTCCGGGAGAAGCGCGGCCTCGCCTACAGCGTGTACTCGTACACCTCCGGCTTCGCCGACTGCGGTCTGTTCGGGGTGTACGCCGGCTGCCGGCCGAGCCAGGTGCACGACGTGCTGAAGATCTGCCGCGACGAACTCGACCACGTCGCCGTCAACGGCCTCACCGACGACGAGATCGCCCGCGCCATCGGCCAGCTCCAGGGCTCCACCGTCCTCGGCCTGGAGGACACCGGAGCGCTGATGAACCGCATCGGCAAGAGCGAGCTGTGCTGGGGCGAGCAGATGTCCGTCGACGACATGCTGGACCGGATAGCCGCGGTCACCCCGGACGAGGTCCGCTCGGTCGCCCGCGACATCCTGGGACAGCGCCCGTCGCTGTCGGTCATCGGCCCGCTGAAGGACAAGCAGGCCGCGCGGCTGCACGACGCCGTCGCCTAACCACTCCTGACAAGGAAGCACAAGAGATGAGCAAGCTGCGCGTGGCGGTCCTCGGTGCCAGGGGCCGGATCGGGTCCGAGGCGGTCAAGGCGGTCGAGGCCGCCGAGGACATGGAGCTGGTCGCCGCCCTCGGCCGGGGCGACAAGCTCCAGACGCTGGCGGAGACCGGCGCTCAGGTGGCCGTCGAGCTGACCACTCCCGACTCGGTCATGGACAACCTCGACTTCTGCGTGCACCACGGCATCCACGCGGTCGTCGGTACGACGGGCTGGACCGAGGAGCGCCTCGCGCAGCTGAAGGGCTGGCTGGCCGAGTCTCCGGAGACCGGTGTGCTCATCGCGCCCAACTTCTCCATCGGGGCCGTGCTGACGATGAAGTTCGCGCAGATCGCCGCGCCGTACTTCGAGTCGGTCGAGGTCGTCGAGCTGCACCACCCGAAGAAGGTGGACGCGCCGAGCGGTACGGCCACGCGCACGGCTCAGCTCATCGCCGAGGCCCGCAGGGCCGCCGGTACGGCCCCGGCGCCGGACGCCACGGTGACGGCCCTGGACGGCGCGCGGGGCGCCAGCGTCGACGGGATCCCGGTCCACGCCGTCCGCCTGCGCGGCCTGCTGGCCCACCAGGAGGTGCTGCTCGGCGGCGAGGGGGAGACCCTGACCATCCGCCACGACTCCCTGCACCACAGCAGCTTCATGCCGGGCATCCTCCTCGGCGTCCGCCGCGTGGTGACCGCTCCGGGCCTGACCTTCGGCCTGGAACACTTCCTGGACCTGAGCTGAGACAGACTCCCCGATGCGCGCGAAGATCACCTACCTCGTCACGGCCGCCGTCCTGGTCTTCTACTTCGTCCTGGTCGGCAGCCGCGGCGTGCTGCTCATCCAGTCCGGCACGGTCCTGACCGTCACCTTCGGGGTGGCGGTGCTGATCCTGCCGGTCATCGGCCTGTGGTTCCTGTGGAAGAACACCCAGTTCGTCCGCAGGGCCAACGCCCTCGCCGCCGAACTCGACGCCGAGGGCGGCCTGCCGGTCGACGAGCTGAAGCGCCTGCCCAGCGGCCGGATCGACCGCGACTCGGCCGATGAGGTCTTCGCGAAGCGCAAGGCCGAGACCGAGGCGTCCCCCGACGACTGGCGCTGCTGGTTCCGCCTCGCCGTCGCCTACCACGACGCCCGCGACACCCCACGCGCCCGCAAGGCGATGCAGCGGGCCATCGCCCTGCACGACGGCAGGCCGGTCGAGGCCTGACGCCGGCCGGCGGCCGTACCCACCTGGCTACGGGCAGTCATGCCGCTGGGGGCGGCACGGCGGCACCTCCCGGCGCGCGGCGGCCGTCCCCGCCCCCGGCCCGCACCAGCACAGGGCCGCAGTTCGGTCAGCGGCGCCTGCCGCCGTACTCCGCCGCCCAAGCCTCCACCGTGTCCGCCGCGCGATCGAACGCGGCCGGGCGGCCCAGGAAGTCCAGCGTGTGCGTCGTCAGCAACTCAGACGTGTCCTCGGCCGCCCGCTCCCTGCGTACGAGCGTCAGCGCCTGCCCCTGCACCGTCCGCGGCAGCCCCAGCCAGCGCACCGGCTGCTGCACCGTCCGCACCGAGAGCACCCGCGCCCACGGCGCCGTACGCGTCACCAGGAAGCCGACGTGGCGCAGCCCCCGCCCGCTCACCCACACGCCCATGCGCAGCAGCCGCAGCGAGCCCGCGATGACGAGGAGTGCCCCGACGAAGACCGCCCCGGCCGAGGACACCGAGCCGGTCAGGGCGATGGCCACCGCGGCGAACAGCACGAAGGAGGCGAGCAGCAGCGCCAGTGCCGCCACAGCCACCCGCCAGGGACCGGGACGGTAGGGGCGCCGCCAGCGCTCCCGGTCGTCGTACGGCAGCGCGCTCTCGGAAGCGGCCTCGAAGGTCTCGAAGGTGCGGTCGGCCGTCAGAAAGGACAGGGGCACGGCTGTTCCTCACTCGGTGCATGCGTGGCTGTGCCGGTGAGGCTATCCGCCGCTGTGCCCGCCCACCACCCTTGGGTGGCCGGAAGAGTCAGTGCCCCTGGGAGGCCTGGGACTGCTGTGTCGGCGTACTGGACGGGGTGGACATCGCCGGCATGCCGAGGATCAGGGCTCCCACCAGCCCGGCGACGAGGGTGAGTCCCAGCAGCCAGCGCCCGGCTATCTCCCCGAGGGAAGAGCGCGGACGGGGCGGGGGAGTGACATTGCTGCGGAACCTGTCCGCCTCGGCCAGGAAGGCGAAGGGTACGGGCTCGCGCCGACGGAACATCGGGGGAACGTCTCCTTTCGGGGTCGAACGTGTAGGCCTCACCGATACAGACGCTCGAGTGACACAAAAGGTGCCCATGTCGGAAAAAATCCGTGGTGGGATTTTTGAGGCCAGGTACCGTCGAGGTACTGCCGTGGCCCGGGCGGGTGCCCCGTAAGGTGGGCGCGAACCACAGCTGTGATGGGAAGGACCCCAACCCCCGTGACCACCCCCGAGTCGCTCACGTTCCGCACTGACGTCACCGTCGAGCTGGTGAAGTCCAGTGCCTCGGACGCCGACGTCCTCTTCGCCGCGCGGGTCTCCACCGCCGGCGAGCAGTCCCTGGACGAGCTGAAGAAGGACCCCGAGCGCTCCAAGGGCCTGATCAACTACCTGATGCGCGACCGGCACGGCAGCCCGTTCGAGCACAACTCGATGACGTTCTTCATTGGCGCTCCGATCTTCGTCTTCCGCGAGTTCATGCGGCACCGGGTCGGCTGGTCGTACAACGAGGAGTCCGGCCGCTACCGGGAGCTCCAGCCGGTCTTCTACGTCCCCGGCGCCGAGCGCAAGCTCG
The DNA here is from genome assembly GCF_042868225.1 of Streptomyces sp. NPDC007856. Classification (NCBI taxonomy): domain Bacteria; kingdom Bacillati; phylum Actinomycetota; class Actinomycetes; order Kitasatosporales; family Streptomycetaceae; genus Streptomyces; species Streptomyces sp. NPDC007856. Next base: position 3,621 of record NZ_JBIAEC010000009.1, on the reverse strand, counting down.
TGCAGGAGGGCCGCCCCGGCAAGTACGTCTTCGTCGAGGGCACCCCGGCCCAGCACGAGGCGGTCACCGGCACCCTGCGGGAGTCGTACGAGCAGGCGTACGCGGCGTACCAGAAGATGCTCGCCGAGGGCGTCGCCCGTGAGGTCGCCCGCGCGGCCCTCCCCGTCGGCCTCTACTCCTCGATGTACGCCACCTGCAACGCCCGCTCCCTGATGCACTTCCTCGGCCTGCGCACCCAGCACGAGCTGGCCAAGGTGCCGTCGTTCCCGCAGCGGGAGATCGAGATGGTCGGCGAGAAGATGGAGGCGGAGTGGGCGAAGCTCATGCCGCTGACCTACGCAGCCTTCAACGCCAACGGACGGGTGGCTCCGTAGCGAAGCCCTCTTCGCCCGCGCGGAACGGATGTACGGATCAGCCTCGCGAAGTGTCCGTATTGCGGCATTTAGAGAAGTTCATCTAGCCTGATCAAACGGACCCGGCACTGCTTGAACCCCCGAGCAGGCAGTGCCGGGCTCCGCATTTGTCCTGACTTTCCCGACCCCCCGAGGGCAGACCGCATAGGGAGCACCGAGTAGCGTGTTACCCATGGCTCCGACCTCGACTCCGCAGACCCCCTTCGGGCGGGTCCTCACCGCCATGGTCACGCCCTTCACGGCGGACGGCGCACTCGACCTCGACGGCGCGCAGCGGCTCGCCGCCCATCTGGTGGACGCAGGCAACGACGGCCTGATCATCAACGGCACCACCGGCGAGTCCCCCACCACCAGCGATGCGGAGAAATCGGACCTCGTACGAGCCGTCCTGGAGGCCGTCGGAGACCGCGCCCACGTCGTCGCCGGCGTCGGCACCAACGACACCCACCACAGCATCGAGCTGGCCCGCCAGGCCGAGCGCGACGGCGCGCACGGCCTGCTGGTCGTCACGCCGTACTACAACAAGCCCCCGCAGGAGGGCCTGTACCGGCACTTCACGGCCGTCGCCGACGCCACCGGCCTGCCGGTCATGCTCTACGACATCCCCGGCCGCAGCGGCGTCCCGATCAACACCGAGACCCTCGTCCGGCTCGCCGAGCACCCCCGGATCGTCGCCAACAAGGACGCCAAGGGCGACCTCGGCCGCGCCAGCTGGGCCATCGCCGAGTCCGGCCTCGCCTGGTACTCCGGCGACGACATGCTCAACCTGCCCCTGCTCTCCGTGGGCGCGGTCGGCTTCGTCTCGGTCGTCGGTCACGTCGTCACCCCCGACCTGCGCGCCCTCGTCGACGCGTACGTCTCCGGCGACGTCGTCAAGGCCACCGAGATCCACCAGAAGCTGCTCCCGGTCTACACCGGCATGTTCCGCACCCAGGGCGTCATGACCACCAAGGCCGCGCTCGCCCTCCAGGGACTGCCCGCGGGCCCGCTGCGCCCGCCCATGGTGGAGTGCTCGCCCGAGGAGATCGCCCAGCTCAAGATCGATCTTGCCGCAGGCGGGGTACAGCTCTGACAACAGACTTGGCACCACCCAGGCTTCACAACTGAAGATCAACAGAAAAGACGGGCCACCGGTGCCCGCACCCCACAACGACAACTGCTTCTGCACGAACGTCTCACGCGCCACGTGCCCGACCGGTACGTGGCGCGTGTGGTGAGGAGAGTCTTTTGAGTCATCCGCATCCTGAACTCGGCCCGCCCCCGCCCCTCCCCGAGGGCGGTCTTCGGGTCACCCCGCTCGGCGGTCTCGGCGAGATCGGCCGAAACATGACGGTCTTCGAGTACGGCGGCCGCCTGTTGATCGTCGACTGCGGAGTGCTCTTCCCCGAGGAGGAGCAGCCCGGAATCGACCTGATCCTGCCGGACTTCTCGTCCGTCCGGGACCGCCTCGACGACATCGAGGGCATCGTCCTGACGCACGGCCACGAGGACCACATCGGCGGTGTCCCGTTCCTGCTCCGCGAGAAGCCGGACATCCCGCTGATCGGCTCCAAGCTGACCCTCGCCCTGATCGAGGCCAAGCTCCAGGAACACCGGATCCGCCCGTACACCCTTGAGGTGGCCGAGGGGAACCGTGAACGCATCGGCCCCTTCGACTGCGAGTTCGTCGCCGTCAACCACTCCATCCCGGACGCGCTGGCCGTCGCCATCCGCACCCCCGCCGGCATGGCGGTGCACACCGGCGACTTCAAGATGGACCAGCTCCCGCTGGACAACCGCCTCACCGACCTGCACGCCTTCGCCCGGCTGAGCGAGGAGGGCATCGACCTCCTGCTCACCGACTCCACGAACGCCGAGGTCCCGGGCTTCACTCCGCACGAGCGCGACATCTCCAACGTGCTGCGCCAGGTCTTCGCCGGCGCCCGCAAGCGGATCATCGTGGCGAGCTTCGCCAGCCACGTCCACCGCATCCAGCAGATCCTGGACGCCGCCCACGAGTACGGCCGCCGGGTCGCCTTCGTCGGCCGCTCCATGGTCCGCAACATGGGCATCGCCCGTGACCTCGGCTATCTGAAGGTCCCGCCGGGCCTGGTGGTCGACGTCAAGACGCTGGACGACCTGCCCGACCACGAGGTGGTCCTGGTCTGCACGGGCTCCCAGGGCGAGCCGATGGCGGCACTGTCGAGGATGGCGAACAGGGATCACCAGATCCGGATCGTCGAGGGCGACACGGTCATCCTGGCGTCCTCGCTCATCCCCGGAAACGAGAACGCGGTCTACCGCGTGATCAACGGCCTGACCCGCTGGGGCGCCAACGTCGTCCACAAGGGCAACGCCAAGGTGCACGTTTCCGGCCACGCCTCCGCGGGCGAGCTGCTGTACTTCTACAACATCTGCCGCCCGAAGAACCTCATGCCGGTCCACGGCGAGTGGCGCCACCTGCGCGCCAACGCCGAGCTAGGAGCACTCACCGGCGTCCCGCACGACCGGATCGTCATCGCCGAGGACGGCGTCGTGGTCGACCTGGTCGAGGGCAAGGCCAAGATCTCCGGCAAGGTCCAGGCGGGTTACGTCTACGTCGACGGCCTCTCCGTCGGCGATGTCGGTGAGCCCGCCCTGAAGGACCGCAAGATCCTCGGCGACGAGGGCATCATCTCGGTCTTCGTGGTGGTGGACTCGTCCACCGGCAAGATCACCGGTGGCCCGCACGTCCAGGCGCGCGGCTCCGGCATCGAGGACTCGGCCTTTGCCGACGTCATCCCGAAGATCACGGAAGCGCTGGAGCGCTCCGCCCAGGACGGTGTCGTGGAGCCGCATCAGCTCCAGCAACTCGTCCGGCGCACTCTCGGCAAGTGGGTCTCGGACACGTATCGCCGCAGGCCGATGATCCTGCCTGTGGTCGTGGAGGTCTGACGGCCCGTCGGAGCATCACCCGAGCGGGGCGCCTCGATTTGCATCGAGGCGCCCCGCTCCAGTACGTTTACGGCTCCGCCCAACCGGGAACCCCAGCACTTCACGCGCTGGACACGGGTGCCCGGAGGGGGCGGGAAACCCGACTCAGAACTTCTGATAAAGTCGGAACCGCCGGAAAGGAAACCGCGAGAAAGCGCGGGAACCTGGAAAGCACCGAGGAAATCGGATCGAGAAAAGGTCTGATAGAGTCGGAAACACCGAAGGGAAGCGCCCGGAGGAAAGCCCGAGAGGGTGA
>NZ_JBIAEC010000008.1:304398-367039 GCF_042868225.1 Streptomyces sp. NPDC007856 | reverse complement strand
GATGAGCCTGGACCCAACGGGGAAGGGCCGCAAACGGTGGACCATGCGCTGGAAGGCACCCCTGAACGCGTTCCAGATCGCCTTCGAGGGCCGCCCGACCCCCAGCAACAACTGACACCTCAACTACCAAGATCAGCCGTTAAGTTGACACACCCCATGACGGCCCGGAGACGGCCAAGGCTGCCTGAGTTGGCCCCTCATCGGTGGGAAACCTGCCGATGAGGGGTTTCTCTGTGTCCTGTCTCGGCGAACCCATGATTGCCGAGCCAGGCCAGGAATCAGGCTCCAGCGATGGTCCGGCCCGGCATCGGCTCCGCAAGCGCGGCCCTCCAAGCTGGCGCGTCGAAGGGGTCGGCGAAGTACTGCGTCTCGTGCACCACGTGCTGGTCAGCGAATTCCATGATGCTCAACGAGTACGAAGGCACACCGTCGTAGGTGATGACGCATTCGCTCACCCACAGATTCGCATGGCCGGTGATCCGCTGGACGGTGAAGTGCCGCTCGGCCGGGTGCCCGCCGCGTTGCGCGGAAATCGTCGCGCGGCCCCGGAACCGCTCACCTGACTGCGGGTAGTCCAGAATTGCGTCCGTGGCGTAGATAGCATGCTCGGCTTCGGTGTTCCCGCGTTCCGAGGCCCGCCAGTGCTCCTCGATCGCGGCCCTGGTCCGGGAGTCAGCATCCATGGCACCGTCCTTCCGTAGCGGCGCCAGCCTAGGCACTCCGGGCCGCAGCCGGCCCAGGGCCAGGCGGACATGGGCGGCCAAGTCCTCCCTTTGGCTGGATCGGGGAGGGCGGCCGACTTCCCTGGAACGGTGTCGGATTACCGTCACCTGCCCGTCATGCGTGCCGATCTCGGCCTCTGAAGCGTCGCGGGCAAGCCACCCGCAATCGACCCCTGAAGCGTCTCTCCCCGACCGACGGCCCACAGACCGCCCAAGCCGCCCGACACAGCCCCTCATTGGCGAAGAAACCGCTGGTGAGGGCCTTTTCATGCCCTCCCCTGGCAAGTAACACCCCATCTTGCCTGACAGCCAGGCCCGGATGGAAACCCGTTAGGCCGGGGGGCTCTGACCTGGGTGTTTGCTTGTTGTCGAAGGGTGGCTCGTTCGTCTCTGTGACAGTGGAGCGCTGATCAGTGATGGGCGATCATGAGCCCATGAGTCACGGCTTACGTCGTATCAGCGGACTGGCGGTCATGATCGCGGGCATCGCGTTGGGTGCCTGGGTGGTTTTCGGGACTCCGCACGACTGGCATGGTGCCAAGGTCCTCGGGCGGCTGGCGCTCGGCGGACTGGGGGCTGTCGGAATGGTGGGGGGTTCGGCAGAGCTGATCTTTCCCGACACTCCCCGGGACGGGCCCAGCACCCCTCAGGACGGGCCCGGCGCGCAGAACGACGAGGCGTGACGGCGGACCTGGCTCAGTCGCCGGGCTGTTCCCGCTTGCGCAGTACCACCAGCACCGCGCCGCCGATCACCACGAAGCCGATGGCCACGCCCGCGATCAGCGGGGTGATCGCGGAGCCGCCCGTCGCGGCGAGGTTGGTGTCGGGGGCCGTGGTACCGCCGACCGAGGCGGGGCTGGGCTCGTTGTGGACCTGGGTCGTCCGTGTGGTGATCGCGCCCTGCGTCTTGCAGTCGAGGACCCCGGTGAAGCGGTGGCTGAAGCCATCGGGTCCGGTGATCGTGAAGTCGTAGGCCTGGTCCTCCTGGAGCGGGACGGTCACCGTGCGGGAGGCGCCCGCGGGGATGGTGTGCTCGGCGCCCATCAGCTCGAAGGTGAAGGACTTGTCGCCCTTGTTGGCCGCGAAGATGTCCAGGCCGCCCTTGGCACAGTTCTTCCGGGCCGACACCGCCGGTATGGCGCCCTCGTCCGCCCAGGTGGCGGTCGCGGTCGCGGAGACCGTGGACTCGCTGGAGCCGGCCAGGATCTGGGTCTGGCTGCGGCTGTCGGAGGCGAAGGCACGGCCCACCGGCACCGTGGTCGACGCCTGCACGGTCAGCTGCGCCGCGCCGTTCGTGGCGTCCTCGGGAATGTCGAAGTACAACTGGGTGCCGTCCTGCGCGGACGTCATCACCTTGCCGGTCTTGTCGGTGATCCGCACCCCGCTGGTGGCCGCGTCGGGCGGCGGACTCACCGTGACGGTGCCCGCGTTGGTGTGCACGGTCACCGGCCCCAGCACATCCCCCGGCCGCCCGGAGACCGCCTGTGGGTCCAGGGTCAGCGAGGCCTGCGGTTCGCCGAGGGCGCGGGCGCTCCTCTGCAGATAGGCGGCGAGCTTCTCGGCTTGCGGGTCGACGGCGTCGACCTTCGCGTGGTCGGAGTAGCGCCAGATGGCCACCTGGGTGCCGGCCGCCGCGTCCTGCTCGGTCAGGGTGCCGGCGCCGGCCTGCCGGGCGAGCGCGGCGAGGTCGTTGACCTGGGGATAGGAGTGCTGCAGGATCCAGCGGATCCGGCCGGCGTCCTTGTTGCCGCCCAGCGAGGTGCCGCTCCAGGGCATCTCCTGGTAGAGGGCGTCGCGCTGGGTGGGGTTGTTGAGGTCGACGCAGTACGTCCGGAGGGTGCCGCCGCCGTCGACGGACATCTCGAACAGGCCCGCCTCCACGCGCTGGTCGCCGCCGTCCTCGTGGATCACCGCCTCGCCGTAGGTCTTCAGACCGTTGATCGTGGCCGTCGCCCCGCCCTGGGTCTGCGGTCTTCCGTCGGTCCCGTCGGCCACGGCCGTACCGGCGCCGGACAGCACACCGGCTGCCACGAGGCCGGTCACCGTCGTGGCGGCGGCCAGGCGGGCCGCTCCGGCGGAACGGCTGAACCCACAGAGCGCAGCAAGCACAGAATTCCCCTTCGAGCAGGACCCGTTGGACGCGGGGGACGGTCCCACCAGCAGAATCGGCAGCCCCTAGGGGCACGCCCGGCATCCTATGAATCAGCCGGAGCCTCTCCTGCCGGTCGGATGATCTGATGGGCGATCCGATCCGTAATCGTTATCGCCGGGACCGTCCATGAGCTGGGCATATCGACAAATCCACCGGTTCGTACGGGGCGTTGGGCCACCAGGGCCCCGGTCCGCCTCCGCTCTGCCGAGCCGGCCTGATGTCACGTCACCGCCACTGGCTCCGCCGCCTGTTGGGGCACAGCGTCTCCCTCGTCCACGACGCCGGCACTGGCGGGATGCGGTGTCTCCCAGTTCGGCTCCGGCCGGGTCCCCGTCACCGGTGCCTCCGACTTTGCCGAGCGCTGGAAGGCGGCCGTACCGCGTGACAGGTCGTGGCCGATCGCCACGGCGTCGATGTCGGCGGAGGCCCACTGCTGCTGCCCCTCGCGCACCTCCGTGCGCACCTTCAGCCGGCCCTGTACGACGACCGGCTGGCCCACCTCCACGCACGCGGCCACGTTCATCCCGAGCTGCCGGTTGGCCCACACCGTGAAGAAGTTGGTGTGCCCGTCCGTCCAAGCGTTCCTCTCCCGGTCCCAGTAGCGCGCGGTCACCGCCAGCCGGAACCGGGCCGACGGCCCCGCGGCCGACTCCCGGTACACCGGCCGGGTCGCCACGTTGCCCACCACGCACACGGTGGTCTCGTTCATGTCCTCACTCCCCTCCCCCGCCCGGCCCTTCCGACCGGGCGGACACGCGCACGGGGCCGTCCTGTACGGCGCCGTGTCCGTCTTGCATGCCTGTCGTGTGTGTCTGTCGTTTGTGTCTGTCGTTTGTGTCTGTCGTTTGTGTCTTTCGCGTTCGTCCGCCGCGTTGGTCTGTCGCGTTCGTCCGTCGCGTTGGTCCGCCGCGTTGGTCCGCCGCGTTGGTCTTTCATGCATGTCTGCCGTGCGGGCGCGTACGAGCGCCGTACGTGCCCGCACATCCCGCCGATCGCGCGCACCGTCCGCCACCGTCCCTCAGGCCGGAACCGCCGTGCGATCGCCGCGACCCCAGAGTGCCTCCGCCGGACGGAGCCCGCTGAGAGCTGTGGACGACCGCCCCACCTGTGGAAAACCCCGCCACCCGCACGAGTGACCCCATCGCCGGCCGCCATCTGCACCCCCGCGCCCGCCCACGCCGTCATCCCGCCCCGGGAACCCGCCGATCACCCACGGATCACCCTTCACCCGGATCAACGCGGAAGCCCCTGAGCCCCTGAGCCCCTGAGCCCCTGAGCCCCTGAAAACACCCGAGCCCCTCCGCCCAAAAAACGCCGGAGGCCCCGGAAACACCCGAGGCCCCTTGCGCTCACACTCACCCCCGCCCCGGCTCACCCCACGTCCACCCCACCCCGCGCAACGCGCCCGTACTGCTCCCGGACCTCCCGATACCGCAAGAGCTCCGCCGCCACCGGATCGAGCACCCGTGCCCGGCCGCAGCCGGCGGCAGCCTCCCGGAGCCGCCGTTCCGCCTCCTGGCCGTAGCGCCGGGCCGGGCCTCTCGCCGCCATCCGGCACCCCCACTCCACCAGCGGTCCGCCGACGATCCCGCACACCATCAGCAGCACCGGAACGCCGAGGTTGGGCGTCATGGCACCGACGATCTGGCCGAGCAACCACAAACCGCCCACGACCTGCAGCAGGGTCATCGCCGCCTGGGCCAGCACCGCCGCCGGCCACCAGCCCGGCCGCGGCGGCCGGCCCGGCGGCAGTCCCGCCCGCGCCGCCAGCTCGTCCAGCGCCTCCGACAGCCCCTGCGACCCACGTACGGCCGCCTCGCGCACCGCCTGCGCCCATGGCGCGGGCAGCCCGGCCGAGGCCCGGTCGGACACCGTACGGACCGCCTGTTCGACGCGCTGGCGGGCCGTGGCCTCCTCCTCGGGCTGGGCCGCCCGCACCGGGATGCGGCCCGTCGTGGACTCGCCCCGGGAGTGGTACCAGCGCCACAGTCGCAGCCAGGGCGTGCCGCAGGCGCGGTTGGCGTTGCGCAGCCAGGCCCGCTCGGCGGCCTCGCCCGCCGCGGTTGCGCCCACAGCGTCCGCGAGCCGGTCGGCGAACTCCTCGCGCGCCTCCTCGCTGAGGCCGACCTGCCGCCCGGTGGCGTACACGGGCCGCAGCCCGGCCGCGGCGGCGTCCACGTCGGCCGACACCCGGCGGGCAGCCGCGCCGCGCTCCGCCACGAACTGGCCGAGGGTCTCGCGCAGTTCGCCGATGCCGTCGCCGGTGAGCGCGGACAGCGCGAGCACGGTGGCGCCCGGTTCGCCGTACTCGCCGAGCGCGATGCCGTCCTCGTCCAGCAGTCGGCGCAGATCGTCCAGGACCTGGTCGGCGGCCTCCCCGGGCAGCCGGTCGATCTGGTTCAGTACGACGAACATCACCTCCGCGTGCCCGGCCATGGGCCGCAGATAGCGCTCGTGCAGCACGGCGTCGGCGTACTTCTCCGGGTCGACCACCCAGATCACCGCGTCGACCAGCTTCAGGATCCGGTCGACCTGCTTACGGTGCTCCACGGCTGCGGAGTCGTGGTCGGGCAGGTCGACCAGGACCAGCCCGCGCAACTGCGCCTCGGCCTCCGCACTCTGCAGCGGACGGCGACGCAGCCGGCCCGGGATGCCGAGCCGGTCGATGAGACCCGCCGCGCCGTCGCTCCAACTGCACGCGATGGGCGCGGCGGTGGTCGGGCGTCGTACGCCGGTCTCCGAAATGGCCACTCCGGCAAGGGCGTTGAACAACTGCGACTTACCGCTGCCGGTCGCGCCCGCGATGGCCACGACGGTGTGTCCGCCGGAGAGCTTGCGGCGTGCGGCCGCCTCGTCCAGCACCCGGCCCGCCTCGGCGAGGGTACGGCTGTCCAGGCGGGTCCGGGAGAGCCCGACCAACTCGCGCAGGGCGTCCAGCCGGGAGCGCAGCCGGCCGTCGTACGCGAGCGGGGCCGATGTCTGGCTGCCGGGCAGGCGGCCGCCGCTGTCCAGGGCGGAGGCGCGTTCGGCGGCGAGGGTGGCGGCCGTCGCCTCTGTGACACGCCGGGCGATGAGACCGTCGTCCCAGGGCTCGGAGGAGTCGGGGGACTCGGGGGGATTGGGGGACTCGGTGGGCTTGAGGGATTCGGAGGACTGGAGGGGCCTGCGGGACTCAGGCGATCCTGGGAGCTCAGGACACTCAGGGGACTCACGGGACGTGGGGGATTTCGGCGGCAGCGAGGAGTCCGACGACCGCGAGGGCTCCGAGGGATCCGAGAGCTTGGGCGCCCGGGCGGCGTCTGCGTCCGCCGTCGCGCGGGAGGCGGGGGTCGGCGTGAATACGACCGGGGCTGGGAGCGTCGTGAGAGGCGGGACTGGAGGCGCCGGTTTGGCCGGCTGAGCGGGTCTGGCGGGGGGACTCGGCTCGGCTGTGGGGTGCGGGAGCGGGTGTGGCAGATGGAGCTGCGTGGCGCCTGCGGCGTCGGCGTGCTTCGCTCCCCGCTCGTCCGGGTTCTCCCGGTCCACGGCTCCGCCGTCGCCCTCTACCGCACCCTCGTCCCCGCCCCGCACGCGCGCGTGCGGCCCGCTGGACGGGCTCTCGGGGCCCGGGTCGGCGACGTTCCGGTCGTCTGTCTGCTCACCGGCGATGTGCGCGGAGGCATTGGAGACATTGGAGGCGTTGGAGGGGTTGGAGGCGTCGGACGTGTCGCGGACGTCCGCGCCCCGTTCCCGACCACGATCCCCGACGTGCCCCTCCCCGGCCGCCGGCCCTTCGCCGGAACCGGGACGCGGGCTCCGACCGCCCCCAAGCCGCCCTGCACGCTCGGCCACACCTGCGTGGTACCCGAAGCGATCCACGTACTCGAACCGATCCACGCGGTTCATGTGCGCCACGCGATCGACGGGCTCCACACGATCCACGGGCTCCGCGGGCTCCACGCGGTCCACAAGCCCGGACCCCACGTGACCGCCATGTTCCACGGGCCCGCTACCCCTTTCGTTGCCATGGCTGCCGGGCTCCATGTCCCTCATGCGTCCAACGCGCCTCATGTGGTCGGTGTGATCCGTGTGGTCCTGGTCAGTGACGGCGGTCACCGGTCACCTCTCCTTCTGCAGTACGGACAGCGCGGCGATGAGCGCGGCCTGGGGCTCGGGATGGACGTCCAGGGCATCGAGCGGGGCGAGGCGCCGCTCGCGTTCGGTGTGCAGGACGCGGTCGACGTGTTCATCCAGCAGCCGCCCGGCCCGGTCGCGCAGCCGCAGCGCGCCGTGCGCCCCCATCCGCTCGGCGAGCCCCTCGCCCGCGCTGCGCGCCCGGCGTCCGCCGAGCAGCGCGGTGGTGACCAGGGCGGCGACGGCTTCCGGGTCGGGTGCGGAGGCGGCGCGTTCCAGCTCGCGTACCTCGTCCTCGGCGTATTCCTCCAGCTCGCGCCGCCAGCGCCGTACGGCGACACCGATGCGGTGTTCGGTGCTCTCAGCGGTGGACTCGCCGGCGGCGAGGGCGAGGGCGGCGCCGGCCGGGTCGCGCCGCCAGGCCTCGTCGATGCGCTCGTCTGCGGCGGTGACGGAGCACAGCAGCAGCGCGGCCAGGCTCGCCACGAGGGCGTCGATGAGTTCGCCGGGGGTGCAGTCCAGGGGGAAGGCGCGCCAGCGTTTGAGGGCGTCCCCGGCGAGTACGGCGCCGGACTGGAGCCGGCCACGCACGCGCGCGTGCTCGCTGTCGTAGGCGGCGTCCACGACGGCGATGAGCCGGACGGCGGCGGCGTACTGGGCGGCGGCGGCACTGGCCAGCTCGGGCATGCGGGACTTGAGGGAGTCGAGGAGACCGTACGTCGTACGGGCCATGACATGCTCCCGGGCGGCGGGGTCCTGGGCATGGTGCACGAGCCAGTTCCTCAGCGGCGCGACAGCGGTGGCGGGCAGCAGGCCGGCGCCCCAGGCCGACTCGGGCAGCTCGGGCACGGTGAAGCGGGGTACGTCGCCGAGGCCGGCCTTGGTGAGCAGGGCGCCGTACTGCCGGGAGACCTCGGAGACGACCTGGTGGGGAACGCGGTCCAGGACGGTGACCAGGGCGGCGTCGTACTCCTTGGCGGTGCGCAGCAGGTGCCAGGGGACGGCGTCAGCGTAGCGGGCGGCCGTGGTGACCATGATCCAGACGTCGGCGGCGCAGATCAGCTCGGCTGCGAGGACGCGGTTGTCGGCGACCAGGGAGTCGATGTCGGGGGCGTCGAGGAGGGCGAGTCCGCGCGGGAGGGTGTCGGCGCTCTCCACGCGCAGTACGCGCGCGGGGCGGTCGCCGGGGACCGGGAGGTCGTCAGGGTCCTCCTGGGGCGCCCACACGCGCGTGAGATCCGGCAGCACGCGCATGCCGCTGAACCAGTGATGATCCTCCGGATGGCAGACGAGCACCGGCGTCCGGGTGGTCGGCCGCAACACACCCGCCTCGCTCACCCGGCGGCCGACGAGCGAGTTGACGAGCGTCGACTTGCCGGCGCCGGTGGAGCCGCCGACGACGGCCAGCAGCGGCGCCTCGGGCTCCCGCAGGCGCGGCACCAAGTAGTCGTCGAGCTGCGCAAGGAGCTCGTCGCGGTTGGCACGCGCGCGTGGGGCCCCGGGCAGGGGCAGCGGAAAGCGTGCGGCGGCGACACGGTCGCGCAGTGCGGAGAGTGTGTCGAGCAGCTGAGGCCGAACGTCCAAGGTCACCACATGCGAAGAATGCCCAATTTTAGGGGAATTCTGAAGCATATGGATATGTCTGCGCGCCGACGGGACAGAAAGGGCGCAACGGGCGACCGGGACACGGGTGCAGCCCAGGCATAACGAGTACACAACACCCGGTGCGCCGGACGCCAAAAGTGGTGCACGATTCGTACCTGCCTGCGATTATCGGGATCGCTTCACCAAACCTCCACATCGAGCCACGGAGGCGAAGCGACAGGGTCCAGGAACAGGGAGCTTTATCCTTGGATCCGCCACCAGGCCCCCGTAGCTCAGTGGATAGAGCAGGCGCCTTCTAAGCGCTTGGCCGCAGGTTCGAGTCCTGCCGGGGGCGCAAGTCTCCGCCCTCCCCCTGGGGAGGGCTTTTTGCTGGTCAGGGCGGGTGCCAGCCGACACGGCGAAGCCCCGGGCGCCCTCTTGATGATCAAGGGAAGACTCCGGGGCTGTCCGGCTGTCACCGGGTTTTCGCGGGTGGCCGTGTCGAAGTTCCCAAGCGGTGGGAAGATCAGCCAGCGCCCGGCACCTCCGCCTCCGGGAGGTCGCCCGCGGCTTCCAGCCGCCGTTTCAGGTCCGGCAGCTGCCCGTCGATGCATCGGGCGTAGGTCGCCAGGAGCACGGCCACGCTGTTCCCGGCCCACTCCGCCACCTGGGCCGGCGGGATGCCGTCGTTGAGCCACTTGGTCAGGCGCGTGTTCCGGTTGTCGTACACGCGCCGCCCAGTGGGCGAGTCGAAGACGTGCGGGGGCAGTACGGCCTTACGCGCGCTGTGCCACGCCCGGCGGATGACGGCACCGGCGAGAATGCCGCCCGACTCCCCCTGGAACAGCAGATCACCCGGCTGGAGCTGTTCGTCCTCGATGTGCTGTCGCAGGATGCGCGTGAGGGACGGATGCCCCGGCACCGTGCTCGTCTCGCCCTCAGCGCGGCCTTTCAGGTCGCGTTGCTCGTGGATCTCCCCCGTGTCGGTCCACTGCTTCCCGACCTCCGGAGTCGCCGTATGGATCAGCAGCTCGCACCACTGGTCGTCGGCGTCGGGCTCGGGCAGGGTCAGGTCCTCCACCCGTATCGCTACGGCTTCCTCGGGCCGAGGGCCGCAGTAGTACAGCGTGGCGAAGAAGGCGTGGAGCCGCTTGCCACCGCGCGGCCGGCGCCGAATCCAGTCGAGGATTGCCGCCGCCTGCTCGGGGTTCAACAAGGATCGCTTGTCCACGGCGTTCGTGGTCTTCGTGGCAGCCGTCGACTCCACTTCATGGCCACGTTGAGGATCCGGCGGTTGCGTTTCCGGGACCAGGCCGCCGCTTGCTTGCCGTCGAGGCGCGTGTCGATCGTCTGCAGGACCTGGTCGACCTTCTCCGGGTCCTCCCAGGCCGAGACGGGAAGGGAATTCCGCTCGACCCACTTGAGGATGGCCACCACGTCTCGGGGTGCGTCCGGGCACCGGTTGGTGTTGAAAGCCCAATCACGCAGCGCGGTGCGTACGGCCGCAGGTGCGAACTGGGTGGGCTTGGCCCACAGCAGGGCGATGGTGGTGGCGGTCATGGTCTTGGCGATGTTCTTGCGGCTGTTACCGCCGAGTTGAGACCAACGGGCATCCACGTACTCGACCGCGAACTTGTACCAGCTCATGGCAGCCGACTTGGAGCGATGGGACACCGGCAGACCGGTGGCTACGACGAACGCGTCGCCTTTGCCCGTGGCACGGATGAGCTCAGAACGGAAGCCTTCGGCCAGCGCGACGGTGTTGAAGGGCTCACGCCAGCGCTTGCCCGCGACCACCCAGCGCACGGTGTACGTGGTCTTCCGGACGCCCTTGTAGGTGAGGATCTTGTAGGTCTTCACGTCGTACGTCGTCTCCATCAGGCGGCGTCCTCGCAGTCGTCGAGCCAGTGGTCGAGGTCGCTCCGCCGGATCCTGAGGTCGCCGTTCGGGAGCTTGATGCAGCGCGGCGCGCGGCGTTTGGCCCGCCAGTCGTAGAAGGTCGAGCGGGAGATGGCCAGTTCCTCGCAGACCCCTGCGAGGGTGAGCATGGTGCGTCGTGACCGGATGGCCGTGGTCATTCCGTGCTCCCTTCGTCCTGGAGGGCGTCGCGGGCGGTTTCGCGGTTGGTCTGGAGGTCGCGGGCGATGGTCGCGGCGAGGGCGGCTTCACCCGGCGTGCGGCCGTGGGCGGCGTACTGCCAGTCCGCCAGGACGAGGACGGTGTCCGGCTCGCGGTCGTCGAGGCCGAGGACGGATACCTCCTGGGCAGCGCGGTAGTCGCCCGGCGAACGCGCCTTCGCTCGCCTCAAATCCTGGCGACTGCTGCGACAAGCACGCTGCTCGACCAACCGCATCGGCCGGACCGTGGCAGCCGTTCACGCCCTCTTGACCTGCCAATACTCAGGATGAAAGAGGTTCACTGGGCTGCATGCTCTACGAATTCCTCACCGGCCGCCCTCCCTTCGCCGGCCCGGAATCCGAAGCCGTCCTATACACCCACGTCAACGTCCTCACCCTCCTCGACAAAAACCTCACACCCGCCCCAATGCCATGCAAGCCCTAAAAGCTCTCAAAAGTGGCGGCGAATCGTCCTGCTGCGGCGTTGGTGTTGCGCGAGGGTGACCGCGGCGAGTTGGAGCGGTTGACCCGTTCCTCGATGAACCTCGTCGTAGGCTGGTTCTCGATCGCCGGACGACAAGCCATCCACCTCGGCACCTACACTTCGGTCAAAGACCTCAACGCCAAGCTCCGCACGTACATTGACGGCTGGAACGACCGCGCCCACCCATTCACCTGGACCAAGACAGCAGACGACATCCTCAAGAAGGCCAACCGTAAGAAGATCTCAAGCGCGGAGCACTAGTCGACGACGACTCGAAGAAGACCAGCAGGATCACGCGACACTAGAGAAGGCGGCAACCAATGAAAATTCGAGACCTCCATAACGAATTCACCGCGGACCGCGCCGCCGCCGAGCGTGCCTACTATGGGAAATTCCTCACTCTCGAGGGAATCTCAATCCGAACGGGCGAAAGCCAATATGGTACGCCGGTGGTGGATGTGTCAGATGTCCCCGGAGGCCCCCACCTCGCCATCTTCGTACTGCCGTTTGACCACCGAATCAAGGAATCATTCCGGATCGTGCGAAGCGTCCCGCTGGGCGTCACCGTCACCGTCAAGGGAGAATGTCGGGTCTTCAGCGAGGACGGAACAGTGCTGGTCATCAAGCAGTGCGAACTCCTCACCCCATGAGTCCCTGCGGGCCATTTCAGGTGCGGTGACATGGCGAAGCCCCTCGTCGTTGGTGTGGTGATCTCACTCAACACGCCATCGGCCGGGGGGCTTCGTTGGTTCCGCATCCTTCCATGCTCGACGTGCCCTTCGAACTGGTCGAGCACGTCTCGTGGCTCATCTACGCCCGAAGGCGTGAACTTCGGTCGCCATGACGCAAGTTGGGCTGCTTCAAGCAGGCCCTGCTGGTCCTGGCACACCTGTGGAAGAACGAGACGCTGGCGCAGGTCGGTGCGGGGTTCGGGGTCTCCGAGGCCACCGCGTGGCGGTATGTGCACGAGACCGTCGAGGTCCTGGCCTCGTGGACACCGGGACTGCACGAGGCCCTGGCGGGGCTGGGCGAAGACGACTTCGTCATCGTAGACGGCACGCTGATCCCCACCGACCGCATCAGGGCGGACGATCCCTATTGCTCCCAGAAACACCGCAAACACGGCATGAACGTTCAGGTCATTGAACGTCCTGCCGGCACACCACTGTGGTTCTCCCGGGCGACGCCGGGACGAACCCACGACCTGACCGCGGCCCGCACCCACGACATCGTCCAGGCCTGCCTCTCGCGCCAGATCCTGGCCTGGCCGACCGGGCCTACCAGGGAGCCGGCGCCACCGTCCGCACCCCCTACTACGGCCGCCGCGGCCTGCCCGAGCACTACCAGCGCTGCAACCGCGACCACGCACGTCTTCGGGCGCCCGGCGAACGCGCCTTCGCTCGCCTCAAATACGTCTCACCTGTTGCTTGGTCTCCTCGTCAATTCCTTCATTTCTGATGATCGCTTGAAAGGAGGAAACGCATCCTCCTTTTGTTCTTGACTGACCCAGCGGGCCAGCCAGAATGAGCGCGACCAAGACGGCATCAATGGCCATGATCAGCGTGGGCCACTTGTGTGTGACCCACAAAACGAACGCGACGCCAGTGACTGCAAAGACGACGACCCGATCGCGCATAAACGTTGCAGTGCGGGTGATTGACCGAACCCAACCGGCGAACAGGCGTGGACGCCTGCGAACTATCCACGCAGGCGAGAGGCCCACCACCCAAGGCAGGGCCCGAGCCCAAGTTGCTTCGGGACGAAGGAGTCGAGGGACGGCCAAGTGCTTCCAACGTATGCGTGCGAGCCCTTGCGATCCTTCTGCTGGTCGTCGCAGGCTTCTTCGCGGGCACCTTGTTCTACCTCGTGAAGGGGCGCCGGGACTCCAGCGCATCCAGGTGCTGCCCCACTCATGCACATACCGATGTGCCTTACGAGTGAATACAGCCGTCCGTTGATCGGCGGACGACGTCACAGCGGGAAGGCCATTCTGCGTATCGGACAAGTCACGGGCAGGGAGCGCCGTATGCCGAAGTTCCTCATCCAGGCCACCTACACGCCCGAGGGGACGAAGGGCTTGCTCAAGGAAGGCGCAAGTGGCCGCCGCGCCGCCGTCGACCAGGTCGTCGCCGACCTCGGCGGAAGGGTCGAGGCCATGTACTTCGCCTTCGGAGAGGACGACTTCGTGTGCATCCTCGACTTCCCCGACCCAGTCTCCATGGCCGCCGTCAGCCTCAGAGTCAAGGCCAGCGGCGCGCTCCACACCCGGGCCACTCCCCTCCTCACTCTCGACGAGATCGACGAGGCTGCCCGCCGACAGGTCACCTTCCGCCCTCCCGGCACGTGAGCCGAGCCGGCCTGGCGGGCAGTGCAAGACTCGACAGGGCAACGGCGACCAGCGACGGCCACCGGGCGGTCGACCCGTCAGGAAGGCGCGCCCGCCAGGACCTCTACCTTCCCGGTGTCGAGGGAGTAGTAGGCGCCGACCACGGCAAGACTGCCCTTCCTCACGAGCGGGGCCAGGTCCCGGTTGGAGCGCAGGTCGGCCGCGGTCAGCTTGGCCTGCGCGCGGGCCATGGTCTCGACCGGGTCGGCACCGCCCTCCTTGACCGCCTGTTCGTACGCCGGACGCAGAGCCTTGGCGATCGCTTCGAGATTCCCCGGCAGCGGCTTGCCGCCCTGGAGAGACTTGTACGCCGCCTCGACGGCTCCGCACCGCTGATGCCCGAGGACCACGACGAGCGGAGTGCCGCTCGTCATGGGCCCGTACTCCACAGAGCCCGTGACCACCGGCCCGACCGCCTCTCCTCCGGTGCGCATCACGTACAGGTCGCCCAGCCCGGTGTCGAAGAGAAGTTCCGGCGGCACGCGGGAGTCGATGCAGGCAAGGATCGCGCCGAACGGCTTCTGCCCCTGGGCCACGAACTGGCGCCGGTTCGGATCCCGGTCGGGGTGTTGAATGTTTCCGCTCACCCACCGCTTGTTGCCGTCCATCAGCCTCGCGAATGCTGCGGCGGGCGTTGTCGGGCTCACTTCCGGCGAAGCACTGGTCGTCAACGAGGTGGCACTCGTCGATGAGCACCCCGCAAGTGCGGCCGCGGAGGCCGCGAGTCCACCAGCGAGCAGAGCCCTGCGATTCGGGTGTTCCGCTGCGACCATCGGTCGTTTCCCCTCGATTCGCCGAGACGCTTGCATACGCCATGACCAGGCGATTGTTCAGCGCGGTGAGGAAACCGGACCGCAGACACAAGCAGGCGAGGGCCACTTTCCCGCAGACGGCCCACAGCATCAGTTCCGGCGGCCGCATGAAAGTCCTGTGCCGGCCGCTCGGCAGCACACGCAAGGGGCGGTACAGCAGTGATGTGCGCACGGTGCCGAGTGGGCACCGCACACGCGAAGGCCCCTGGCCGATGCGCCTGGCAGGGGCTCAAGGCCAACAGCATCGGGAAGTTCACGTCGGACGCAGGCTGCTCAGGCCCGGCTGCCGAGCCGACCCACCGGACACCGCCGCACGCACGGCGTGGTGGTCGTCAGCCGGCCGCCTTGGCGACGATGCGCTCCATCTCCTCTCGGCCGAAGGCCCGCAGCGTCGTGGAACGGACATTGCCCACCCCACCGAGCTGCAGGAGCGCCGCGGCGGCAGTTTCGTCGTCGGGTGCCTCGACCACGGCCACGAGGTCGTACAGACCGACGGTCCAGTAGATGTTCAAGAGCTTCGCGCCGAGCTTCTGTACCGCTGAGCCGAAGGTCTCGGCGCGCTTCGCGGTGTCCTTGTAGTTTCGGACCCCTTGATCGGTCCAGCTCAGCAAGGCAACGTACGTCGGCATGTCCTTCCACCTTCACGAGGAGACGGATAGCGAGGTCAATCCTGGGCGTCTGAGGCAGAACCCGCACGAGCTACGCGCCCGAACGAGCACAACCGCGACGGCCGATCGCGGTGGCTGATCATGCGCTGATGGCACAACGCGGCCCGCGAGCTCCTGTGGCCCGTCGCAACGTGGCCTGCGGCGCTGGGACGACCGCGGTTGGGAGAGCGCCCAGCGCCGCTGTCAGACCCACCCGCCAGAATCCGTCCGTGCTGACAGCGACCGACGGCCGTGGCCACACGGTGAACCGCCCCACGAAGCCCGCAGTAGGCACCATGCTCGCCAACCTGCGACGCGGCAACGCGTACTTGGTCCTTGAGCGTCAGGACGAGGGCCGTGAGGGCGACTGGTACATCCAGGTCTGGTTCCGCGGCAACAACACCTACTGGCTGGAGTACCGCGACGGCGTCGCGACCGAGCACTACCAGACCCGGACGGTGTCGCAGGAGAAGGTCCTGCAAGCGCTCCTCGGCTGGATGCTCGACAAGCCCGACTGGCGGAAGGGCTTCATGTGGAACAACATCGGCCACATGTTCGCGCCCGCCCCCGACAGCGAGGACGAGCCGACGGCGTAGAGCTGCCGCCTCGGCTCGTCCGTCGGCCTGATGCCGAGTGGTCGTTGCGGTTCCTGCGCCGTCATTCGCACTTCGTCTGTCTTCTGTCAACCCGGCTTGCCCTGACAGACGTCAATGGGCAGCGTGCTCAGGGCCGGTGGGGTAGATTAGGTCACATTCGTCGGGGTGGGGCGTAGAGTGGATACGGGACGGATGAGCAGTTCGCCGTACAGCGTGATGCGCGCCAGGTTGGTGGCCAGAACCGTCGAGCACTACCTCCGCCCCACTTTTCGGGTCCGCGATTCCGCGGACGATTCCGGCGACCGGCTTCGGTTCGACGCGCTCCTCGACCAACTGCCGGATCACCGGTCCAAGCCCGAGCCAAGACCCAAGACGTGGCTGGTGATCGGCGGTGCGGGCAGCGGCAAGAGCACCGCCGTCCTGCAGTACGCGATTGCGCTCCTGGACCGCGAGACCCCCTGCGTCGTCGTCGACAACCGCACGGTCAGGCAATTGGACGTGCACGGCCTGACCGTCAAGGACTTCGCCAAGCAATTGCGCCCGTCAGGCGTCGACGAGAAGTTATGGAAAGCGCACGTCAAGAAGAACCGAGTGGTCTTCCTGGTCGACGCGTTGAACGAATTGGAGCGCGAATTCGAGGACCGCGCCGAGTGGAAGTTCGTCTGGAAACTGGTCGCGGGGTCGCACGACTTCACGGTGCTGGCGACGTCCCGCAGCGAGTACGACGACCTGGACCGGACCATCCTGCGCGATGTCGAGACGATATCCATCGAGCCGCTGGGCGAGCAGGACATCGAGACCTACCTGGCGATGCGCGACGGGTCGGCGACCGAGGCGCTGGCCGAGATCAGGTCGGGCGACATGCTGGGTGTGGCGTCCAACCCGTTCATGCTGTCGCTGCTGACCGACTGGCTGCTCGGCACGCGATCCGTCCAGGACCGGGAGATCCCGCGCAGCCGCGCGGACCTGCTTCGGCAGACGGTGGTACGGCCCGACAGCGAGGGCCGGTTCGGCAAGTCGGAGAAGGACGCGGCGAAGCGCGGGCTCGGCATGGAGGCGGCGCTGTGCGCGGCGGCACTGGCCGCGATCACCACGGGCAAGGGCAACGCGGACTTCCTCGCCTGGGATGTGGAGGCGCTGCTCGGCCGGGTGTGGGACGACAGGGACGACATCGCCAACACGGTGAAGGCCTTCCTGGACACACAGATGGTGCAGCCGGTCGGTGGCGCGGCGGACGGCCAGTACAGCCTCATCCACCCGGCCTTCGTGGACTTCGGCCTGGCTCTGGCGTGGCAGAGCACCAGCCCGCCACCCGTCCTGCTGGACCCCGGCTACCTCGACCAGTGCCTGGGCGACTGGGTCGGCCTGCAACCCGACCCGGACAGCGCCGTGCTCGACCTGCTCGACCCGGACGCCAAGCCGCTGCCGCCCGAACTGATGGTGGACGTCCTCCTGGCCAACCGGGGTGTGTTGAGCGACGAGGTGCGCGGGGTGCTGTGGCGACAACTCGGCCATTGCTTCAACCAGGGGCGCCAGACGCGCGACCGCCTGGCCGCGGCGCTGGCCAGCCTGCCTTCGACCGTGCTGCGTGACGGGCTCCAGCGCGGTCTGCTGCGGGAGCTCAACGCCACGGACCCGGAGCTCGCGGACGACGTCTTCGCCGCGCTGTGGAACGGATCGCTGAACGCCCAGGCGCTCCAGCGCCTGCGCCGGACCCACCAGCGGAACAAGAAGCCGGCGCCGAAGGAACAGGATCGCGACGAGGCCCTCGCCGCGAAGCGGCGGGTGTGGCTGCGTGGGGAAGCCGATCCTCTCGCACGCCGCCGCAGCGCGAACTGGCTGGGCACCAACGGCGGTGAGCAGGACGTCGACGACCTGCGGACAGCGATGCTGGACGACCCGGACGCCACGGTCCGCGGCGCTTCCGCCACCGCGCTCGGGCGAATCGGCGCGCTTCGGGCCGTCCCCGCCCTGCTGAAGGCCGCCGCGGCCGACGGCGACGGCAGTGTCCGCGGGTCTGCCGCCAACGCCCTCGGCCTCATCGGCCACCACAGCGCCCTCGACGTGCTCACCACCACCCTCGCCGACGACACCGAGGCCAGCGTCCGGGGATCGGCAGCCAATGCCCTCGGCCTCATCGGCCACCAAGGCGCCGTCGACGCGCTCACCACCGCGCTCACCGACCCCGAGGGCAGCGTCCGGGGATCGGCCGCCAGCGCCCTCGGCCGCATCGGCGACTTCCGAGCCGTACCCGCCCTCTCCGCCGCGCTCACCGACACGGAGACCAAGGTCCGGGGATCGGCCGCCGACGCCCTCGGCCGCATCGGTTACCCCGGCGCCGTCGACGCGCTCACCACCACCCTCGCCGACGACACCGATGCCATCGTCCGGGGGTCTGCCGCCAACGCCCTCGGCCGCATCGGCGACCCCCGCGCCGTACCCGCGCTCGCCACCGCGCTCTCCGACGCCGATGCCATCGTCCGGGGATCGGCCGCCAACGGCCTCGGGCACATCGGCCACCCCGGCGCCCTCGACGCGCTCACCACCGCGCTCACCGACCCCGACTCCATCGTCCGGGGGTCTGCCGCCAGCGCCCTCGGCCGCACCGGCGACCCCCGTGCCGTACCCGCCCTCTCCGCCGCGCTCACCGACACCGACGCGGTCGTCCGAGGATCGGCCGCCAGCGCCCTCGGCCGCATCGGCGACCCCGGCGCCCTGGACGCGCTCACCAACACGCTCACCGACACCGATTCGGTCGTCCGGGGATCGGCCGCCAGCGCCCTCGGCCGTATCGGCCACCCCGGCGCCGTACCCGCCCTCTCCGCCGCGCTGACCGGCGACGCCGACAGCTTCGCCCGTACGTCGGCGGCCACCGCCCTCGGCCGCATCGGCGACCCCGGCGCCCTCGACGCGCTCGCCACCGCCCTCGCCCACGACACCGACACCTACACCAGAGGAGCGGCCGCCAACGCCCTCGGCCGCGTCAACGCCCCCGGTGCCCTGGCCCCGCTCACCGACGCACTTCTCCACGACACCGACGACAAGGTGCGCGGATCGGCCGCCAACGCTTTCGGGCACCTGGGTGACACGGCGGCCGCGGAGGTCCTGCGGGCCACCATCGGCAACCCCGAGGAGACCTATCTGACCCGCCGCGCCGCCGTGGGTTCCCTCACCCACCTGGACACCGGGGACGAGGCGTGGATCACGGAGGTCGCCGACCGGCTCAAGTTCACCGCCCGCAACCAGGACGGACGCGCCCTGCGCGGGGCCATCGTCGACCTGGTGGCCCGCCGGGAGATCAAGCCGAGGACGAAGGAATGGCTGATCGGCGTGATCCGCGAGGACAAGGACCCGTTGAACCGCACGACGGCTCTCGAAGGGCTGGCACGGGCCGGTGAGGCGGACGCGGACCTGATCAAGTTCATCATCGCGCCCGAGCGCCCGCGACGGGACAGGCGTCCCCGGGACACCAACGCGGCCGTCCTGGGCGTCGCGGCGGCGGCCGTCGTGCGCGCCTCGGCCGACCACCCGGCCTACACCGAATCCCTGCTCCCCAGCCTCATCCGCCTGCTCGTGCAGAAGAACACCCACTGGGCGACGGTCATCCCGCCGCTCACCCAACTGCGCCTGCTGCCCCTGCCCGTTGCAAACCGGGTGTTCTCCCGCATCGTGGAGCTCATCGGCGACCAGCCGCCGGAGAACCCGCACTTGGCGCCGGCGCTGGCCGCCGAACGGGAGTCATTGGCCGAGCGCGGGCGCGTGCAGGCCGATGTCGAGTCGTTCACCCGCAACCCCGAGGCGGTGCTCGCCGGGTTCCGCGAACAACGGAAATCGAGGTTCGAAGTGTCCGCATCCAGGACCGGCGACGAGTACCACGTCGCCCTGCTCACGGCCGTACCCGTGGAGACGAAGGCACTCTTCCACGCGCTCGACGAGCGCGGCATCACCGCGCACGAGGTGCAGCGCGACGGCCGGTACTACGACGTCTTCGAGCTGGTCTCGGCAGGTCAGCCCGCTGTCCGAGTGGTCACCACGCAGGCCACCGACCAGGGGGGCCAGTCGGCGGCGGCGGTGACGCGCGACCTGCTGTCCACGTTCCGGCCGGACCTGGTGTTCCTGGTCGGGGTGTGCGGCGGCTTCGGTGAGCGCGGGGTGTCGCTGGGCGACGTGCTGTTGGCGCGGGAGGTGTTCGACTACGGCCCGGAGAAGGTGAGACCGGAGGGTGGCGGCCTCAGGCCGCAGGTGTACCGGACCGACGGACAGGTGCTGCGGCTCGTCACCAGGCTCGACACCCGGGGCAGGCTGGACGCGTCGCTGGGTGACGGCGAGCTGCTGGTGAAGGACTTCGCGAGCGGTGAGAAGGTGATCGCCTGGCGGGATTCGGAACTGCGCGCCCAGCTGCTCAACCTGTCTGCCGACATCGGCGGGGTGGAGACCGAGGCGCACGGGGTGCTGCACGCGATCTGGGAGGCGTTCAAGGCGAAGGACTTCGTGGGCGGAGCGATGCTCAAGTGCGTCAGCGACGCCGGCGACGAGGAGATGACCGTGGACAAGAAGGCCAAGCAGACCGAAGCGGCGCGGCGGGCGGCGCGGGTCGCGCTGGACGTGGCGGCGGCGTTCCGCCGCGCGGACGCGTGACCCGGCCGCCGGGGAGCCGCACCCACTCGCCGTTGTGCCGCCCCGTCCGGTCGGGCGATGGGGCGAATGTCTTCTACGGCGGTGGTACGGCGGTGGGCCGAAGATCTTCTATTCGGTCTCGTGCGGCTCCGGCAGCAGGTGAATGACCCGCCCGTTCGCGCCGTTCCTCCCTCTCCTTCCGTTATGCCCCCTCCTGCCGGGATGGCCGTCTTTCCCAGGCCGGCCCGGCATACCCCGCGGGCCGGTGGGACCGGGCCGACCAGAGGGACCGGAGGGGCCGGGCGACCCCGAGGGGCCGTACAGAACGCCGTTCCCCTGGAGGTCGATGCGATTTCCCTGGATTTCGTCGAGCTGCTGTTGGTGGACGACGAGCAGAGCTGACTGCGCGACGACCACGACAGTCAGCACCGCGCCGAGCACAAGGCGGCGCTGCGGGCTACGCAACGCCTCGACCACGCTACTCACATTGCTCCTCATGCTGCGTGACGGCGATAGGGCGAGGGACGGGGCCCGATCCCAGGCGAGCGGGCTCGGGGCGGCCGGCACCACTCCGTTCCCGATCGAGTGGAGAAGTCGGACTAGCTCGACGTCGGCGCCGGCGGGGCGACGGCGTCCTTCCCGTCCGTGCCGTCCTTCCCGTCATGACCATCCTGCCCGTCCTTACCCTCCTTTCCGTTCGTCCCGTCCTTGCCCGCTGGGCCGATGGGGCCGGGCGGACCGGGAGGACCGGAGGGACCGGAGGGACCGGGAGGACCGGGCTGGAGGCGCTCTTGGAGGTCGATGGGTTGTGTCTGGAGAGTGTCGATCTGCATCTGCTGGGCGATGAGCGCAGCCGACTGCGCGACGAGCGCGACGGTCAGCACTGCGCCGAGCACTAGGGGGCGCCGCGGGCTACGCAGCGCTTCAATCACGCTTTTCACATTAGTCCTCACGCTGTGTGACAGCAAAAGTGTATGGGACTGCGACTCGGTTGACGTGGATCTGCATGCCGAAGGGCGTGCCGGTTCGGGCATATGCGTTCGGGTTCGCTCATCCGGAATGGCGGCCTCGGCACCCTTGTTGACCAGTCGTCAGTCATCGTGGAAAAGGGAGAGACGACGTGCGACTGCGCTGTGCGGTGCTGGACGACTTCCAGGGTGCGGCCGTCGAGTCGGCCGACTGGTCGGTGATCGAGGACGGGGTCGAGGTCGTCGCCCTGCGTGAGCATCTCGGCGGCGAGGACGCCCTCGCCGCCGCCCTCGCCGACTACGACATCGTCGTCACGCTGCGCGAACGCGTGCCGTTTCCAGGGTCGTTGCTCGCTCGCCTGCCCCGGCTGCGGCTGATCGTCGCCACCGGGATGCGCAACACCGTCATCGACTACGCCGCCGCCGAGAAGCACGGCGTCACCGTGTGCGGCACCGACAGTTCAGGCATTCCGCCCGCCGAGCTGACCTGGGCTCTGCTGCTCGGGCTGGCCCGCGGGATCGTCGAGGAGAACACCGCGCTGCGCACGGGCGGCCCCTGGCAGTCCACCGTCGGCACCGATCTGCACGGCGCCCGGCTCGGCGTACTCGGCCTCGGCAGGATCGGCGGGCGGGTGGCCCGGGTCGGGCTCGCCTTCGGCATGCACGTCAGCGCGTGGAGCCCGCGTCTCACCGAGGAGCGCGCCGCCGCGTACGGTGTCGAACTGGCCGCGTCCAAGGAGGAGTTGCTCGCCGACAGCGACTTCGTCTCGGTGCAGGTGCCCGGCGGTGACAGCACCCGCGGCCTCATCGGCGCCGCCGAACTCGCCTTGATGAAACCGACGGCCTATCTGATCAACACCTCCCGGGCGTCGGTCGTCGACCAGGACGCCCTGCTGGCCGCGCTGCACGAGGGCCGGATCGCGGGCGCCGGCGTCGACGTCTTCGACATCGAGCCGCTGCCCGCCGACCACCCGATGCGCACCGCACCCCGCCTCCTCGCCACGCCCCACCTCGGCTATGTCTCGCGGGCCAACTACGCGACGTACTACGGCCAGGCGGTGGAGAACATCCGCGCCTATCTGTCCGGTTCCCCCGTACGGCGACTGCCCTGAGCCCACCAGGACGGGTGAGGAACCTGCCGTCGGGTGACGCCCTCCGTGGCAGTCCAGTGACCGGCCGAGCAGGCCGACGAACCGGTCACCAACAGCCGGTCACGGCACCGGCCGTTGCCGCTGAGCGCTCCTTCGTCGAGGGCACGCGGATCACCCCCTGAGGGCCATCCGGTGCGTACGACGGTCCGGGCGGGTTGGGCGGGTCAGGGGGCGTCCATGTTCAGGCCGGGGCCGAAGGTGCGCAGGCCGGAGCCGACAGCGCGCCGTCGACGGGCAGCTGGGGCAGGGTCCGGTCGGGCAGGAGGCGCCCGGTGACATGGCGCGGGCCGTCGGGCGTGCCCGGGGTCGGCAGTGGCAGCTCCAGGCCGGCCTTGGGCACCTCCATGCCGAGAGGGACTGGGAGACGCCCTCCAGCGGCACCGGGACGGGAACCGCGGCCGGTCACTCATCAGCTCGTCCAGAAATCCCACCAGCGGGTCAGGATCAGCATGCCGATCACTCCGATGTGCAGGACCGGAAGCACCCAGGTGAATTCGGCGAAGAAGCTCTTCAGCCAACCCGGCGCGGGCAGGAAACCCTTTTGGACGATCAGTGAGGTGGCATACCAGAACATCAGGATCGTGGCGACCCAGGCCAGGCAGCACCACAGGCACAGCGCGTTGATCCGGTACAGCGACTCGAACTGCAGCCAGGAGACGAACCCGACGCCGAACAGGCAGCCGGCCTCGAACAACAGCCAGTACCAGCCGGGGAAGCGGGCACCCGCGATGAGGCTCATGCCCACGCAGATGACGATGCCGTAGGCCACCAGGCCGAGCATCGGGTTGGGGAATCCGAACACCGAGGCCTGGGGGCTCTTCATCACGCTGCCGCAGGACACCACCGGGTTCAGGCTGCAGCCGGGCACGAAGTTCGGGTTCTGCAGCAGCTTGAACTTGTCGAGAGTGATGACCCAGGAGGCGAGCAGTCCTGCCGCCCCGGTGATCACCAGCAGCAGTCCGAGGCCTCTGCCGCCTGCCAGGGTCCTGGGCATCAGCCGCGCAGGCTGGTCGCCGGCAGGACGACGTGCGCTGCGGCGGTCAGGGTCTCCTCCGCGCCGGCGAACCGGGCCAGCGCGGCCGCCTCTACGGGCTTGCCGGGCTCTGCCTCGGGCCAGGCCCGGGTCGTGAAGACGAGGTAGGCGTGGCCGCGCCGGCCGACGGCGGCGAGCCACTCCGGGGGCGCGTCGGCCTGGGCGACCAGCTGCTTCATCCGCAGGACGGCCTGCCCCGCCTCGACCAGCAGGCTGACGGGAAGGCCGGGCCGACCGTCGCCGTCGACCAGGTCACCGCCCACGGGCAGCCCGTTGCTCTCCAGCAGCCTCCGCACGGCGGAGGAGGAGGCCTCCGGTCCGCCCTCGGCGTCGCCGAGAGGGTAGGCGAGCAGGTAGGGCATGTCACCGTCGGGAGCCTCTCCGCTCCAGGCCAGCACGACGATCGTGCCCAGGTCGGCGAGGCCGGAGGCAAGGGTTGCGCTTGAGGTTGAGGTCACCGCGCGATCGTATCGACGGCCCCGGAAGCAGTCCGACGACGCTTCACTCGACCGGACCAGCGGCTCGTGTTGTCCATACGAACGAGGGACGCCTCTCGGCGCCCCTCGAACACCGCCCAGGTGCGTCAGCTCTGCAACGGCAGGCCACCCAGCAGCCGGGTGTGCTGGTTGAGTGCACCAGTCACGCCCTTGACGGCGTGGAGCACGGAGCCCCGGTTCTCCGTGTCCAGCGCGCCCGACTGGTGGTGCAGCGGCATCACGTCGAGAGGACCTTGGGTGAGCCTGTTCACGGCGCCGTTGAGGCTGGTGGGCGTCACATCGGCGGCTCTTTGGGCGAACGCGGGCGCGGCGGTACCGGCGAAGACGACGGATCCGACAAGTACGGCGGCGGTTTTCAAGGGCTTCATCGATTCCCCTTCTTCGGCGAGTCACTGCGTATCGACCGTCTCGGACGCCGTGTTCAACGATTCTCGGCCGGGGTGGAAACCCCGGGTGGAGAAGTTCTCCGCACCCGCCGAGTCCTCGTATGAGCCTGGAAAATATGAGCCCGGAAAAGGAGATCAAACAGGATGACGCCGCTGCGCCGGTGAGGAAAGACCGGCGCAGCGGCTGTACGGGTGCCGGGAACGTACCTGTTGAGTCGGCACGGACCACGGTGCTGCTCACCCCCGTGGCTGCTGCCCAGCAACCCTCAGAAGGCCGCGACGCCATTCGGCGTGCCAAGCCCGGTCGGGCCGTCATAGCCCGGACGTGCCGTGCACAGGTAACTTCCACCGCAAGAGCCGTTGCTGCCCGAGACCACATCATTGAGTGCCGAGGTATGGCTGTACGGGTAGGAGCCGTAGACGGTCGATGCGGCATTGCCCGCAAGCGCATAGACGCTGGCAACGATCGGGGAGGCCACGCTGGTGCCGCCCACCTGGATCCAGCCGTCGGCACCATGTACCAGGCCGAGGGAGATCAAGATGTCGCACATGCTGCTCTGACCGCAACTGTTGTAGGTGTCGTAGGTGGCCACCCCGGTATACGGGTCGGAGACAGCAGACACATCCGCGACCGTCCGCCGACTGCAGTCGGGATCGTGCTGCCAAGCGGGCTTTGGCTGATAGGCCGAGCAGCCCGAACCGGAGCCGCTCCATGCCGTCTCACTCCAGCCACGGGAGTTGGACGCCTTGCTCAGCGACGTCCCGCCAACCGCCGTGACATACGGGGAAGATGCGGGCCAGGACACACCGTAGCCGGAGTCACCGGAACTCACGGTGATGGCGACACCGGGATGGTTGAAGTGCACGTCATCGGACGGCACCGCGTTGGTCTCCGACTCGCCCCAACTGTTGGAGATGGATGTCACACCGGGTGTGGCGGCCGCTTGATCTTCGGCTTTCATCAGGTCGGAGGTGTAAGCCGAATTTGCCTCTACCAGCAGGATGCGGCAGTCGGGGCAGGCGGCGGAGACCATGTCGAGATCAAGGCTGATCTCTTCCGCCCAGCCGTAGTCGCCCGGCGGAAGCGGTGACGTCTGCCCGTTCTGGTTCACCTTTCTGAAGCATCCGTTGGCCGTGGTGCACGGGGGAAGGCCATAGGACTTTCGGTACACCGCCAGGTCGGACTCGGCCTTCGGATCGTCGTAGGCATCGACGATGGCCACCGTGCGGCCCGAGCCGGACGTGCCGCCCAAGTGGTATGCCGATCGCAGGGCGGACGGTGTGTAGCCGGCGCTGGTCGGAGACCCACTGACAGTTGGCGAAATCTGCCCTCCGGCGGTTCGGTGTCCCACCATAAGACCGAAACAGCGAGCCATGTCGGGAGAGTTCGGGTGGGCACACCCGAACTCGACTACGTCCTTGGGGTCCTGCGTCCCGGTCGATGTCCGGTTCCCGGAACTCTCGGCACGGTGAGTATCGACCGACAGTGGGCGAGCGTGGGCAAGACCGCCGCTCATACACATCGCGAGCAGAGTGAGCAATGTTGAGACGACTGTTGCCCGGCGCCATGCCGGAGGCCTTGGTGAACGATGCCTCAGTGTGTGCCGAGCCGATGACGGTCTGGTGGGTTCTTGGTGCATCACGCCTCTTGTCGCATCCGAGACCGCTAAATCCATCTGAAGCCGAGAAGGCATAGGATTAGAAAGGGACCGCTTTACCGGCGGAGAAGAACCTCGGCGGCCGACGCGGCCCATGTTTCGTCTTTCCGGCGTACCGGAAGTGTGCGGTCGACCAGCAGCTTTTGCTGAACCCATGCTGTAGCAGGAGACGGTGTTTGCGTTGCTGCAACACTTTTCTCCCACCCGTACGGCGCATGGACCCGCCCAATGATTTCCGCCTGCGTCGAGCAGTGCCGCAGTCCCCCCGCCCGCCCGTGATACGACGCAGTCGGATGCGGTGTCGGGGTCTTCGAACAGATCCCGTGACAGGGCGTCGCACGGCGGTGCCTTCTTGAGCCGGGCTTTCCAGGACCAGGCGGTGGAGTTTCGCCCGCACCCCTGGCCTTCGAGCAAGCCGAACGAGATGACCTCTCGGGCCGACCCGGCGAAGGCTGGTGCCGCCCGCCTGTTCAGGACAGCCATTACGCCGAGGAACACGCCAACCGGCCGCCTTCCCTTGCGGGTTGGCGGCCGGTCGACGGAGGGCCTGAGGCGTCAGTGGTTGGTGCAGCCGCTGCCGAACGCCGGGTTCAGCAGACCGATGACGTCGACAGTGTTGCCACAGACGCCGACCGGCACGTGAACCGGAATCTGGGCGGTGTTGCCCGACAGGACGCCCGCGGAGTTGCTGGCAGTGCCGTTCGCGCCACTGTCGGCGGCGGCGAGGCCGGCGGCGCCGCCGATGGCCGCGGCGGCGACGGAGGTGAGAACGAGGCCCTTCGCGATACGCGACATGAGGAAATACTCCTTGGATTGAAAAACAGCATCCGGGCGAATGCCCGATGTCATGTCAACGCGCGGTACAACAGGAGGGTTGTGCCGCCGAAAGAGTGATCTGAGGAAGACCGGTTTCGAGAGCACCGACCAGTAATGCCACGCCGTCGGCACAGCGAGGGCCCTCCTGGTCGGCTCGGCCGCCAAGAGGGCCCTTCTGGACACCGACCGCCCGGGTCGGTGCGCTCCAGCCGACGGCCTGCTGCGGCCGCGTCGACTGGTCGGCTTCGGGGGCCGGACGTCGCCACGTCCGGCCCCCGGCAGATCACCGTTGGTGTGCGGCTCGGCTTCGCCGGTACAGGATCACGCCGGCCGCGATCAGCACAGAGCTGATGCCCGAGGCCGTCAGCATGGCCCCGCTGCCGGTGGCCGCCAGGGTGGCGCGGGTGGGGCCACTGACGTCCATGGGGGTCGTGTCCGACGACCGCACCTGGTCGGTGGAGCTGTCGGACCACTTCTGTTCGGCAGTGGCGGGGTGCCGGGGGGCCGGAAGGTGGGCAGTGGACGGAGTATGCCTGCCACTCTTCGAGGGAGGTGTCTGGGCTCGTCCCGGGGCAGGTGTCTGGGCTTGTCCCGGGGCAGGTGTCTGGGCTTGTCCCGGGGGAGTCGCCACGGAGCTTGAGTCGGAGTCGCCCTGGCCCGGGACGTTGGGCGAGCTCGGCGAGCTCGCGTTCGACGCACCGCCACACGAACCCCCGAACGCCGGGTTCAGCAGGGCAATGGCATCGACGGTGTTGCCACACACGTTGACCGGCACATCGACCGGCGCCTGCACGGTATTACCGGACACCACCCCGGGCGAGCCCACGGAGGAGCCCTGACTCGAGGCGCCCGGCGAACTCGGCGAGCTCGCGCCCGACGCACCGCCACACGAACCCCCGAACGCCGGGTTCAGCAGGGCAATGGCATCGACGGTGTTGCCACACACGTTGACCGGCACATCGACCGGCGCCTGCACGGTATTACCGGACACCACCCCGGGCGAGCCCACGGAGGAGCCCTGACTCGAGGCGCCCGGCGAACTCGGCGAGCTCGCGCCCGACGCACCACCACACGAACCCCCGAACGCCGGGTTCAGCAGGGCAATGGCATCGACGGTGTTGCCACACACGTTGACCGGCACATCGACCGGCGCCTGCACGGTATTACCGGACACCACCCCGGGCGAGCCCACGGAGGAGCCCTGACTCGAGGCGCCCGGCGAACTCGGCGAGCTCGCGCCCGACGCACCACCACACGAACCCCCGAACGCCGGGTTCAGCAGGGCAATGGCATCGACGGTGTTGCCACACACGTTGACCGGCACATCGACCGGCGCCTGCACGGTATTACCGGACACCAGCCCGGGCGAGCCCGTGGAGGTGCCGCTCGCGTTCGAGTCCGCGAGGGCGGGGCTGCCGTACAGGGACAGAACGCTCGTCGCGGCAGCTGCCACGACGATTCCCCTGCTCAGGGTCTGTCGCACTCTTGTTGTCTTCCTGCTTGGAGAAATGAAGAACTGGGAAAGCCGGCCTTGGCACAGCAAGCGGTGGTGGTCCAAGGCCGACTGTGGCGCAGCCGGACGGCTGGCGCCGTTACCCGGTCAGGAGTTGGTGCACAGGGAGCCGGACGCCGGGTTCAGCAGGGTGACGAGGCCGATGCTGTTGCCACACACGCCGACGGGAATGTGCACGGGGACCTGGACCGTGTTGCCGGAGAGGACGCCCGGGGAGTTGGCGGCGTATCCGCTGGCGCCGGCATCGGCGAAGGCCGGAGCGGCCACGCCCAGAGCCATAATCGCTCCGGCGACAACTGCAGCACTCTTCTGCATGAAATTTCCTTTCTCTCCGGTCATGCCTCTTTGGCGGTAAGACCGAGCGAGCACAGTTTGAACGGCTCGCGCCATGACCGACATTTCTACAACGAGGAATAGACAGCCCGGGAAACTGCGGAACGCGAGCCACCAAGGAATTCACCCGAACGCCTTGGCAGACTTGACACTCCGGCGCTGTAAAGAGCGGCAAACTGGCGGTCGGCGCCGAACGGGTGGCCGGCGTCTGGGCGCGGCAACCGCTGTCGCGGCCGTTGCCTTCTTCCGCCTTCGCTCTCCTTACCTGACAGGCACCCACGTCACCTGGTGAACTCACACGTTCCTCCACATCAACCGCGGCCGGCGGGTCTGGTTTCGGTGATTCACCCGGTCGGACGGTTCAGGATCGGAAGCAGGCAGTGACACAGGACCTCGCAGCACGCCCCGACGGAATTTCGACGTGGGCCATCGGAGTGAAGCCGCACAACCAGGGAAGGTCGCGGCAGTTGATTCAGGATGCTCCGCAAGACGGGGTTTCTTCAGAAGGGAACCAGCAAGTGATCAAGAAGGTTCTGGCCACCGCTGCGGTCGCCGCTTCCGTTGTCGGCGTCTCCGCCGCGGTCGCGCCCCAGGCACTGGCCACCGGCAATGACACCGGCACCACGTCCGCCAGCGGAGACAGCGCCTCGCAGACGTTCGGCAACTCCGCCACGTACGGCACGATGAGCCCCCAGATGGCGCTCATCCAGGGGTCATTCAACAAGCCCTGCGTCGGTCTGCCGGCCAAGGCGAACCTGGCATCGCTCGCCGGAGTCGTACCGGTATCCGTACAGGACATCCCGGTCCTGTCGGCGCCGCAGAGCCAGCAGTGCGTCGAGAACTCCACCCAGGCCAAGGGCGACGAGCCGCTCTCGCACCTCGTGGACGACCTCTCCGTTCTGTCCGGCAACGGCACCCACAACAGCTGAGCCCCACCGCCGGCACTCGGCCGGCTTGCCGGCGTCGGCCTCTCGGAGCCGTGCGCCGGTCCGTACCGCTCACCGCGACCGACGGGGGCATCGGTCGCTTCGTCCCACGGTACCGAGCCGCACGGGGCAAACCCTGCACCCACGGGGCGGGACCACCGCGTTGGTGGTCGGCTTCCTTCCCGGATCCGCATTTCGAAAGGGCATGAGAATGAAGAAGCTGTGGGCAACCACGGCGGTCGCCGCTTCGGTCGCCGGCATCGCGGCTGCGGCCGCTCCCCAGGCGCTCGCCATCGGCAACGACACCGGAACCAGCTCCGTCAGCGGCACCGGCGCCTCGCAGACGTTCGGCAACTCCATCACGTCCGGCACCATGAGCCCGCAGCTCTCGCTGGTCCAGGGCTCGCTGAACAAACCCTGCGTGGGCCTGCCCGCCAAGGCGAACCTCGGTTCGCTCGTCGGCGTGGTGCCGGTCACGGCGCAGGACGTCCCGGTCCTGTCGGCGCCGCAGAGCCAGCAGTGCGTCGAGAACTCCACCCAGGCCAAGGGCGACGAGCCGCTCTCGCACCTCCTGGACGACGTCTCCGCCGTGTCCGGCAACGGCACCAACAACAGCTGAACAACGTTCCGCAGCGGCGGGTCACCGGTCCTTCCGGTGACCCGCCGCTTCGTTGTCTACGGCCGCCTGCGGTACAGCTCCTCGATCTGCTCGGCACAGCGGTCCACGACCGCGTGCCGTTTCACCTTCAGCGACGGCGTCAGCAGCCCGTTCTCCTCGGTGAACTCCCCCTCCACGAGCGCGAAGGCGCGAATGGACTCGGCGCGGGAGACCGCCTGGTTGGCGTGGTCGACCGCCTTCTGCACCTCCGCGCGCAGCCTTTCGTCGTGCACCAGCTCGGCGAGCGGGGTGTCCGGCGGCAGCTTGTGTACCGACAGCCAGTGGGCGACCGCCTCCGGGTCGAGGGTGATCAGCGCGGCCACGAAGGGGCGGTTGTCGCCGACGACCACGCACTGGCCGACCGGCGCGTGGCTGCGCAGCCGGTCCTCCAGGACGGCCGGTGAGACGTTCTTGCCGCAGGTCGGCCAGGGAGCCGGTGGTCAGTGGCGGCGCCAGGGCCGCGGCCCGCACCTCGCGCACGGTGCCGGTGGCGTCCCTGACGATCTCCACCGAGACCCGCTCCGCCAGATCGGTGCGCTGCCGTGCCCGTTTCAGGTCCCTGCGTACGCCCATGACGACTCCCGGTCGCGGCTCTTGCGAAGGCTCGTGCTCCCGGGGCAACTTACTCACAGGTAAGGACAGTCAATGGGTCGGGCAGACTCCTCCCCGCACCTCTCAGGAGACGATGTCCTTGCGGGCGAAACCGCGGAAGGCCAGGGCGAACAGCACCAGGGCGTACGTTATGGAGATCGCGGTGCCCTGGATCATGCCGGACCACTCCGGGTGCGGCTGGACCGCGTCGGCCCAGGCGAACTGCCAGTGCGCGGGCAGGAAGTCGCGCCAGTGGCCGAGCGCGGTGACGGCGTCCAGGACGTTGCCGACGATGGTCAGACCGACCGCGCCGCCGACCGCGCCGAGCGGGGCGTCCGTCTTCGTCGACAGCCAGAAGGCGAGCCCGGCGGTGACCAGTTGGGACACGAAGATGTACGCCACGGTCACCACCAGGCGCTGCACCGCCGTCCCCGTGTCCAGCGCGCCGCCGGTGGGTATCTGCAGCGGGCCCCAGCCGTACGCCGCCGTGCCGACCGCGAGGGCGACCACCGGGAGCAGGATCATCGCGGCGAGGCTCAGCCCCAGCGCCACGGTCAGCTTGGACCACAGCAGCCGGGCCCGGGGCACGGGCGCGGCGAGCAGATAGCGCAGGGAGGACCAGCTCGCCTCCGAGGCGACCGTGTCCCCGCAGAACAGGGCGACCGGGATCACCAGCAGAAAGCCGGCCGAGACGAACAGGTTCACCGCGGCGAAGTTGGCGCCGGACGCGGTGGCCGTGTTCATCAGGGTGATCCGGCCGTCGCGGCTCGACGGGTCGCCGCCGATCGCGAAGGCGATCAGCAGCACGAAGGGCAGCAGCCCGAGGACGGCCCCCATGACCAGGGTCCGGCGCCGCTTGAGCTGGCGGACCAGCTCGACCCGCAGGGGCAGGGTGTGCCGCGTCTGATAACCGGAGGCGACCTCGGTGAGCGTGCTCATGCAGAACCTCCGATCAGGGTGAGGAAGGCGTCTTCCAGACGGCGGTGCGGGCCGACCGAGGCGACGGCCACCTCGAGCCGCACCAGCTCCACGACCAGCCGCTCGGTCGTGCCGCCGGGGTCCAGCCGGATCAGCAGCCCGTCGTCGGTGCGCACTGCGGAGGCGACGCCGGGCAGCGCGGCGACCTTCTCCACGACCGGCTCCTCCACGGGCGTGGCGGTGCCGACGAGCAGGGTGTCGCCGGAACCGATGATCTCGCCGACCGGGCCGGCCTGGACCAGTCGGCCGCGGTCCATCACCACCAGGTGGGTGCAGGACTGCTCGACCTCGGCGAGGAGATGGCTGGAGACGATCACCGTGCGGCCGGCGGCCGCGTAGCGGATCATCACCTCGCGCATCTCGCGGATCTGGGGCGGGTCGAGGCCGTTGGTGGGTTCGTCGAGGATGAGCAGGTCGGGCAGGCCGAGCATGGCCTGGGCGATGGCGAGGCGCTGGCGCATGCCCTGCGAGTAGGTGCGCACCGCGCGGGCGAGCGCGTCGCCGAGCCCGGCGATCTCCAGGGCCTCCTCCAGATGGGCGTCCTGAGGGGGGCGGCCGGTGGCCCGCCAGTACAGCTCCAGGTTCTCCCGGCCCGACAGGTGCGGCAGGAAGCCCGCGCCCTCCACGAAGGCGCCGACCCGCGACAGCACGGGCGCGCCGGGCCGGATCGCGTGACCGAAGACGCGGATCTCGCCGTCGTCCGGGGTGATCAGGCCCATCAGCATGCGCAGGGTCGTGGTCTTGCCCGCGCCGTTGGGTCCGAGCAG
Organism: Streptomyces sp. NPDC007856; assembly: GCF_042868225.1. NCBI lineage: Bacteria > Bacillati > Actinomycetota > Actinomycetes > Kitasatosporales > Streptomycetaceae > Streptomyces > Streptomyces sp. NPDC007856. The sequence goes on along the minus strand of NZ_JBIAEC010000008.1, from coordinate 334,534 downwards.
GCCGAGCACCTGGCCCTTCTCCACCCGGAAGGACAGCTCGCGCACCGCGTACCGGTCGGCGGACTTCGCGTACCGCTTGCTCAGGTCCTTGATCACGAGCGGGACGTCGGCCAGCTCCGGGTCGGGCGCCGGGCCGGCCGTACGGCGGCGGGCGGTGAGCAGCAGGGCGAGCGCGGCGGCGGCGCCGGCACCCGGCAGCCACCAGACCCAGGAGGGCAGGGGGGCCGCGGCGGTGGTGACGGCGGGGGCCGTCGGCACGCTCAGCTCCCCCTTGAGGGAGACGGTGTAGGTGGCCGGGGCGGCCGGTGAGGCGTAGCCGAGGTCGGTGGAGGCGAGGACGAGGCGGAGCCGGTGGCCCTTCTGCACCTCGTGGTCGATCGCGGGGAGGGTGACCGTGACGTCCTTGCCCGCCTTGGCGCCGGTGACCCGGAAGGGGGCGACGAGCTGGGAGGGCAGCACCTGCTGGGTGCCGCCGCGGCCGACGTCGTAGACCTTGCCGAACAGGACGGCGTCGTCGCTGGTCGAGGTGATGTGGACGGTCGCGGTCGGGGTGCCGGTGATCTGCAGGTCGCGGGTGAGCGGTGCGGAGTCGAACTTCGCGTACTGGCCGGGGAAGTCGAGGGAGACGCCGAGGCCCAGCGCCGACAGCTGACCGAGGCCGCCCGAGCCGCCGAGGCCGGGCAGGGCGGAGACGCCGGGCGGGCTGGCGCCGGCCGGGTTGGTGATGTGCTGGGTGACGCCGGTCAGGGCGATGCCGCGCGGGTGTTCGCGCAGGCCGGGGTAGCTGCCGGCGGTCGCGCCGCGCAGCTGGGCGGTGCCGTCGGTGGAGTTCACGCCGCCGGTGCGGGTGATCCGGAAGGCCGGGCCGGTGCCGACCGAGGCGTCGCCCTTCAGATACCGGTCGAACCACGCACGCACGCGTGCCTGCACCCGGCCGGTCTCCATGTCGCCGCCGTCATGGCCGCCCGCGATCCAGTCGACGCCCACGGGCGCGCCGTTCGCCCGGATCGCCTTCTGGGCGGCGTCGGACTGGCCGAGGGTGAACAGGGAGTCCGTCTGGCCCTGCAGCAGCAGCGTGGGCACCTTGATGCGGGAGCCGACGGCGGACGGCGAGCGCTCCTGCAGGAGTTCACGGGCGGCCGGGTCCGGGGTGCCGGACTCGGCCACCCTGTCGTACATCCGGCACAGCTCGGGCTCGAAGCGGGCGCAGCCGCCGCCCAGATTGAGGAAGACGCCGGCCCACAGCTTCTTGAACACGCCGTTCGGGAACAGGGCGTCCGCGAGGTTCCAGTAGGTGATGGCCGGGGCGATGGCGTCCACCCGGTGGTCGTACCCGGCGGCGAGCAGGGAGATCGCGCCGCCGTAGGAGCCGCCGGCCATGCCCACGCGCGGGTCGCCCGGCTTGTCGAGCTGGACCTCGGGGCGCTTCGCCAGCCAGTCGAGGAGCCGGGAGACGTCGGCGACCTCGCCCTTCGGGTCGTTGAGCCCGATCTTTCCGGTGGACTTCCCGAAGCCGCGCGCGGACCAGGTCAGGACCGCGTACCCGTCCCGGGCGAGGTCCTCGGCCTGCTGGCGCATGTCGTCCTTGTTGCCGCCGAAGCCGTGCGCCAGCAGGACGGCGGGGTGGCGGCCGGCGCCGGCCGGGGTGAAGTACGAGGTGTCCAGGCGCACTCCGTCGACCGCCATGGCCTGGTCGGTCCTGTGCACCGGGGGCGTGTCACCGGATGCGGCGGCCGTCCAGGTGCCGGCGCCGGCGAGCACCACGACGGCGGCCGCGGCGGCGAACAGCCGGCGCGGCCCCTTGAGCAGCCCTCGCAGTGGAGGCACCCGAAGATCCATGCCTCAACGGTACGGGCCGCCACCGACAACCGAGGGAGCCGGTGGGCTGAACCCCCGCCCCTCCCGCAGGAGTACGGGGTCTGCCCGGCGTACACCAGCCGTGGTACGAAGGCGCATGGACATTCACCGGGCCACCACCGTCGCGGAGGTCGTCGCCGCCGAGCACCTGTTCGACAACCCGGCGCGCCCCGAGTGGGCGGAGCGTTTCCTCACCGCCGCCGGGCACCATCTGCTGCTGGCGTACGCGCAGGACGAGGGGGTCCCCGTCGGCTTCGTCAGCGGCGTCGAGACGGTCCACCCGGACAAGGGCACCGAGATGTTCCTGTACGAGCTGGCCGTGGACGAGCCGTACCGGCGCCGGGGCATCGGGCGGGCGCTGGTGGAGCGGCTGGCCGCGCTGGCCCGGGAGCGCGGCTGCTACGGCATGTGGGTCGGGGTCGACGCCGGGAACGACGTCGCCCTTGCCGCCTATCGCAGCGCGGGCGGCAAGGACGACGATTCGTGCAGGGTGTTGACCTGGGAGTTCTGACTACTCCTGCGCACCCTCGGCGAGTTGCTCCTCCTCGGCGAGCCGCATGTCCTCCGGAAGGGACACCAGCCAGCGGGTCTCACGGCGCGGGCGGAGGTAGAAGGCCCAGTAGAGGGTGGCGACGGCGGTGATGCCGCCGGTCCACCACAGGTACGACGGGTCCTGCTCGACCAGGACGTAGACGAGGACGGCGATCAGCAGGACCGGCATCGTCGGCCACAGCGGCATCCGCCAGGCCTTCTTGGGGCCGTGCGCACCGCGCCGGGCGAGCAGCGAGGCGATCGCGACCAGCAGGTACAGGCCGGTGACGGCGACGCCGGTGACGCCGTAGAGGGTGTCCAGGTTGACGAAGCAGAGGAAGGCACCGGGGACGCCGACGACGAGGGTGGCGACCCAGGGGGAGCCGAACCGGCCGAGCTTGGCGAGGGCGTTGTTGACCGGGGCGGGCCAGGCCTTGTCGCGGGCGGAGGCGAACAGTACGCGGGAGTTCTGGATGACCATGACGATGCCCGCGTTGATGATCGCGAGGGCGACGCACAGGCTGACGAAGGTGCCGACGGCCGAGTTGCTCCAGGCGATGACCATGCTGCTGATGTCGCCGCCGGTCAGGGTCTTCAGGTCACCGGCGCCCAGGGTGATCGCCACGACCGGCACCAGGATGACGACGCTGGAGATGGCGAGGGTCGCGAGGACGGTGCGGGCGACACTGCGGCGCGGGTTCTCCAGCTCCTCGGAGAGGTAGATGGCGGTGGAGAAGCCCTGGGTGGCGAAGAGGGCGATGGCGAGCCCGGAGAGGACCATCATGGCCGTGACCGGGTTGACGTGAGCGTGGTCACCGGCCACCTGGAGCGAGCTGACGAGGCTGCTCGCACCGCGGTGGGAGTGGGTGAAGCCGAGCAGGGCGACGACTCCGGCGGCGACGATCTCCAGGACCAGGAAGATGCCGGTGATCCAGGCGTTGGCGCGCAGGTCCAGCAGGCCGGCGAGGGTGGCCGCGATCATCACGCCGGCGCCCGTCATGGCCGGGTCGAGGTGGACGATCGGGGCCAGGTAGTCGGCGGTGCCCATCGCGATGACCGGAGGGACGATCATCACGACGAGCAGCGACATCACGAACGCCAGCCAGCCGGCGAGCCGACCGGCCAGGGTGGAGACGATGGCGTACTCGCCGCCCGCGCTGGGGATGAGGGTGCCCAGCTCGGAGTAGCAGAAGGCGACGGGGATACAGAGGAGCGCGCCGATGACGAGGCAGAGCGCCGTCGCCGTGCCCAGGCTGGAGAACAGATCGGGCACGATCACGAAGAGCGTGGAGGCGGGCGTGACGCACGAGAGGGTGAGCAGGGTGCCGCCGACGACGCCGATGGACCGCTTGAGTTTCTGAGGGCTGTCAGAAGCGGCTGTCACGGCTGTGTCGACAGGGCGGAGCGTGTCGGTCATGCGGCGGTTCCGATCGACTCGTGCGAGTGAGGGTGGGGGTCGGGAGCGCTATCGCCTCCGGCGGCTGGTCGTACATGCTCTGGTCCGCTCCCGGCGGCTGAATGGAACCCCGACGAAAACCGCCGCGTCAATGGGTGTTCACCTACGGAATCCGCAGCAATGAAGCGGCCGATCGCCGATTCTCGTATCAACGGTCCCTATGGGCGGGCCCTTGCGGCCGTACGAGAATCGCAGCGCCCCCGCACAAAAAAACAGGGCCGTCCGCATAGCGGACGACCCTGTCGGGCTCTCTCGGCCCCTGTCGGTCGCTCAGTGGTTGCGCGGGAAGCCCAGGTCCACGCCCGCCGGTGCGTCGGCCGGGTCGGGCCAGCGCGTGGTGACGACCTTGCCGCGGGTGTAGAAGTGCGTGCCGTCGTTGCCGTAGATGTGGTGGTCGCCGAAGAGCGAGTCCTTCCAGCCGCCGAAGGAGTGGTAGCCCACCGGCACCGGGATCGGCACGTTCACGCCGACCATGCCCGCCTCGATCTCCAGCTGGAAGCGGCGGGCCGCGCCGCCGTCCCGGGTGAAGATCGCCGTGCCGTTGCCGAACGGCGAGGCGTTGATCAGCGCCACGCCCTCGTCGTAGGTGTCGACGCGCAGCACGCACAGCACCGGGCCGAAAATCTCGTCCTGGTAGGCCTTGGCGCTGGTCGGCACCTTGTCCAGCAGCGAGATGCCGATCCAGTGGCCGTCCTCGAAGCCCTCGACCGTGTAGCCGGTGCCGTCGAGCACCACCTCGGCGCCCTCGGCCGCGGCCCCGGAGACGTACGACGCCACTTTGTCGCGGTGGGCGGCGGTGATCAGCGGGCCCATCTCGGACGTCGGGTCGTTGCCCGGACCGATCTTGATCTTCTCGGCGCGCTCGCGGATCTTCTCCACCAGCGTGTCACCGATCGAGCCCACGGCCACGACCGCGGAGATGGCCATGCAGCGCTCGCCCGCCGAGCCGTAGGCCGCGCTCACGGCGGCGTCGGCGGCCGCGTCCAGGTCGGCGTCCGGCAGCACCAGCATGTGGTTCTTGGCGCCGCCCAGGGCCTGCACCCGCTTGCCGTTGGCGGAGGCCGTGGTGTGGATGTAGCGGGCGATCGGGGTGGAGCCGACGAAGGACACGGCCTTGACGTCGGGGTGCTCCAGCAGGCGGTCCACGGCCACCTTGTCACCGTGCACGACGTTGAACACGCCGTCCGGCAGACCGGCCTCGGACAGCAGCTCGGCGATCTTGAGCGACGCCGACGGGTCCTTCTCGGACGGCTTCAGCACGAACGTGTTGCCGCACGCGATGGCGATCGGGAACATCCACATCGGGACCATCGCCGGGAAGTTGAACGGCGTGATGCCGGCGACGACACCGAGCGGTTGGCGGATCGCGGCCACGTCGACGCGGCTGGCGACCTGCGTGGACAGCTCGCCCTTCAGCTGGACGTTGATGCCGCACGCCAGGTCGACGATCTCCAGGCCGCGCGCGACCTCGCCGAGCGCGTCGGAGTGCACCTTGCCGTGCTCGGCGGTGATCAGCTCGGCGATGTCGTCGCGGTGGGCGTCGAGCAGCGCGCGGAACCGGAAGAGGATGGTCGTGCGCTGGGCCAGGGAGGACTGGCTCCAGGTGGTGAAGGCGTCCTTGGCGGCTGCTACGGCCGCGTCCACCTCCTCCACCGAGGCGAACGCGACCTTCGTGGTGACCGCGCCGGTCGCCGGGTCGGTGACCGGCCCGTACGTGCCCGACGCGCCTTCGACGGTCTTCCCGCCGATCCAGTGGTTGACGATCTTCGTCATGCCCAGAGACTCCTTATTACAGATGGCGGCGTCGGGTCGAGACGTGCCGTTCGTACAGCTCTCGTGCCTTGACCGCGGACGGTCGGGTCGCGGTCTCGGCCACAGGAACATCCCACCAGGCCTGCGCCGGAGGCGCGCCCGACACAGTGTCGGACGTTTCGGTCTCCACGTAGACACATGTGGGAGTGTCGGCGGCGCGCGCCTCGGCGAGCGCCTCGCGCAGCTCCCGTACGGTCTTCGCGCGCAGTACCCGCATGCCCAGGCTGGCCGCGTTGGCGGCGAGGTCGACCGGCAGCGGGGCGCCCGTGAACGTCCCGTCCCCGGCCTGGAACCGGTAGGCGGTGCCGAACCGCTCGCCGCCCACCGACTCCGAGAGCCCGCCGATGGACGCGTACCCGTGGTTCTGCACCAGCAGGATCTTGATCGCGACGCCCTCCTGCACGGCCGTCACGATCTCGGTCGGCATCATCAGATACGTGCCGTCGCCGACCAGCGCCCACACGTTCCGCTCCGGCGCGGCGAGCTTCACGCCGAGCGCGGCCGGGATCTCGTAGCCCATGCAGGAGTAGCCGTACTCCAGGTGGTACTGGTCCACCGACCGCGCCCGCCACAGCTTGTGCAGATCGCCGGGGAGCGAGCCGGCCGCGTTGATGATGATGTCGGACTCGTCCACCAGGGCGTCCAGGGCCCCGATGACCTGTGGCTGGGTGGGTCGCATGTCCGGCTCGTCGGCCTCGAAGCAGGCGTCGACGCGTTGCTCCCAGCGCTCCTTGTCCTCGGTGTACTCGGTGACGTACGACTGAGCCACCTTGTGCCCGTGCATCACCAGCGCCTCGGTCAGCTCGCCCAGGCCGCTGCGGGCGTCGGCGACCAGCGGGAGTCCGGACAGCTTGTGGCCGTCGTACGGCGCGATGTTGAGGTTGAGGAAGCTGACGTCCGGGTTCTCGAAGAGGGTGCCGGAGGCGGTGGTGAAGTCGGTGTAGCGGGTGCCGACGCCGATCACCAGGTCCGCGGTGCGGGCCAGTTCGTCGGCGGTCGCGGTGCCGGTGTGGCCGACCCCGCCCACGTCCTGCGGATGGTCGTGGCGCAGGGAGCCCTTGCCGGCCTGGGTGGAGGCGACCGGGATGCGGGTGGCCGCCGCGAACTCGGCGAGGGCCAGCTCGGCGCGGCTGTGGTGGACTCCGCCGCCCGCGATCACCAGCGGCCGGCGTGCCTCCCGGACCGCCCGGACCGCCTCGGCCAGCTCGGTCGGGTCCGCGCCCGGCCGGCGTACCGTCCACACGCGCGTCGAGAAGAACTCCTTCGGCCAGTCGAAGGCCTCCGCCTGCACGTCCTGCGGCAGGGCGAGGGTGACCGCGCCGGTCTCCACCGGGTCGGTGAGGACCCGCATGGCCTGCAGGGCGCTCGGGATCAGGGCCTCCGGGCGGGTGATGCGGTCGAAGTACTTCGACACCGGGCGCAGGGTGTCGTTGACCGACACATCGCCGGCGTACGGCACCTCCAGCTGCTGCAGGACCGGGTCGGCGGGGCGGGTGGCGAAGACGTCACCGGGCAGGAGCAGGACCGGCAGGTGGTTGACGGTCGCGAGGGCGGCGCCGGTGACCAGGTTGGTGGCGCCGGGGCCGATCGAGGTCGTCACCGCGTGCGTGGACAGCCGGTTCGACTGGCGGGCGTAGCCGACGGCCGCGTGCACCATGGACTGCTCGTTGCGGCCCTGGTGGTACGGCATGACGTCGGCGTACTCGATCAGCGCCTGCCCGAGCCCCGCGACATTGCCGTGCCCGAAGATGCCCCAGGTGGCGCCGATCAGCCGCCGCCGTGCGCCGTCGCGTTCGGTGTACTGGGCGGCGAGGAAACGGACCAGCGCCTGGGCGACGGTCAGCCGGATCGTCGTCATCGGTAGCCCCCTGTGCTCTCTACGTGATCGGGGTGGAAGCAGATCCGCCACTCCCGGGTCTCGCCCGGGCCCGCCATGACGTTCAGGTAGTACATGTCATGCCCGGGCTGCGCGATGGACGGCCCGTGCCAGCCGTCGGGGACGAGGACGGCGTCGCCGGAGCGGACCTCGGCGAGCACGTCCGCGCCGCCCGCGCGCGAGGGGAACACGCGCTGGTAGCCGAGGCCCTTCGGGCCGTCGATCTCGAAGTAGTAGATCTCCTCCAGCTCGGACTCCTCGCCCGGCCGGTGCTCGTCGTGCTTGTGCGGCGGGTACGACGACCAGTTGCCGCCCGGGGTGATCACCTCTACGGCGATCAGCTTGTCGCAGTCGAAGGAGTCCGCCGAGGCGAAGTTGCGCACCCGGCGGGCGCAGGAGCCGCTGCCGCGCTCCTCGACGGGGACCTCCGGCGCGGGGCCGTAGCGGGCGGGGAGTCGTCGCTCGCACTTCGCTCCTGCCAGGGCGAAGCGGCCTCCCGCGCCGGAGGCGATCTGGACCCGGGCGTCCCGGGGAACATACGCGAAGTCGGAGACGTCCGCGAACACGCTTTCCCGGCCCAGGAGTTGGAACTCTTCCTTGTCGTTCGATGCGGTCGCAATTTGTACGGTACATCCGCCTTCCAGCGGAAGCACGATCCACTCACTGTCCCCGGTGGTGAACGTATGTGTGCCACCCGGCGCCAACTCGACCACGCGCAGGCTGCTGTGCGTCCAGCCGGCCAACTTGGGGTCGATGTCGACGGCGTACTGGGCGTTCGCGGTGGCGCCCCTGGGCAGATGCAGATCGGTGCTGGTCATGCGGCCCTCACAGCAGTCCTACGGCGGTGTCCACGGCGGCGGCCACATCGCCGTCCGCCGGGTACAGCAGCGAGCGGCCGACCACCAGGCCGCGCACGGTGGGGAGTTGCAGCGCGCCGCGCCACTTCTCGTAGGCGGCGACCTGGTCCTCGGGCGAGTCGCCGATGTCGCCGCCGAGGAGGACGGCCGGCAGGGTGGAGGTCTCCATCACCCGGGCCATGTCGTCGGGATTCTCGGTGACCGGCACCTTCAGCCAGGTGTAGGCGGAGGAGCCGCCGAGACCGGAGGCGATGGCGATGGACCGGGTGACCGCCTCGGCGGACAGGTCGTTCTTCACCCTGCCCTCGGGGGTGCGGCGGCTGATGAACGGCTCCACGAAGACCGGCAGCCGGCGCGCGGCCATCTCGTCGACGGCGCGGGCGGTGGACTCCAGGGTGGTCAGGGAGCCGGGGTCGTCGTAGTCGATGCGCAGCAGCAGCTTGCCCGCGTCGAAGCCGAGCCGCTGGATGTCCTCGGGGCGGTGACCGGTGAACCGGTCGTCCAGTTCGAAGCTGGCCCCCTGCAGTCCGCCCCGGTTCATGGAGCCCATGACCACCTTGTGGTCGAGGGCGCCGAGCAGCAGCAGGTCGTCCAGGATGTCCGCGGTGGCGAGGACGCCGTCGACACCGGGCCGGCTCAGTGCCAGGCACAGCCGTTCCAGCAGGTCGGCGCGGTTGGCCATGGCGAGCTTGCGGTCACCGACGCCGAGCGCGCCCCGGGCGGGGTGGTCGGCGGCGACGATCATCAGTTTGCCGTTCTCGTTCAGGAGCGGCCTGCGGGCCCGGCGGGTGGCGGCCTCGGCGATCGCCTCGGGGTGGTGGGTGCGGACGCGGACGAGTTCGGCCACGTCGACACGGGGCCTGCGTCCGGCGTCCCCGCCCTCGGTGTGGGTGCCCGCGACCCGGCCGGCCCTCACAGCACCGCTCCGGCGTCGAGCGCGGCGGCCACCTCGTCCGGGGTGGGCATCGCGGAGGAGCACTCCAGGCGGGAGGCGACGATGGCGCCGGCCGCGTTGGCGTGCCGCATGATCGTCTCCAGGTCCCAGCCCTCCAGGAGTCCGTGGCACAGGGAGCCGCCGAAGGCGTCCCCGGCGCCGAGACCGTTCAGGACGTTGACGGGCAGGGGCGGGACCTCGGCGGACTCGCCGTCGCGGCTGACGGCCAGGACCCCCTTGGGCCCCTGCTTGACGACGGCGATCTCGACCCCGGCGTCGAGCAGCGCGCGGGCGGCCGCATGCGGTTCGCGTACGCCGGTGGCCACCTCCACCTCGTCCAGGTTGCCGACGGCGACCGTGGTGTGGCGCAGGGCCTCGGCGTAGAAGGGGCGGGCCGCGTCGGGGTCGGTCCAGAACATGGGCCGCCAGTCGAGATCGAAGACGGTGGTGCCCGCCTTCGCCCGGTGGGCGAGGGCCGCGAGGGTGGCCGTACGGCTGGGCTCCTCGCTCAGGCCGGTGCCGGTCATCCAGAAGATACGGGCGGCACGGATGGCGTCGAGATCGAGTTCATGGGCGTCGATCTCCAGGTCGGGCGCCTTGGGCTGCCGGTAGAAGTAGAGCGGGAAGTCGTCCGGGGGGAAGACCTCGCAGAAGGTGACCGGGGTCGGCAGGCCCGGGACCGGGGAGACCCAGCGGTCGTCGACGCCGAAGCCGCGCAGCGCCTCGTGCAGATAGACGCCGAACGGGTCGTCGCCCGTGCGGGTGATCACGGCGGTGCGCCGGCCGAGCCGGGCCGCGGCGACCGCGACGTTCGTCGCCGACCCGCCGAGGAACTTGCCGAAGGACGACACCTGGGCGAGCGGGACGCCGGTCTGCAGTGGGTAGAGGTCCACTCCGATCCGCCCCATGGTGATCAGGTCGTAGGCCATCGGCTTCCCTTCGTCATGACTCTCCCCGGCTTTCTAGTCCCGTACGGCGAACCCTGTCAATGTTTTGTCCAGACATTCGGACCAGCTCTTGACACCGCTTTCCGCGCGCCCGCACGCTGACGCCCATGACGTCGCTGTCACCCTCCTCCTCACTGTCCCGTATCCGGATCGGATCGGCGCCCGACTCCTGGGGCGTGTGGTTCCCCGACGACCCGCGCCAGGTGCCCTGGCAGCGCTTCCTCGACGAGGTGGCCGACTCCGGCTACGAGTGGATCGAGCTGGGCCCCTACGGCTATCTCCCCAGCGACCCCGCGGTGCTCGCGGAGGAGACCGCGCGGCGTGGCCTGAAGGTGTCGGCCGGCACCGTCTTCACGGGCCTGCACCACGGTGAGTCCGTGTGGGACAAGACGTGGGCGCACGTGTCGGACATCGCGGCCCTCACCCAGGCGATGGGTGCCCGGCATCTCGTCGTCATCCCGTCCTTCTGGCGGGACGACAAGACGGGCGAGGTGCTGGAGCCGGACACGCTGACCGCCGAGCAGTGGCGGAACCTGACCTCGCTGACCGAGCGGCTGGGGCGGGAGGTGCGGGAGCGGTACGGGCTGACGATCGTCGTCCATCCGCATGCCGACACCCATATCGACAGCGAGGAGAACGTCAGCCGTTTCCTCGACGGTACGGACTCCGACCTGGTGTCGCTGTGCCTGGACACCGGGCACTACGCGTACTGCGGCGGGGACAGCGTGCGGCTGATCGAGACGTACGGCGAGCGGATCGGGTATCTGCACCTCAAGCAGGTGAATCCGGGGATCCTGGCGGACGTACGGGCCGAGGGGACGCCGTTCGGGCCGGCGGTGGCTCGGGGCGTGATGTGCGAACCGCCGCGCGGGGTGCCGGAGTTGAGGCCCGTGCTGGAGGCCGCGCAGCGGCTGGGGGTGGATCTGTTCGCGATCGTCGAGCAGGACATGTATCCGTGTGCGCCGGATGCGCCGCTGCCCATCGCCCGGCGGACTCGGGCGTTTCTCCGGTCTTGCGGGGTGTAGGGGCGGCTGTCGACCAGGGATTGCGGTTGCCGCCCGTAGCATGGGCGGCGTGTCCTGGGAGACCGTGCCTGCCCGGCCGCATCCGGCATTGCGGCCCGGTGTGATCACTTATCGCGGGGTGCGGGTGCACCTCGACCGGCCGCGCCGCCGGCTGGAGGCGCCGATCGGGGCGGCCACGTTGCTGCTGGGTTTCGAGCAGCCGGTGCACATCTCCCGTGCCGGGCGGCCCCCCGTGTCACTGGTGTCCGTGGTCAACGGGCTGACCACCGTCCCGGCCCTCGGCGAGCACGGGGGCCGGATCTCCGGCATCGAGGTGCTGTTGGAACCCTGGGCCGCGTTCGGCCTGTTCGGAACGGAGCAGTACGAACTCGCCAACCGGTCGATCGGCCCGGACCAGCTGGACTCGGTCCTCGGCCAACTGGTGGGCGCCCTCGCCGCGTTGCCCACCTGGGCGGAACGGTTCGCCTTGCTCGACCGGGTGTTGCTGGAGCGGTTCGGTGCCGGTGTGCCCGTCTCCGAGCGGGTGGTGCGCGCCTGGTCACTGCTGCGGCGGCACTCCGGCGTGCTTCCGGTGCCCCGGCTGGCCGAGGAGGTGGGCTGGAGCGTACGGCATCTGGAGAACCGCTTCCGGGAACAGATCGGTCTGCCTCCGAAGGCCGCGGCCCGGGTGCTGCGGCTGCAGCGGGCGCGGCGGCTGCTGGCCGCGGGACACGGGCAGGCGGAGACCGCGGCGGTGTGCGGGTACTACGACCAGGCGCACTTCAGCGGCGAGTTCAAGGCCATGACGGGCTGCACTCCCGGAGAGTTCCTGGCGGCCCGCAGGCTGCCGGCGGCGAGCCCCGTGAACGACCGGCTGGCGGGCGAGGCCACCAGCCTGCTGCTCGCCTCCGGGCGGGGTGCGCTTTTTTCCAAGACCCGCGCGGGCAGCACCGGGCACGCTGATCGCCCGGCCATCAGGCTCCCGGGGGAAGCGGGGGCCTCCGGCGGCCAGGGGGACTGATCCGGGAGGACGCCCCCGCGGGGGAAGCGGCCGCCGGCGGGCGCGGGGAAGCCGGCGGGCCGGGTCTGACGCAGCGGACCCGGCCCGCCCTCGCGACCTGGTGCCACCGGCCCCGGACCGCCTGGTTCGTTGCCCTGGATCGGCCTGGTCCGCCACCTCGGATCGGCGCGAAAATCAACGTGCCGCGCCGACGCCCGGGCGTACGCCTTTGCGTCGGCCGTGTCACAAAAACCCCTTCTGTGTCACACATGTTGCGCGTACGCGGATTCTGCGTCACATGGTGTCGACAGACGCTTTCCCCTGGTCACTCTGCGTCGTTCACCGGTCGCAGGCTTGGTGATCGCCAGCGCAGCGCCCGGCTCCCCCGACGGCCGTCCACGGTCGCCGCTGTGGCGCGCGCAGGGAGGTGCAACTCATGACCGACCGAAGGCTCTGGTCCTACAAGGAGATCGCGGCGCACATCAGGGTGCAGCCGGACACCGTACGGTCCTATCGCAAGCACGGACTGCTGCCCCCGCCCGACCATGTGGAGGGCGGCAAGCCCTACTGGTACGCCGAAACCGTCCGCGCCTGGGTCGCCTCCCGGCCGGGCAACCGCAGCCGCAAGTGACCTCCCCGTGAGTCGACCGGTAGGCCGCTCTCAGCGCCACGGCTCGATGACCGTGACCCCGGCCCCCGGTGCCGTACCCATCGCCGCGAGTGCCGCCGGTGCGGCGTCGAGGGTGATGGTGGACGTCACCAGGAGGTCGGGGCGCAGGGCGCCGGAGCGGACCAGGCGGAGCATCTCGGGGTAGGTGTGGGCGGCCATGCCGTGGCTGCCGAGGAGTTCGAGCTCCAGGGCGATGGCACGGGCCAGCGGGACGGGGGTGGTGCCGTCGGCCGAGGGCAGCAACCCGACCTGGACGTGCCGGCCGCGGCGGCGCAGGCCGTTCACGGAGTCCGCGCAGGTGGCGGGTGAGCCGAGGGCGTCCAGGGAGAGATGGGCGCCGCCGCCCGTCAGCTCCCGGACGGCGGCGGCCGTGTCCGGCGTGCCGGTCGCGTCCAGGCACTGCGCGGCGCCGAACTTCCGTGCGAGGTCGAGCGCCTGGGGTGACACGTCGACGGCGATCACGCGCGCCCCGGCCGCCGCCGCGATCATCACCGCCGACAGCCCGACCCCGCCGCAGCCGTGCACCGCGACCCACTCCCCCGCCGCCACCCGGCCCTGCTGCACCACCGCGCGGAAGGCGGTGGCGAATCGGCAGCCGAGCGCGGCGGCGGTGGTGTACGCCATGTCGTCCGGGATCGCGACCAGGTTGACGTCGGCGCGGTCGAGGGTGACGTACTCGGCAAAGGAGCCCCAGTGGTGGAAGCCCGGCTGGGTCTGGCGTTCGCACACCTGCTGGTCGCCCGCCGCACAGGCCGGGCAGGCGCCGCAGGCGCAGACGAACGGCGCGGTGACCCGGTCGCCGGTCCGCCACCCGGTCACCCGGGAGCCCACCGACGCGACGACGCCGGCGAGTTCGTGCCCGGGTACGTGCGGCAGCGTGATGTCGGGGTCGTGGCCCATCCAGCCGTGCCAGTCGCTTCGGCAGAGGCCGGTCGCTTCGACCCGTACGACGACGGCGTGCTCGGCGGGTTCCGGGTCGGGTACGTCTCGTACTTCGGCCGGCTCGCCGTACCGCTCGAATACCACCGCGCGCATCTTTGCCTCACCTTCCGGCCACGTCAGGCCACCGTTTCCTGCGGAACGCTAGCGCTCGGTGGTAGCTGCCGTTTGGCGGCTGCGGGCCGTCTGTGGCTGGTCGGGCCCCGCGGCAGAGCCGCATGTCGAAACAGCCCCGCGCCCCGTCGGGGGCGCTGGATGCTCGCCCTCGCTCACGCCGAACCGTTCGTGGAAGCGCCGCAACGGCGCCGGTGCCCACCACGTGGCCCTGCCCGTCAGCCGCATGATCGCCGGCACCAGCAGGCTCCGGACGACCATCGCGTCCATCAGGACCGCGAGGGCGATACCCAGGCCGAGCATCTTGGTGTTGGTCACCCGTGAGGTGCCGATGGCGACCATCACCACCGCGAGGATGACCGCCGCCGCGGTGATCAGCCCGCCGGTGCGCTGGAGTCCGTGCCGCACCGCCGCGTCATGGTCTCCCGTGCGGTCGTACTCCTCCTTGATGCGGGAGAGCAGGAACACGCCGTAGTCCATGGAGAGCCCGAAGGCCACGCAGAACATCAGCACGGGCAGGGTGGTCTCGATGGAGCCGGAGCTGGTGAAGCCCAGCGCGCCGGAGAGGTGGCCGTCCTGGAAGACCCAGACCACGGCACCGAACATCGCGGTCAGACTGAGCGCGTTGAGCACCACGGCCTGCACGGGTATCAGCACGCTTCCGGTGAGCAGGAAGACCAGGAGGAGCGTGACGACGGCGATGAACACGGCCGCCCAGGGCAGGCGCTGGGCTATCGCGTGCTTGGTGTCGACGAGGACGGCGGCCGTGCCGGTCACCTTGGCGTCGAACGGCGCGTGCAGTGCACGTATGTCGCCCACCAGGCGCTGGGCCGGGTCGTCGACCGCCTCGCCCCTCGGCTGCACCGTGAAGTAGGCGGCATCGCCCCTGACCAGCGGGCCGTCGACGCGGGCCACCTCGGGCAGGGCGGCCACCTGCTGCTTGTAAGCGGCGTACTGGGCGGTGGTGGCCCTGCCCTCGGCGAGGACCTCCAGACCGCCGCCGGGGCTGCCCGGGAAGCCCGCGCGGATGTGCTCCTGCACCACATGGGACTCGGCGGTCGAGGGCAGTTGGCGGTCGTCGGCAGTGCCGAACTTCACGCCCAGGAAGGGCAGTCCGAGGGTGACCAGGAGGACGGTGGTGCCCAGCGCGAAGAGAGGGGCGCGGCGCATCACCAGGCCGGCGGCCCGGGCCCAAGCGGTCCCGGTGGTCGCCGTGGTCCCGGTGGCCCCCTCGGCGGGCTTCGGGGCGCGTCGGCGGCGGAACAGGCGCCGCAGGTCCAGGGAGTTGACACGGTGGCCGAGCAGGACCAGCGCGGCCGGGAGCAGGATCAGGGCGGCGGCCGCGGCGAGCAGGACCACGGCGATGCCGGCGTAGGCGAAGGACCGCAGGAAGTACTGCGGGAAGACCATCATCGCGGCCAGGGACACCGCCACCGTGAGGGCGGAGAACAGGACCGTGCGGCCTGCGGTGCGCAGGGTCGTACCGACCGCCGTCAACGGGGTGGCGCCCGAGGACAGTTCCTCGCGGAAGCGGCGGACGATGAACAGGGCGTAGTCGATGGCCAGGCCGAGGCCGAGGGCCGTGGTGAGGTTGAGCGCGAAGACGGAGACGTCGGTGAAGGCCGTCAGACCGCGCAGGACGGCGTTGGTGCCGAGGATGGCGACTATGCCGATGCCGAGCGGCAGCAGGGCGGCGATCGCGCTGCCGAAGACCATCACCAGCAGCACCAGCGTGATCGGCAGGGCGATCATCTCTGCGCGGGCCAGGTCCTCCTTGATGATCGTCTGCATCTCGTGCCGGACCGCGACGACACCGCCGATCCTCACCTGGACCGGGCCGTGCGCGCCCCGGTAGTGCGGGGCGATGCGGTCGAGCGTTCTGCCCATCGCGTTGTCGTCGCCGGTGATGCGGGCGGCGATCAGCGCCTCATGGCCGTCCTTGGCGCGCAGAGCCGGTGACCTGCTCTGCCAGTAGGAGCCGACGCCGGTCACGCCCTTCTCCCCCGCCAGCCGGCCGGCCAGGTCGCGGGCCTCGGCGGCGACCTGCGGATCGTCGACGGAGGCTCGGCCCGAGTCGACCATGAGCAGCAGGTTCGGCTGGGAGTCGGGGAACTCGCGCT
The DNA here is from genome assembly GCF_042868225.1 of Streptomyces sp. NPDC007856. Classification (NCBI taxonomy): domain Bacteria; kingdom Bacillati; phylum Actinomycetota; class Actinomycetes; order Kitasatosporales; family Streptomycetaceae; genus Streptomyces; species Streptomyces sp. NPDC007856. The sequence goes on along the minus strand of NZ_JBIAEC010000008.1, from coordinate 318,417 downwards.
CCAGGGCCTTGGTGGCGTACGTCGACTCGGCGGCCGGGTCCTCCCAGCCGCCGCTGCCGAGACGGTCCGCGACGCCGCTGCCGGCCAGCACGGCGAGGGCGGTGAGCACCAGGGCCACCAGGAGTGACAGGCGTGGGCGGGCAGTGACGATGCGGGTGTAGCGGCCGGGCCGGGGCGGTGTCCGCTCAGGCGCCCCCTCCGGCGCGCCTTCCGATGTCCCCTCGGACGCCCCCTCGCCCGTCCGCAGCGGCGTGTTGACTTCGGTCATCTTGCGGTGTCCCCTTCACCGTGACCCATGTCTGTGCAGGCAGGCAGCATGAGTCGGTCATTGCCAATAGACTGGCAAACACGAGATATCGCTCGCGTTTCTCTAGAATGCGAGCGATCACTCGCATTTGTCAATCACGTTCGGAGAGCTGGGGATAACGCGTGCCCGACAACCCGCAGACACAGAAGGAGCAGCCGCGTCGCCGGCAGGCCCGCGGGGAGCGCCGTATCGCCCAGCTGCTCGAAGCGGCCGCTCGGGTCTTCTGCACCACCGGCTACACCGCCGCCAGCACCAACGCCATCGCGCGCGAGGCCGGCGTCTCACCGGGCACGCTCTACCAGTTCTTCCCGAACAAGGAGGCCATCGCGATCGAGCTGGGCGACCGGCTCGTGCACGAGATGCGGGAGACCTACGGCGAGGCGCTGGCCCCCGTCGACCCCGCCACCCCGCTGGAGGAGGCCATCGGTTCCGCCATCGACCGGTTCATGGCCTTCAACACCGAGCACCCGGTGTTCTTCGCGCTGATGCACGGCCCCGACGTCCCGGGCCGGATGGCCGAGACGCACGACCAGCTGCACTCCACGCTGACCGGCCGGATCGAGGACCTGCTCGCCTCCCTCATGCCCGGCGCCACCCCGGCCGACGTCACCCGCAGGGCGCACATCTGCCTCGGCATCTACAAGTCCGGCCTGGAGCTGGTCCTCGCCCACGAGGGCCCCGAGCGCGCGCCCTACGTCCAGGAGATCAAGAACGTCCTGGTCCGCTACCTGGAACCGCTGGTGGGCGACCGTCTCGGCCGCGGGTGATCCGGGAGGCCCCAGGCGCAGGCCCCCCGTGCCCCCACCGCTCCACCCGGACTGCGGCCCCCGGCGCATCTGCCTAGAGTGCGGATAGATCGCCCAGCCGCTGTCCGAGGGGATCCCCGTGAGTCACTCCCCGCCTCCCGGCACACCCAAGGCCCGCATTCCCGGCCCCCAGCAGCCGCCACCGCCGTACCCCCGCATCACCGCGGGCCTGTGGCGGCGCTTCGCGGGCGGCGGGCTCGCCCTGTGGGCGCTGATCGCGTGGGTCACGTACGAGACGCGGAACGGCACGCCGCTGCCGACGCTGATCCTGCTCGGCAGCTTTCTCGTGCCGGTCGCCTTCATGCTGTGGGCGTACGAGCGGCACGGCCGTGACCTGGGCGTCAGCGCGATCCTCGGCTCTTTCCTGGCCGGCGGGACCCTCGGCGTGCTCGGCGCCTCGCTGTCGGACTCGCATGTGCTGTACCCCTCGCCGGGGATGTTCACCGGCGTCGGTCTGATCGAGGAGGCCGCCAAGCTCGCGGCGCTGGTGTTCGTGCTGCGCCGGCAGCCGGCCATCCGCGGCCTGCGCGCCGGACTGGTGCTCGGCGCGGCCGTCGGCTTCGGCTTCGCCGCGCTGGAGAGCGCCGGTTACGCCTTCAACGCGGCCGTCTCCACCGAGGGCACCGATCTGCGCGCCCTGCTGGAGACGGAGACCCTGCGCGGGCTGCTCGCCCCCTTCGGGCACGGGCTGTGGACCGCGATCGCCGGTGGCGTACTGCTGTCCCGGCGCCGCCTGAGCGGACACTTCCGCGTCTCCGCCCCGGTCGTCGGCACCTGCCTGGGCGTGACCCTGCTGCATGCGCTGTGGGACTCCACGCGCGGCATCGCGGTCTGGGTGGTGGCCCGGCTGACCGGCAGCGGACCGGAGAGCCGGATGTTCGCGCCGGGGTACCTCGTCCGGCCGAGCGCCGAGCAGGAACACCTGTTCACACTGTTCTCGGTCGGCGGGCTGGCCTTGGTGGCTCTGGCCGGGGTCGGCTGGGTGCGGTCGCTGGCGCGCCGGGGCCCCTCTTGGTGAGGTACCCCCTAGGGGTATAGTCTGGAGAGCGTGGGGTTCCCTCGCGGGCCCCACCGGCCCCACACGCCTCGACGAGGAGTAACGACATGACCGCCCACACCGACACCCCCGGCTCCGTCACCACCGTCTACAAGGTGACCGGCATGAGCTGCGGCCACTGCGAGGGCTCCGTCTCCGGCGAGATCTCCCAGCTCCCCGGCGTCAGCTCGGTGAAGGCCGTCGCGTCCACCGGCGAGGTGACCGTGGTCTCCGAGAACCCGCTGGACGACGAGGCCGTGCGCGCCGCCGTGGACGAGGCCGGCTTCGAGCTCGCCGGCCGGGCCTGAACACCCCCGCGTTCTTCCCATTCCCCGACCGGGCCGTGCCGACCAGCTGATACTGCCTCCGCACGGTCCGGTCCGATGTCTGGAGTCCGGACATGACCAGCACCACCGCAGAGACAGCCATAACCACGGCTGGGACCTCCGAAGCAGAGCTGCTCATCGGCGGGATGACCTGCGCCTCCTGCGCCGCCCGGGTGGAGAAGAAGCTCAACCGGATGGAGGGCGTCAGCGCCACCGTCAACTTCGCCACCGAGAAGGCGAAGATCACGTACGGCGCGGGCGTCCAGGTCGCCGACCTGATCGCCACCGTGGAGCGGACCGGCTACACCGCCGAGGAGCCCACGCCGCCGGCGCCCGAGCCCGAGGCGGCCCCCGAGACCCCCGGGCAGGACCCCGAACTCGGCGCGCTGCGGCACCGCCTGCTCGTCTCCGCGCTGCTCGCCGCGCCCGTGGTGCTGCTCGCGATGATCCCGGCGCTGCAGTTCGACAACTGGCAGTGGCTCTCCCTCACGCTCGCCGCGCCGGTCGTCGTCTGGGGCGGATGGCCCTTCCACCGGGCCGCCTGGACCAACCTCCGGCACGGCGCCGCCACCATGGACACCCTGGTCTCGGTCGGCACGCTGGCCGCGTTCGGCTGGTCGCTGTGGGCGCTGTTCTTCGGTGACGCGGGCGTGCCCGGCATGCACGACGAGTTCCGCCTCACCCCCGGAGCGGTGGTGACTGATGCCACAGCGCGCATGGACGGCGCCTCCACCATCTATCTGGAGGTCGCCGCCGGAGTCGTCGCGCTGATCCTGCTCGGCCGCTATCTGGAGGCCCGCTCCAAGCGGCGCGCGGGCGCGGCCCTGCGGGCCCTGATGGAGCTCGGCGCCAAGGACGTGGCCGTGCTGCGGGACGGCCGTGAGATGCGGGTCCCGGTGTCGTCCCTGGCCGTGGGCGACCGGTTCGTCGTACGCCCCGGCGAGAAGATCGCCACCGACGGCACGGTGGTGGAGGGCGTGTCCGCGGTGGACGCGGCCATGCTGACCGGCGAGTCGGTGCCGGTCGACGTCGGCCCGGGCGACCGGGTCACCGGCGCCACGGTCAACGCGGGCGGGCGGCTCGTCGTCGAGGCGACCCGGGTCGGCGCCGACACCCAGCTCGCCCGGATGGCGAAGCTGGTGGAGGACGCACAGAACGGCAAGGCCGAGGTGCAGCGGCTCGCCGACCGCATCTCCGCGGTGTTCGTGCCCGTCGTCATCCTCATCGCGCTCGGCACCTTCGGCGTCTGGCTGGGCGTCACCGGGGACACGGTCGCCGCGTTCACCGCCGCCGTCGCCGTGCTGATCATCGCCTGCCCCTGCGCGCTGGGCCTCGCCACACCGACCGCGCTGATGGTCGGCACCGGGCGCGGCGCCCAGCTCGGCATCCTCATCAAGGGCCCCGAGGTGCTGGAGTCCACCCGCCGCGTCGACACGGTCGTCCTCGACAAGACCGGGACCGTCACCACCGGCCGGATGACCCTCCAGGCGGTGTACGTCGCCGACGGCGAGGACGAGAAGGAGCTGCTGCGGCTCGCCGGCGCCCTGGAGCACGCCTCCGAGCACCCGGTCGCCCGCGCGATCGCGGCCGGCGCGGAGGAACGGTTGACAGGGGCGAGCGCGCAGCGCTCTCCGGCAAGGGTGGTGGTGGGTGACGGGCGGGAACTGCCCGCGGTCGAGAACTTCGAGAACGTTCCCGGGCGGGGCGTGCGTGGGCGCGTGGACGGCCGTGCGGTGGCCGTGGGGCGCCTGTACGACGAGCTGCCGCAGGAGTTGGCCCGCGCGGCGCGCGAGGCCGAGCTGGCGGGTCGTACGGCCGTCGTGGCCGGCTGGGACGGGCGGGCCCGCGGGGTGCTCGCCGTCGCCGACGCGATCAAGGAGACCAGCGCCGAGGCGGTACACGAACTGCGTGCGCTGGGCCTGCGGCCGGTGCTGCTCACCGGGGACAACCGCACGGTCGCCGAGGCCGTCGCCAAGAGCGTCGGCATCGACTCCGGGGACGTGTTCGCCGAGGTCCTTCCCGAGGACAAGGTGGACGTCGTACGACGGCTGCAGCGCGAGGGGCGGGCCGTGGCGATGGTCGGCGACGGCGTGAACGACGCGGCCGCGCTGGCCACCGCCGACCTGGGTCTCGCCATGGGCACCGGCACGGATGCGGCGATCGAGGCCGGCGATCTGACCCTCGTCCGGGGCGATCTGCTGGTCGCGGCCGACGCGATCCGGCTGTCCCGGCGGACGCTGGCCACCATCAAGGGGAACCTGGTGTGGGCCTTCGGCTACAACGTGGCGGCGCTCCCGCTGGCCGCGGCGGGGCTGCTCAATCCGATGATCTCCGGTGCCGCGATGGCCTTCTCCTCGGTCTTCGTGGTGACCAACAGCCTGCGGCTGCGGCGCTTCCGCTGAAGTCCCGTGGGGTTACCGGCGGTTCGCCCCAGCGGAAGTAAGAGACCCTCTAGAGTCCGGCGCGAGCCTCACATAAGCTCTTCACAAGGCTCGCGCATCATCCTTACGCTTGGGCTCCGATCGTCGTATCGGGGCTCTTGCGCACCTAAGGGACATATGCAAGAGACGCAGATCACAGTGATGCGAACGTAACCATCGAAGGGGTTCGAAGGTCTAAGTTGGCGATGTCAGCACAGCGTCTTGGGGGGCGCTGACTGGCATCTGGGGATGTCTTGGGGGACTTCCTCAGAGATGCGTTGCCGGGGCACGTGCGCCGGGAAGCTTTGAGCGGCCCTCCCAGCGTGCGTTGTCCCGGCAGATCGCAGTGCATCACTGGAGCAGGACGAGTTTTGCTCATTCTGCTCGAAGACAGCGATTCAGGCGCTGTCCTCTCCGAGCGCCCGGCCGGATCCCGTGGGGGGAATCCGCACCGGGACATGGGAAGGCGCCCTGGTCGTCGGCCCGTGGGGGGACCGGCGTCTCAGGGCGCCTTCTGCTTTTCGCTCGTCTGTACGACTTTGCGGTTGTCTGTACGACTTCCTCGGCGACGAGTCCGTCAAGCGCCAGGGAAGCGCACCGCGCCCCGGACGCCCGTTGGAAACGAAATCAGCGCCGCCCCTCGACCGACACGACGTCGAGCCCGACCGCGCGCGTGGCCCTGCTGCCGAGCTGGACGGCATCCCCGTGGGGCCACTACCCGGACGCCGACGCCTGGACGCCGACTGCCTCGGAGCCGTCGGGCGAACCGGACCGCCAGCCGAACCGTACCCCGGCTGCCCGACGTCCCGGCTGCCCGGATCCTGGCCGCCCCGGAGCCACCAGCCGAACCGAACCCACCGACCTGAACCAGACCCATCAGCGAACCGGATCCCCAGCGGCCCCGGAGCCGTCAGCCGAATCGGACCCGCCGGCTGGACCGGACCCGTCGGCCGAATCGGACCCCCGACCGAACCGGACCCCGGCCATACCGAACACGCCGCCCGGGGACCCGGCCGGTAGCGCCGTCGGCGGAAGCCGGCAACAAGGGGCACCACCGGGATGGCGCCCCCGTCGGCAGGTGTCAGCGCTCCTCGACCGGCACGAAGTCGCGCAGTTCCACGCCCGTGTAGATCTGGCGCGGGCGGCCGATGCGGGAGCCCGGCTCCTTGATCATCTCGGTCCACTGCGCGATCCAGCCCGGCAGGCGGCCGAGGGCGAAGAGGACCGTGAACATCTCGGTCGGGAAGCCCATGGCCCGGTAGATCAGACCGGTGTAGAAGTCCACGTTCGGGTACAGCTTGCGCTCGACGAAGTAGTCGTCGGACAGCGCGTGCTCCTCCAGCTTCAGGGCGATGTCGAGGAGCTCGTCCTCCTTGCCCAGCGCGGAGAGCACATCGTGCGCGGCGGCCTTGATGATCTTGGCGCGCGGGTCGAAGTTCTTGTAGACCCGGTGGCCGAAGCCCATCAGACGGACGCCGTCCTCCTTGTTCTTCACCTTGCGGATGAAGGTGTCGACGTCGGAGCCGGAGTCGCGGATGCCCTCCAGCATCTCCAGCACGGACTGGTTGGCACCGCCGTGCAGCGGGCCCCACAGCGCGCTGATGCCGGCCGAGATCGACGCGAACATGTTGGCCTGCGAGGAACCGACCAGGCGGACCGTCGAGGTCGAGCAGTTCTGCTCGTGGTCGGCGTGCAGGATCAGCAGCTTGTCCAGCGCGGCGACGACGACCGGGTCCAGCTCGAACTCCTGCGCCGGGACCGAGAAGGTCATGCGCAGGAAGTTCTCGACGTAGCCGAGGTCGTTGCGCGGGTAGACGAACGGGTGGCCGATCGACTTCTTGTACGCGTACGCCGCGATCGTCGGAAGCTTCGCGAGCAGCCGGATCGTGGAGAGGTCGCGCTGCTTCTCGTCGAACGGGTTGTGGCTGTCCTGGTAGAAGGTGGACAGCGCCGAGACGACCGAGGACAGCATCGCCATCGGGTGGGCGTCGCGCGGGAAGCCCTTGTAGAAGTTCTTGACGTCCTCGTGCAGCAGGGTGTGCCGCGTGATGTCGTTCTTGAACGTCGAGAGCTCGTCGACGGTGGGCAGCTCGCCGTTGATCAGCAGGTACGCCACCTCGAGGAAGGTGGAGCGCTCGGCCAGCTGCTCGATGGGGTAGCCGCGGTAGCGGAGGATGCCCGCCTCGCCGTCGAGGTAGGTGACCGCGGATTTATAGGCGGCCGTGTTGCCGTAGCCGCTGTCCAGAGTCACCAGACCGGTCTGGGCGCGGAGCTTCCCGATGTCGAAGCCCTTGTCGCCGACGGTGCTGTCGACCACCGGGTAGGTGTACTCGCCGTCGCCGTACCGCAGTACTACAGAGTTGTCGCTCACGTCTTCCCTCACCGACGTAGTGCCTCATCTTCGAGGTGCCCTGACTGTCTCTACCATCCCCCATTTGGCTCAGGAGAGTGCACTCGGGGTCGACCATTGGGCCTATTGGCGGCACTCAGTGCCGCCAACCTGCTCATCCTGCCCCCTCCGAACGGCATCTGGAAGTGCTCTGTGACCTTCACGACTCATTTGATCGATCATTTTTTGTGATGCAGGTCGCTGCGCCTGCTCGGCGGCAGGTCAGGAGCCGTGCAGCCGGAAATCCAGTGCCGTGCACCGCCGTCCCGCGGACACCGTGCGCACCGCCTGTCCGATCGCCTTGCGTGAACCGACGAGAACGACCAGTCGCTTGGCCCGTGTCACCGCCGTGTACAGCAGGTTCCGCTGCAGCATCATCCATGCCCCGGTCGTGACGGGAATCACCACAGCGGGATATTCACTTCCCTGCGAACGGTGGATGGTGACCGCGTACGCGTGCGCCAGTTCGTCCAGTTCGTCGAATTCGTACGGAACCTCCTCGTCCTCGTCCGTCAGCACCGTGAGCCGCTGGTCGACCGGATCGAGCGAGGTGACGACACCCACGGTGCCGTTGAAGACACCGTTCTTCCCTTTCTCGTAATTGTTGCGAATCTGGGTGACCTTGTCGCCGACCCGGAAGACCCGGCCGCCGAACCGCTTCTCGGGCAGGTCGGGCCGGCCGGGGGTGATGGCCTGCTGAAGCAGGCCGTTCAGCACCCCCGCACCGGCCGGCCCCCGGTGCATCGGCGCGAGCACCTGCACATCCCGGCGCGGATCGAGCCCGAACTTGGCCGGAATCCGACGAGCTGCCACGTCCACGGTGAGCCGGCCGGCCTCCTCCGTGTCGTCCTCCACGAAGAGGAAGAAGTCCTTCATCCCCTCGGTGAGCGGATGCTGCCCCGCGTTGATCCGGTGCGCGTTGGTGACGACACCGGACTGCTGGGCCTGCCGGAAGACCCGGGTGAGCCGGACGGCCGGGATGGGGCCGCCCTCGGCGAGCAGGTCGCGCAGCACCTCCCCGGCGCCGACGCTGGGCAGCTGGTCGACGTCGCCGACGAAGAGCAGATGGGCGCCGGGCGGTACGGCCTTGACCAGCTTGTTGGCGAGCAGGAGGTCGAGCATGGACGCCTCGTCGACGACGACGAGATCGGCATCGAGCGGCCGGTCCCGGTCGTAGGCGGCATCCCCACCGGGCTTGAGCTCCAGCAGCCGGTGGACGGTGGACGCCTCGGCACCGGTCAGCTCGGACAGGCGCTTGGCGGCACGTCCGGTGGGGGCGGCGAGCAGCACCTTGGCGCGCTTGGCGCGGGCCAGCTCCACGATCGAGCGGACCGTGAAGGACTTGCCACAGCCGGGCCCGCCGGTGAGCACCGCGACCTTCTCGGTGAGCGCGAGCTTGACGGCGGCTTCCTGCTCCGGGGCGAGATCGGCGCCGGTACGGCCTTTCAGCCAGCCGAGGGCATTGCCCCAGTCGACCCCCTGGAAGCCGGGCATGCGGTCCTGGTCCGTGCGCAGGAGGCGCAGGAGCTGGGAGGAGAGGGAGAGTTCGGCGCGGTGGAAGGGGACGAGATAGACGGCGGTGACGGGTTCGGAGTCGTCGCCGCCGGGGCCGGGCACCTTCTCCCGTACGACACCGGGGTCGCCGCCGTCCTGAGGGGGTTCGGCCAGCTCGGCGAGGCACTCGATGACAAGCCCGGTGTCCACGGCGAGCAGCTTCACCGCGTCGGAGATCAGCCGCTCCTCGGGAAGGAAGCAGTGGCCCTGGTCGGCGGACTGGGACAGGGCGTACTGCAGCCCGGCCTTCACCCTCTCCGGGCTGTCGTGCGGGATACCGACGGACTGGGCGATCTTGTCGGCGGTGAGGAAGCCGATGCCCCAGACGTCGGCGGCCAGGCGGTAGGGGTGTTCCCTGACGATTCGGATCGACGAGTCGCCGTACTTCTTGAAGATCCGTACGGCGATGGAGGTGGAGACCTCGACCGTCTGCAGGAAGAGCATGACCTCCTTGATCGCCTTCTGCTCCTCCCAGGCGTCGGCGATCTTCTTGGTGCGCTTGGGGCCGAGGCCGGGGACCTCGATGAGCCGCTTGGGCTCCTCCTCGATGATCCGGAGCGTGTCCAGCCCGAAGTGCTGGGTGATCCGGTCGGCGAAGACCGGTCCGATCCCTTTGACGAGGCCGGACCCGAGATAACGCCGGATGCCCTGGACGGTGGCGGGCAGGACGGTCGTGTAGTTCTCCACATGGAACTGCTTGCCGTACTGGGGGTGCGAGCCCCAGCGGCCCTCCATCCGCAGGGATTCCCCGACCTGGGCACCGAGCAGCGCACCGACCACCGTGAGGAGGTCGCCGCCGCCTCTGCCCGTGTCGACCCGGGCGACCGTGTAGCCGTTCTCCTCATTGGCGTACGTGATGCGTTCAAGCACGCCTTCCAGCGTCGCGAGCTGCCGTTCGCCGGTCTGGGTCCCCGCCTGTTGAGCCATGATCCGACGGTACCGGTGGGGTGTGACAGGGGGGTGGGGGTGAGCCGCCTGGAGTCGTCTGCCACGGAAAGGAGGTGTGGTGTCGCGTCAGGCCGTGGTCGGCCGCCGCGTGGGCGCCGGGTGCGCCGACCGGGACGAGGTGAGTCGGTCCGGCCGGCGCGTCGGGGGTGCGGTGGTGTCGGTCAGTTCAGGTGTCGGGCGAAGAACTGCAGGGCGCTGTCCACTTCGAAGGACGGGACGTCTCCGTGCTTGCCGGGGTTCGCGTGCAGTGTCTTCTCCGGCGCGGCGAAGGCGTCGAACAGCGCCAGGCTCTGGTCGCGCGGCACCATCTGGTCGTCCCACTGGACCAGGAACTGCACCGGCACGGTGATCCGCGCGGCGTCCTCTGTCAGCCCGTGCACACCGAGCAGGCCCAGCACCGCGGCGCGGATCCGGGGCTCTGCCGCGATGAGCGGGATGCCGAGGCCGCAGCCCATCGACATGCCGCAGTAGCCCACCGGGCCAGCGCCGACCTGGTCGAGGCTCTGGACGGCGGTCAGCACCGCCTGCCAGTCCGCGACCGCCTGGCGGGCCAGGTGGCTGTGCATGGTGGCGACCAGGGCGCCCGGGTCCTCGCCCGCGGCCATGCCGGCCCGCATGTGGGCCGCCATGCGGCCGAACTCCTCGTCCTTGGGTCGGTCGCCGTGGTTGGGCGCGTCGATCGCGACCACCGCGAAGCCCTCGGCGGCGTAACGGCGCGCGCGGGTCACGGTGTTGGGCGCCGCCTTGTGCTGTCCGCCGCCGTGGCCCAGCAGGATCAGGGGGCGGGGGCCGGAGGCGTCCTCCGGCGTCCAGAGCACGCCGGGGATCTCGTCGAGGGTGAAGAACTGCTCGGTGACGCCGTCCGACGACGTCCGGGAGATGAAGCGCATCAGCGTTTCGGGCCTTTCGGGATGCCTTGTGCGGGCGCTCCCTAGGCCATGCGGAAGAGGGAGCCCCGACGCGTCACAGTGTTGATCGGACTCACCTCCTCAGTTGCGCAGTAGTGCACGGCGCCGCCGAAGCTACCACAAGGATCGTGAGGGATCGGAAGATTTGTGCCAACGGGCATTGGCGGAGCCCCAGGTCGGCGGCCTGCTTTCGGGGCGGGTGTGGAACAAGGCTGCCAATCAGTGCCGTTCCCGGTCCTGGGATCCGGCCAACTCCCTTGTCCGGGCGGTAATCTGGGGCGGGTGAGCGATCCCGTATCCGTCGAGCCGCCGGATGTGCTCACCGCGCTCGGCGCCGTCTTCCGGCTGTGTGAGCATCCCGGTGTGGTGGAGCCCGTCGAGGTGTGCGCCGCGCTGGGCGTTCCGCTGGAGCGGACCGTGAAGACCCTGGCCTTCGTCACCCCGGAGGACCGGCTGCTGCTGGCCGCGCTGCCCGGTCATGCGCGGCTGCGGTACGGCCCCCTGGCGCGGGCCGCCGGGCTACGTCGTGGCGATCTGTCCCCTGCCGGCGCCGGTCGGCTGGCGCGGGCGGGGATGCGGCCCGGCGGGGTGTGCCCGGTGTCGTCGGACGGGGCCGCGCTGGTCGTCTTCGATGAGGCCGTCGGTGGTCTGGGGCGTGTGCACTGCGGCAGCGGGCGGGCCGACAGGAGTATCGAGATCCAGGCGCGGGCGCTGGTCGCGGCTGTGCCGGCTGCCGTCACGGCGGCGATCGGGGACGTGCCCGGCGAGCGCGCGTGAACACATTGCGTGGGCGTGGTACGGGGGCCGTGAGGTGAGCGCGTGACCGGGATCGTGCGGATCGAGGGCGCCACCGCGCTCGTGACCGGCGCCAACCGCGGGCTCGGGCGGGTGATGGCCCGGATGCTCGTCGAGCGGGGGGCGCGGCGTGTCTACGGTGGGGCCCGTGATCCGCGCGAGGTCGCGGAGCCCGGTGTCGTTCCGGTACGGCTCGACGTCACCGATCCCGCGCAGGTGGCCGCGGCCGCCGAGACGTGTGCCGACCTGACCCTGCTCGTCAACAACGCCGGAGTGCTCACCGACAGCCCGCTGCTGGCCGCGCCCGACCTGGCGGCCGCTCGCACGGAGATGGAGGTCAACTACTTCGGCACGCTCGCCATGTGCCGCGCCTTCGCGCCGCTGCTGGTCGGCAACGCGCCCGGCGCCATCGTGAACGTGCTGTCCATCGCCAGCTGGTTCACCAACCCGGCGATGGGCTCGTACAGCGCCTCCAAGGCCGCCGCCTGGGCCATGACCAACGGGGTCCGGGAGGAGCTGCGGGACACCGGTGTCCTTGTCGTCGGCGTGCACTGCGGTTACATCGACACGGACATGGCCACCCATGTGAGCGGGCCCAAGAACACTCCGGAGTCGATCGCCGCGCAGGCCTTCGACGCCGTCCAGGCCGGTCGCACGGAAGTCCTCGCCGACGAGCGCACCCGGCGGGCCAAGGCCGACCTGGGGCGTCCCAGCCCCGCCTGACCTTCCGTGGTCGCGGGTCGGGTGAACGGTTTCCTCATCGCCTACGGCAAGCTGCCGCCGTTCATCGCGACCCTGGCCATGCTGTCGGTGGGCCGTGGCCTCGCCCGGTGATCTCGCAGGGCTCCCCCATCGCCTTCCCGGCCTCGGTCTCGCACCTCGGGGAACCCTCGGCGGGCGGCCGGCGCGGCCTCCAGGCTGTCCTCGGCGCAGCCGCAGGCCGCCGACGGCTATGAGCTGGACGCGATCGCGGCGGTCGTCATCGGCGGTACCTCGCTCGCGGGCGGCACCGGCAAGGCGTCCGGCACGCTGAACCTGGCGGTGCTCCGCAACGGCCTCAACTGCCGAACATCTCCGCGTTCCGGCAGCAGTTCGTGATCGGCGTCGTCATCGCGCCGGCCTACCCCGGCATCCAGGTGGTGGCCCAGGCGCTCGGCTCCAAGGCCGGGAAGTCCGTCCAGGTCGTCGGTTTCGACGGCACCGGACGGGCTGACGGCGGTGGAGAACGGCACGCTGTACGCGTCGGTCGCCCAGCAGCCCACCCGGTTGGCAGGATCGCCGTGGACAGCGGGCAGCGCGGGCGGGCGGGCGTACACCATGGGTCATCCGGCATGGGTCACCATGGGTGACGGCCGCCCGCCCGGGGGCATCTCTCAGGGGAATCAGGGGAGTCAACTGATGTACGACTACGACCTGCTGGTCGTGGGTTCGGCCAACGCCGACCTCGTGATCGAAGTCGAGCGGCGGCCCGCCGCCGGCGAGACGGTGCTCGGCGGCGACCTGGCCGTCCACCCGGGCGGCAAGGGCGCCAACCAGGCGGTCGCCGCCGCCCGGCTCGGCGCGGATACGGCCGTGCTGGCCCGGGTCGGCGACGACGGCCACGGCCGGCTGCTGCTGGACTCCCTGCGCGCGGCCGGCGTCGACACGGTCGGCGTGCTGGTGGGCGGGGCGCCCACAGGCGTGGCACTGATCACCGTGGACCCCTCGGGGGACAACAGCATCGTGGTGTCGCCGGGCGCCAACGCCCGCCTCACCCCGGCGGACATCCGGGCCGCGGTGAGCCTGTTCCTGGCCTCGCGGGTGGTGTCGGCGCAGCTGGAGATCCCGCTGGAGACGGTCGTGGAGGTCGTACGGAACCTGTCCCCGGACAGCCGTTTCGTGCTGAACCCGTCCCCGCCCAGGCCGCTGCCCACGGAGGTGCTCGCGGCCTGCGACCCGCTGATCGTGAACGAGCACGAGGCCCGGGTGATCCTCGGCGAGGCCTGTGTGAGCGAGGACCCGGCGGACTGGGCGCGGCTGCTGCTGGCCAAGGGTCCGCGCTCGGTGGTGGTGACGCTGGGCGCGGGAGGGGCGCTGGTGTGCGACTCCCTGGAGGTGACCCGGGTCGCGTCGGTGAAGGTAGACGCGGTGGACACGACAGGTGCCGGGGACGCGTTCACGGCGGCGCTGGCGTGGAAGCTGAGCACGGGTGCGGATCTGCCGGAGGCGGCGGCCTACGCGGCCCGGGTCGGCGCGGCGGCCGTGACCAAGCGGGGCACGCAGGAGTCGTATCCGACGGCGGAGGAGGTCGAGACGCTGTGAACGCCACGGCGGCAAAGGAGCTGCGCGGCCGCAGCACACGGCCGTACGCGAATGTGCTGCTGCGGTGCGGCGTGTCCTTCTGAGGCCCGTACGACTTCGAGGGGGGGGGGCCCCGGCGCCCCCCCCCCGCGCCCCCCCCCCCCCCCCACCCCCCAAAAAAAAACCCCCGAAAACCCCCCCGGCCCCCCCCCCCGGCGGTTATGACGTAAAAGACACCCGGGCCCGGCGC
>NZ_JBIAEC010000008.1:294769-304388 GCF_042868225.1 Streptomyces sp. NPDC007856 | reverse complement strand
GGCGCCGCCCCCCCCCCCCCCGCGCTCGCGCTTGGGCCGGGGGGGGGGGGGGGGTCCCTCGGCCCCCCCAACCCCCGGGGGGGGGGCGGGGGGGGGGGGGCCCGGGCCCCCCCCCCCCTCGGCTTTCCCCTCCGTATCAGAACCCCGTGAATCCCCCCCGGGTCCCCTCCCGGGTTCTGATGACATGTACGACACTCAGGGCCCGGGCAGGGTTGCACGCGTCTTCAAGATTCTTTGTGCACGTGTTCCACGAACCGCTCCGCCGTCTCCGCCAGCACCTCCCGGCCGTCCCGGGCCCACAGCTCCTCGTTGAAGAGTTCGACCTCGATGGGACCGGTGTAGCCGGCCGCCTCCACATGGCCCCGCCACTCGCGCATGTCGATCGCGCCCTCGCCGAGCTGACCGCGGCCGTTGAGGACGCCCTCGGGCAGCGGGGTGATCCAGTCCGCGAGTTGGAAGGTGTGGATACGGCCGCCCTCCCCCGCGCGGGCGATCTGCGCGGGAGCCTGGTCGTCCCACCAGATGTGGTACGTGTCCACCGTGACGCCCACTTGATGAGCCGGGAAGCGCTCGGCCAGGTCCAGGGCCTGGGCCAGCGTCGACACCACGCAGCGGTCGGCGGCGTACATGGGGTGCAGGGGCTCGATGGCCAGGCGGACGCCGTGGTCCTCGGCGTGGGGCGCGAGGTCGGCGAGGGCGTCCGCGATGCGTTCGCGGGCCGCCTTCAGGTCCTTGCTGCCGGGCGGGAGGCCGCCGGAGACCAGGACCAGGGTGTCGGTGCCGAGCGTGGCCGCCTCCTCGATCGCCCGCCGGTTGTCGGCGAGGGCACGGGACCGCTCCTCCGGGTCGATCGCCGTGAAGAAGCCGCCCCGGCACAGGGTCGTCACCGTCAGGCCCGCGTCCCGGATCAGTTTGGCCGTCTCCGCGACGCCGTACGCCTGGACCGGTTCGCGCCACAGGCCGACCTGGCCGACACCCAACTGGGCGCAGGCGTCCACCAGTTCCGGCAGGGACAGCTGCTTCACCGTCATCTGATTGATGCTGAAGCGCGCGAGATCGGTCACTGGTTCACCCCGTACAGCGACAGCAGGTTCTTCATCCGTTCCTCGGCGAGCTTGGGGTCCGGGAACAGGCCGAGGCCGTCGGCGAGTTCGTAGGCGCGGGCCAGGTGCGGGAGGGAGCGGGCCGACTGCAGGCCGCCGACCATCGTGAAGTGGCACTGGTGACCCGCCAGCCAGGCCAGGAAGACCACGCCCGTCTTGTAGAAGCGGGTGGGGGCCTGGAAGAGGTGGCGGGACAACTCGACCGTGGGATCGAGCAGTTCACGGAAACCGGTCGTGTCCCCGGTGTCCAGGACCCGTACCGCCTGCGCCGCCAGCGGCCCCAGCGGGTCGAAGACGCCCAGCAGGGCGTGGCTGAAGCCCTGGTCGTCGCCCGCGATCAGCTCGGGGTAGTTGAAGTCGTCACCGGTGTAGCAGCGGACCCCGCGCGGCAGCCGGCGGCGGAGGTCGATCTCCCGCCGCGCGTCCATCAACGACACCTTGATGCCGTCCACCTTGTCCGGGTGCGCGGCGATGACCTCCAGGAACGTCTCCGTCGCCGCGTCCAGGTCGGCCGCGCCCCAGTAGCCCCCCAGCGCCGGGTCGAACATCGGGCCCAGCCAGTGCAGGATCACCGGCCCGGCGGACTGGCGTAGGAGATGGCCGTAGACCTCCAGGTAGTCCTCGGGGCCGGAGGCGGCC
Organism: Streptomyces sp. NPDC007856; assembly: GCF_042868225.1. NCBI lineage: Bacteria > Bacillati > Actinomycetota > Actinomycetes > Kitasatosporales > Streptomycetaceae > Streptomyces > Streptomyces sp. NPDC007856. The sequence goes on along the minus strand of NZ_JBIAEC010000008.1, from coordinate 302,646 downwards.
GCGGCAAGCGCCCGCGACGCCATCAGGATCGCCTGGGCCCCCGACTCCTCCACCACCGCGAGCTGTTCCTCGTAGGCGGCGCGGATCTCGGCCAGGGAGCCGCACTCGATCTGGTCGGTGCCGGCCCCGCAGGCGATACGGCCGCCCACCGACCGCGCCTCGGCCGCGCTCCGGCGGATCAGCTCCGCCGCGCCCGCCCAGTCCAGGCCCATGCCCCGCTGGGCGGTGTCCATCGCCTCGGCGACGCCGAGTCCGTGGGACCACAGGTGGCGGCGGAAGGCGAGGGTGGCGTCCCAGTCGACGGCGGCGGGCGAGTCGGGGGACACGTCCGCGTACGGGTCGGCCACGACGTGCGCCGCCGAGAAGACCGTACGGGAGGTGAAAGGGGTGCCCGGCGTGCTCGCCGGCGGCTCGATGCGGGGTTCGTACGTACGCAACGAACCGTCCACTGAAGGGAGTTGGATGGTCACAGGGCGATCTCCGGTACCTCGATGCGGCGGCCCTCCGTCGAGGACTTGAGGCCCAGCTCGGCCAGCTGGACGCCACGGGCGCCGGCCAGCAGGTCCCAGTGGTACGGCGCGTCGGCGTGGACGTGCCGGAGGAACAGCTCCCACTGGGCCTTGAAGCCGTTGTCGAAGTCGCCGTTGTCCGGTACCTCCTGCCACTGGTCGCGGAAGGCCTCGGTGGCCGGGAGGTCCGGGTTCCAGACCGGCTTGGGGGTCGCCGACCTGTGCTGCGCCCGGCACTTCCTGAGCCCCGCCACCGCGGAGCCCTCGGTGCCGTCGACCTGGAATTCCACCAGCTCGTCGCGGTTGACGCGGACCGCCCAGGAGGAGTTGATCTGGGCGATCGCGCCGCCCTCCAGCTCGAAGACGCCGTACGCCGCGTCGTCCGCCGTGGCGTCGTAGGGCTTGCCCTGTTCGTCCCAGCGCTGCGGGATGTGGGTGGTGGCGAGGGCCTGGACGGACTTCACCCGGCCGAACAGCTCGTGCAGGACGTATTCCCAGTGCGGGAACATGTCGACGACGATGCCACCGCCGTCCTCGGCGCGATAGTTCCAGGAGGGGCGCTGGGCGGGCTGCCAGTCGCCCTCGAACACCCAGTAGCCGAACTCGCCCCGCACGGAGAGGATCCGGCCGAAGAAGCCGCCGTCGATGAGCCGCTTCAGCTTCAGCAGGCCCGGCAGGAAGATCTTGTCCTGGACGACGCCGTGCTTGATGCCCTTGGCGTGGGCCAGCCTGGCCAGCTCCAGCGCGCCCGCCAGGCCCGTCGCCGTCGGCTTCTCGGTGTAGATGTGCTTGCCCGCCGCGATCGCCTTCTTGATCGACTCCTCACGGGCCGAGGTGACCTGGGAGTCGAAGTAGATGTCCACGGACGGATCGGCCAGCACCGCGTCCACGTCCGTGGAGACCTGGTCGAGGCCGTGGCGGTCGGCGATCTCCCGCAGGGCGTGCTCGCGGCGGCCGAGCAGGATCGGCTCCGGCCACAGCACGGTGCCGTCGCCGAGGCGGAGGCCGCCCTGCTCGCGCAGGGCGAGGATCGACCGTACGAGGTGCTGGCGGTAGCCCATGCGCCCGGTCACGCCGTTCATGGCGATTCGCACCGTCTTGCGTGTCACGTGAGTCCCCTCTGTCAACCCATGCAGCAAGCGCTTTCTACGCTGAGAAGCTAGCCTCTGGACGGTGGTCCGGACAAGACCGTGTCCCCTTCGAGTTGTTCGAGGGGGCGAACAATCGAGGGCCATGGCTTTAAGGTCTGCTCGACGGATTCTCGGAACCAGCAGCAGGACCTGGCTGTCTACGAGGGCGTACGACACGATGCGCGACCGGAGGACGACGAGATGACGGTGACCCTGGCGGATGTGGCGGCCCGCGCCCAGGTCTCACCCGCGACGGTGTCGCGCGTGCTGAACGGCAACTATCCGGTGGCCGCCTCCACGCGCGAACGGGTGCTGCGGGCGGTGGACGAGCTGGACTACGTCCTCAACGGCCCGGCGAGCGCCCTCGCCGCGGCCACCTCCGACCTGGTCGGCATCCTCGTCCACGACATCGCCGACCCCTTCTTCGGGATCATGGCGAGCGCGATCCAGGCGGAGATCGGGGGCGTCGGGGGTGGCCGGGCGGGCGGTGAGCGGCTCGCGGTGGTCTGCAACACGGGTGGCTCGCCGGAGCGTGAGCTGACGTATCTGACGCTGCTGCAGCGGCAGCGGGCGGCGGCCGTGGTGCTGACCGGCGGGGCCGTGGAGGACGCGCCGCACGCGGCGGCGGTCGCGGCGAAGCTGCGCAAACTCGCCGAGGCCGGGACCCGGGTGGTGCTGTGCGGGCGGCCGCCGGCGCCCGACACCGAGGCCGTGGCACTGCCCTTCGACAACCGGGGCGGAGCGCACCGGCTCACCGAGCATCTGCTCGGCCTCGGCCACCGCCGCCTCGGCTACATCGCGGGCCCCGAGGAGCGTACGACGACCCGGCACCGGCTGGAGGGCCACCGGGCGGCACTGGCCGCGGCGGGCGTCGAGGAGGACCCGCGCTGGACGGTGTACGGCCGCTACGACCGGCAGTCCGGGTACGAGGCCACCCTGGAGCTGCTGCGCCGGGATCCCTCCCTGACCGCCGTCGTCGCCGCGAACGACTCCGTCGCACTCGGGGCGTGCGCGGCGCTGCGGGACTCCGGGCTGCGGATTCCGGACGACGTGTCGGTCGCCGGGTTCGACGATCTGCCGTTCAGCGTGGACGCGGTGCCTTCTCTTACGACCGTGCGGTTGCCGCTCGCGGAGGCGGGGGCCAGGGCCGGGCGGATCGCCATGGGGCGAGAGGAGGCGCCCCCCGGACGGATCGCGACCGTCCGGGGGGAACTGATGGTGCGGGGGTCCTCGGGAGTGCCCCGGTCAGCCGGGAAGTGACCTTCCCAGCAGCGGCATCGGTGCCTCGCCCCTCCTGCGGTCCCGGTACCAGCGCCTGCCGGTCTCGTAGGCCCGGCGGGCCCTGCGTACGGCGGGGACCTGGGTGGCGAGGTGGACCTGGTAGCGCCACGGGGCCTGGTGGCCCTGACGTACCGACATGGCGTAGGCGAAGGAGACCGGGTCGCGGTCCAGGTAGTCGTCCAGTTGCTCGAACCAGGCCATGCTGGTGCGCGCACCCGCCTGGATGGGGTGGAGTTCGGCGCGGCGGTGCTGGTCGTACTCGCGCAGTGCCGTCCGCGGATCCGGGAAGCTCGACAGGCTGTGGGCCAGCACGATCGCGTCGATCATCGCCAGCCGGGTGCCGGAGCCGAGCGTGAAGTGGGTGGTGTGCGCGGCGTCGCCGGCCAGGACGACGTTGCCGTCGACCCAGGTCCGGTTGCTGATGTGCTGGAACCGCTGCCATTTCGCCGGTTCGCCGCGTGACCTGCTGATCAGGGAGTGGCCGTCGAGCGCCCGGTGGAAGATCTTCTCCAGCAGGGGCATGGCATCCTCGGGATCGAGCGCGTCGAGGCCGAGGCCCTGCCAGGTCTGCGGTGAGCACTCCACGATGCAGGTGCTGATGCCGTGGAACGACGGATAGGCGTGGAACCAGATCCAGCCGGCCGGGGTCTCCTCGAAGCAGAACACGAAGCTGTCGAACTGCCGGTCCGTGCCGAGCCAGATATAGGGGTTGCGGCCGGTCTCCACCTTGGTCCCGAAGTGCTCGGCGCGGCTCTGCCGGATCCGGCTGCCCGCGCCGTCGGCGGCCACGATCAGGTCGGCCTCGGGCAGATCGGCGGGGTCGGCGAGCTTCTCGTGGCGGACGTCGACGCCGAGCGCCCGTGCGCGGCGGGTCAGCACGTCCAGCAGGGCGGCGCGGCCCATGCTGTAGCCGTAGCCGCCGAAGTACGCCGTGCCGTCGTGCCGGCTGCCGTGCAGGCGGATCTCCTGGTCCTGCCAGAGCACGGAACCGGCGCTCACCGCCCGTGCGCTCTCGGGGTCGTTGCTGTGCAGGATGTCCAGCAGATCGTTCCAGTACACGACCCCCCAGCCGTACGTCGCCTCCGGCGGGTCCCGCTCGATCACGGTGATCTCGTGACCGGCGTCCCGCAGTTTCGCGGAGATCGCGAAGTACAGCCCTGCCGGGCCTCCGCCCACGCAAACGATCCTCATCCGGTACTACCTCCGTTGTCACGGCCACACTGGAACATCACTTCTGTTACGTGCTCGTGCATATGGATCCGGGTGCCCGTGAGGTCGGGCACCCGGATCCACCCTTGGTTTGTCAGGGCGGTGTCGGCTACTGGTGTCGGCTACTGGTGTCGGCTACTGCTGGGCGCTCAGTCGCAGCCCCAGCCGCCGCCCCAGCCCCAGCCGCCGCCGTCACCCCAGCCCCAGCCGCCGCCCCAGCCCCAGCCCCAGCCCCAGCCGCCGCCGCCCCAGCCCCAGCCCCAGCCGTCTCCGTGGTACGTGGCGACGTGTGCGGGAGCAGACGCGGGAGCAGAGGAGGTGGCAGCCTGGGCCGCTCCGGCTCCGGCCACGATGGCCAGGATCGGCGCCGAGCAGACCGCTATGGCCACTCTCTTCATCCGGGTGGTGTGTGCGCGCATGATGAGCCCCTCTCCGGAGGGTGTGGTTGAGTTGCCGGACGGCCTCGACGGGCCGCCCGTTGCGCTCCAGCCTGCGCGTCGCTCGGAGCGCCGCCCGCCGCCATGTGATTGGCGCTCTCGCGGCGGACCGCCACGTCCGCCATAAAACGGACATAAGTGGCGTTCTCCATCAAAGCTACGACGAGGTTGCGACGTAGTCAAAAGCAGGACTCCCTACCGGCCTAAAGAACAGGCAAAGGAAACGGACCCGGGTCCGGACAGCCAACGCCCCTGCACCCCAGCACATTTGATACGCCGCCGAGCCGGACCGTGGACGCGGGCGGGCGGCAGGCCTAGGCTCTGGAGGACGGCATCTCTGACTGAGTCAAACATCGGGGGCGATCATGACCGTCCAGGACGTCCGCGCCTTCAACCGCTTCTACACGGGCGTCATCGGCGCCCTCGACTACGGCCGCCGTCTCTACGCCCCGTACACCCTCACCGAATCCCGGGTGCTGTACGAACTCGCCCAGGTCCCGCACCTGGACGCGGTCGATCTGCGCACGCTGCTCGACCTGGACGCCGGGTATCTGAGCCGGATCCTCAACAAGTTCGAGGACGCCGTGCTGATCGAGCGCGGCCCCTCGCAGAGCGATCCGCGCCGGCGGCGGGTGCGGCTCACCGCGCAGGGACGGGAGGCCGCCGCCCTGCTCGACGAGCGGGCCCGGGAGACGGTCGGCGCCATGCTCGCGACCGTGGCCCCGGCCGACCTGCCACGGCTGGCGCAGGCCATGCGGACCGTCCAGGAAGTCCTCGGCGAGGGCGGGGCCCGGAACGGCGAGGCCGTGCTGCGCGAGCCACGTCCGGGCGACCTCGGCTGGATCGTGCAGCGCAACGCAGCCCTGTACGCGGCCGAGTACGGCTGGAACGCCGACTACGAGGGCCTGGTGGCCCGGATCGTCGCCGACTTCGCGGAGGACCACGACCCACATCTGGAGCGGGTGTGGATCGCCGAGCTGGGCGGGCGCCCGGTGGGCTGCGTGATGTGCGTACGGGACGACGCACCCGGTACCGCGCGGCTGCGGCTGCTGCTCGTCGAGCCGGAGGCACGCGGGCACGGCATCGGCGACCGGCTGGTGCGGGCCGTGGTCGACTTCGCGCGCGGGGTCGGCTACCGCGACCTGGTGCTGTGGACCAACGACGTGCTCAGCGGCGCCCGCCGGATCTACCAGCGACACGGCTTCGTCCTCGTCGCGGAGAAACCGCACCGCTCCTTCGGCAAGGATCTCGTGGGCCAGGACTGGCGACTGGATCTGCACGAATCGGACGGCTGACAAGTCACGAATCGGACGGATGACGAGTAGGGTCCGGGCCATGAAGCTGGCGTTCTCCACTCTCGGTGTCCCCGGCCTGCCCGTCCCTGAGGTCCTGTCGCTCGCGACCGCGCACGGCTACCACGGCGTCGAACTGCGCGCCCATCCGGAGGAGCCGGTCCATCCCGGCCTCTCCCCCGCCGAACGCGCCGCCACTGCGGCCCGGTTCAAGGAGGCCGGGGTCGAAGTGCTGGGCCTAGCCGGGTACGCGCGCGTGGCCGCGCCCGGTGACGACGCACCCGTACTGGCGGAGATCCGGGATCTCCTCCATCTCGCCCACGACCTGGGCGCGCCCTTCGTCCGGGTCTTCCCCGGCGCCGACCCCGACCGCCCCCGCGAGGAGTCCGACGCGCTGGCCGCCCGGCGGCTCGGCACCGCCGCGGAGGACGCCACCGCGCTCGGGGTGCGGATCCTGCTGGAGACGCACGACTCGCATCGCACCGGCGCCGACGTGATCCGGGTGCTGGGCCCGGTCGGGCACCGGCAGGTGGGCGCGCTGTGGGACGTCATGCACACCTGGCTGGGCGGCGAGCAGCCCGCCGACACCTATGCGGCGCTCGCTCCGCATCTGGGGTATGTGCAGGTCAAGGACATCGCGTCGGCCGACGACACAGGGCCGCTGCCGCTGGGCTCGGGGGTGCTTCCGCTCACCGAGTGCGTGGATGTGCTGTGCCGGCACGGGTGGGACGGGTGGTTGTGCTGGGAGTACGAGAAGCGGTGGTACGGGTCGGCCGCGCCGCTTGCGGGGTTGTTGGGGGCGGGGCGGGAGCATTTGCTGCGCTTGCTGGGTGAGGCGGCGTAGGTTCACTGCGGCTACGGGCTCGGGGGGTGTCGGCCGTTGCCGGGTGCGGGCGCGTGGTGGCTGGTCGCGCAGTTCCCCGCGCCCCGGTCAATTCGGTGGCCGGAGTTCAGGTGCCCGGTTAGCCTCCCCCGGTGATCCAGCCGCTCATCGACATACGGCCCCTGCGCGCCTCGCCCCTCTTCCGGCGGCTGCTGGTCGGGCGGGCCGTGTCCACGCTCGGCGGGTTCATGACCATGGTGACGGTCATGTACCAGGTGTGGGACATGACCCGCAGCACGGCGTGGACCGGTGCGGTGGGGCTCGCGCAGGCGGTGCCGCTGGTGGTGTTCGGGCTGTTCGCGGGCGCCTGGGTGGACCGGGCGGACCGGCGGCGGATCTTCCTGACGGCGACCGTGGGCCAGGCGGCCTGTTCCGCGCTGCTGGCCGTGCAGGGCTTCACCGGGCATGTCCCGGTGGCGGCGGTTCTCGCGCTGGTCGCCGCGCAGTCGGCGTTCGGTGCGCTGGGCGCCCCGGCGGCCGGGGTCTTCGTACCGCGGCTGCTGCCGAAGGACCAGGTGGCCGCCGGTCTGGCCCTGAACCAGGTCACCGGCCAGTCGATGATGCTGCTCGGCCCGGCCCTGGCCGGTGTGCTGCTGGGCTGGCTGGGCATCGGCACCTGCTATCTGCTGGACGCCCTCAGCTTCGGCGTCGCCTTCTACGGCGCCTTCGGACTACCCGCGCTGCCGCCCCAGGGCGAGCCGTCGCGGGCGGGCCTGCACGGGGTGCTGGACGGGCTGCGGTTCCTGGCCGGGCACCCGGTGGTGCGGGGCGCGCTGATCACCGACCTCGCCGCGACCGTGCTGTCCTTCCCGGTGAGTCTGTTCCCGCTGGTCAACGCCGAGCGGTTCGGCGACGACCCGCGCACGCTCGGCCTGTTCCTGTCGGCCCTGGCGGTGGGCGGTGTCATGGCCACCGCCCTGTCGGGGGCGGTGACCCGGCTCGGCCGGCCGGGGCCGGTCATGCTGGGCGCGGCCGCCGTCTGGGGTGCCGCGCTGGTGCTCTTCGGGCTGACGACCAACCCGTGGCTCGGTCTCGCCCTGCTCGCCGTCGCGGGCGCCGGGGACGCCATCTCGGTCGTCTCCCGGTCCACGATCGTGCAGACCCGCACCCCGGACGCGCTGCTCGGCCGGGTCACG
>NZ_JBIAEC010000008.1:0-294674 GCF_042868225.1 Streptomyces sp. NPDC007856 | reverse complement strand
TCACGGCGGCCGAGCAGATCGTCGGACAGGCCGGCCCCAGCCTCGGCAACGTGCGCGGCGGCCTGGTCGCCGGCTGGACCGACGGCGCGACCTCACTCATCACCGGCGGCCTGCTGTGTCTGCTCGCGGTGGGCGCGGTCGCCACGACGACACCGGAACTGCGGGACCGGGCACCGGGTCCGGCCGAAGAGGCCGCCACCGAGCACGCCTGAACGGGGCTCACATCCCGGTTCCGACGTGCCGTGAGCGGCGTCGTGCCGGGTCACGGCGGCCGAGCAGATCGTCGGACAGGCCGGCCCCAGCCTCGGCAACGTGCGCGGCGGCCTGGTCGCCGGCTGGACCGACGGCGCGACCTCACCGATCACCGGCGGCCTGCTGTGTCACATCCCCGGTTCCGGGCGTGCCACGAGGGGTGTCGTGCCGCTCAGGCACCACTCCAGCGCCGCCGGCCAGGGGCCGTACCCGGCGTCGAGGTCGAGGTGGGCGGCGCCGGGGATGATGTCGGCGGGGAGGCCGAGGGGCTCGGCGTAGCGGCGCTGGGCGCCCTCCGCGCAGTACGGGTCGGCGTCACCCGCGTCCCGCTGCGCGAACTGGCCGCCGGACCATGGATCGTGGGCGCGGCCAAGAGCTGCTGCGGCGCGATAGCCCGCGCGGTGTGCGCGGCGGCGGGCTTCACCCCGGACATCCGCCACGCGGTGAACGACTGGAGCGCCCTGACCGCCCTGGTGGAGACGGGCGCCGGGGTGGCCCTGGTCCCGCGCCTGGTCCGCCCGCTGTACGCCCACCGCCGCCTCGCCGTACGACCGGTGGCGGGCCGACCGCCGTCCCGGAACGTGTTCGCGGCGGTGCGGACGGAGGCCGAGGGGGATCCGGTGCTGGGCGCGGTGTGCGATCAACTCCGGCTGGCTGCGGCGCGGTTCACCTCGGTCGACGGACCGGTGCCGACGACGGACTGAGCGCAGACGGCTCCCCTTCCTTCACAGCCGCCGCGCACAGCCCACCGGCCTGCTCCCGCCCAGTTGGACGTACAACGCCGTCGACGCCGGGCAGTCCACCCGGTCGGGGACGGCCTTCGTGATCCGGTACGCGGGTTTCCGGCGGCCCGAGCCGTCGCACGCAGTCTCGCGGACCTGGCCCTTGCCGGAGTCGTACACGCAGTCGCCGGGGATCGTGCGGGGGCCGCCCCCGCCGCCGGGGTCGCCCGGGTGCGGGGGCTCCAGGTTGCGCATGCAGGCGTAGCCCTGGGGGACCGCGCCGTCGCCGTCCTCGTCGGCGGTCGCGGACCGGGCGCTGATGTGCAGCACGAAATCGGTGGTCGCCGGGCACAGGGGGCCGTCGGCGGAGGCGCCGTCGTAGCGGGCGACGACCCTGGCCACCGCCCGCTCGCTCGCGCAGGGCACCTCGGTGAAGCCGGTCGTGCCGAAGGAACTGCACTCGCCGACCGCAAGGAACTCGGCGCCGTAGCCGCCGCTCGCGGCCGGCGTGGGGCGGGCGTCACCGACGGGGGTGCCCGGCGTGCCCCGGCAGCCGGACAGCAGCGCGGCCGGCAGCAGGAACGCGAGGCACGCGGCCCTCACGGCACCTTTCCCACGCATGGCCATCCCCCCTGACACCCCGGTCCAGCGTGGCCCTTGGCGGCGTGGCCATGCCAGGCATGCGGGAGGGTTTCCCCCAGTTGGGGGTATTGCGCCCGGTGTGTGGCGTACGGCTAGTACGTCAGTCCGTACCGGATCGGGTACAGCACCTGCGTGGGGTCGTCGGCCCGCTGCACCGGCACCGGCAGCTTGCCGCGCGGGGGCACGCGTCCGGCGATCACCCGGGCGGCGGCGCGCACTTCGACGTCCGTCCAGCCGTAGGACGCCAACGCGGCCTTGACGGAGGGGTACTGGGCCACGTCGTAGGGGTTGCGGACGGCCAGTGCGGCCAGTGGCTTCCCCGTGGACAGCAGCTGTTCCACCAGAGTGCTCTGGGCGTTGCCCGCCGTCACGTTGTAGGTCGCGACGACCACCGCGTCCGCGTTCTGCGCGGCCGTGACCGCCTGGGCGATGGTCGCGGCGGAGGGTGCGGTGCCGGTGGACAGGGCCGTGGCGGTGAAGCCCAGCTCACTGAGGGCGGCGGCCAGCACGCGGGTGGGCGGGCCGGTGGTGCCGGAGGGGGAGGCCGGGTCCGCACCCACGACCAGGAGACGAGGCTCGGTGCGCGGGGAGAAGGGGAGGAGGTGGTCCTCGTTGACCAGGAGGGTCGTGGTGCCTTCGGCGATCCTGTCGGCGGCGGCCAGGTGCGCCTCGGTGCCGACCCTGCCGAGATCCGTCCGGCCGCCGCGCCGGTCGTCGAAGAGGCCGAGCCGGGCCTTCAGGCGCAGGATGCGCAGGATCGATTCGTCCAGGCGGGACTCGGTCAGCTCGCCGTCCTGGACGGCCTTCAGTACGGCGTTCCAGGCCAGGTCGAGGGACGGCGGGTTGAGCAGCTGGTCCACGCCGGCCTTCAGCGCGAGCACCGGCACCCGGTCGTCGCCGTACTTGGTGCGGACGCCCTCCATGCCGAGGGAGTCGGTGATCACGACCCCGTCGTAGCCGAGTTCGCCGCGCAGGATGCCGGTGAGGATCGGGTGGGAGAGGGTGGCCGGGTCGCCGGAGTCGTCGAGGGCCGGGAACTGGATGTGCGCGGTCATGATCGAGTCGATGTCCGCGGCGATCGCGGCCCGGAAGGGTACGGCGTCCAGCTTCTCCCACAACTCCCGGCTGTGGGTGATGACCGGGAAGCCGGTGTGGCTGTCGGTGGCGGTGTCGCCGTGCCCGGGGAAGTGCTTGGCGGTCGCCGCGACCCGGGCGGCCTGATAGCCCCTCACCTCGGCGGCCACCAGCGCGCCGACGGCGTCCGGGGCGGCGCCGAAGGACCGTACGCCGATGACCGGGTTGGCCGGGTTGACGTTGACGTCGGCGTCCGGGGAGTAGTCCTGGTTGATGCCCATCGCGCGCAGTTCGGCGCCGGAGATCCGGCCGAGGGTGTGCGCGTCCGCGCGGGAGCCGCCGGCGCCGATCGCCATGGCACCCGGGAAGAGGGTGGCGGGCTTGCCGACCCGGCAGACCGCGCCGTGCTCCTGGTCGGTGGCGATGAGCACCGGCAGGCCGCGCGGCTGGGACAGGGAGGCCTGCTGGATGCCGTCGGAGAGGTCGGCGATCTGGTGCGGGTCGCGGGTGTTGTGGGCCCAGGCGAAGTAGATGATCCCGCCGACGCGGTACTCGGCGATCAGCTCGGCGGCCGTGCGGACGCCGATCTCGTTGAGGTTGGCGTCGATGTCGGCCTGGTCGGGGGCGGTCGCGGAGTGGCCGTAGACCCGCATCACGAAGAGCTGGCCGACCTTCTCCTGAAGCGTCATCCGGGAGATCAGGGCGCGCAGCCGGCGGTCGTCGCCGGGCGTGGCGGCGCGGGCGGCCGTCGGCACGGTCAGCGCGGCGGTGAGGCCCGCGGTCGCGGCCAGGACGGCGCGTCTGGAGGGTCTTGCGGTGCCTCCGGTGCTTCCCGTGCTGTTGTCGCTTCCCGTGCTGGTGTCGGGCACGTGCGCTCCTTCCGGAGGAGAACCACTGAAGGAAACTTCCGAGGAGTCACCAATATCCAGGAAGTTTCTTTCCGTCAAGGGAATGCACGGTAACCGCGAAGGGGCCGCCACCGGCGCAAGGGAGGGGGGCGCGCCGGTGGCGGCGGGCGGCCGGCCGTGCCGCGGCGAAGAGGGTGGGTCGGCGTTCGCGGCCAGTCGCGAGGGGCCGACACCACGGCACGGAAGACTCGTCCGGCAACCCGCGCGTTGGACGAGCGGCGATACGGGGCGGTTCCCCGCGAAGCGAGCCGAGCGGCCGGCCTGCCGTCAGCAGAGGATCCAGCCGGAGCTGACCGAACCATGCGGCCCCACCGCACCCTTGACCCACACGCAGCGGTGGCCGGCGTGGACCGTCACCGGCCCCGCGTGGTGCCGGTAGGTGCCCTCGTCGACGACCGGGCGGTTGCCACGGGCCTGGACGCTGACGGACATCGTCTGGGCGGGGCCGGGGTGCCGGGCCACGGTGACGGCGCAGACGTACCCGTCGCTCTCGTAGACATGGGTGACCCCGCTGCTGAACGGCAGGGCCCGCACCTCGTTCCCGGCGCAGCCGCCGACCGTGCTCGCCTGGGCGGTGCCTGACGTCACGAGGGCGAGCGTCCCGCTCGCCGCCAGCAAGGCCGTACCGAGCGCCAGACGTCGGCGTATCGCACCAATGTCCACTGTCGTCCTCCCCGTACCACGGTCGTGTCTCATCCTGCGGCTGTACTGATGTACGGACGCACGACGTATGCCGGATGGTTGCACGACCGTCAGCGGGACGCGGTGACCGGCTCCTCCGGTTCGGGGCGGCCGACGAAGGTACGCCACAGTTCGGCGTACCGGCCGTCGCGGGCGAGGAGTTCGTCGTGGGTGCCGTCCTCCGCGACCCGGCCGTGGTCCATCACCACCACCCGGTCGGCGCGTGCCGCCGTGGTCAGCCGGTGGGCGACCACCAGTGTCGTGCGGCGGCCCGCCAGGCGGTCGGTGGCCTGGTTGACCTGGGCCTCGGTGGCCAGGTCCAGAGCGGCCGTGGCCTCGTCCAGCAACAGGATGTCCGGGTCGACCAGTTCGGCCCGGGCCAGTGCGATCAGCTGGCGCTGGCCCGCCGAGAGGTTGCGGCCGCGCTCGGCGACCTCGTGCAGATAGCCGCCCTCCAGCGTGGCGATCATCTCGTGCGCGCCGACCGCCCGCGCCGCCGCCTCGACCTCGGCGTCGCTGGCCTCCGGGCGGCCGTAGGCGATGGCGTCGCGGATCGTGCCGGGGAACAGGTACGCCTCCTGCGGGACGACCCCGAGCCGGTGCCGGTACGACGTCAGGTCCAGGGCGCGCAGATCCGTGCCGTCGACCGTGACCCGCCCCGCGGTGGGGTCGTAGAACCGCGCGACCAGCTTGACGAGGGTCGACTTGCCGGCGCCCGTCTCGCCGACGAAGGCCACCGTCTGCCCGGCGGGAATCGTCAACTCGATTCCGGTGAGCGCCTCTTCGTCGTCACCGTACGCGAAGTGCACGTCCTCGAAGGCGATGTCGCCCCGCAGGGACCGCACTTCCCGGGGCTCGTCCGCCGACCTCGTGGACGTCGGCTCGCGCAGCAGCTCCTGGATGCGGCCCAGGGAGACGGTGGCCTGCTGGTAGCCGTCGAAGACCTGGGACAGCTGCTGGACCGGCGCGAAGAACAGGTCGATGTAGAGGAGATAGGCGACCAGGGCGCCGGTCGTCAGGGTCGCCGCCTCGATCCGGTGCGCGCCCGCGATCAGCACGCTTGCCGCCGCCACCGACGACAGCAGCTGCACGAACGGGAAGTAGACGGAGATCAGCCACTGGCCGCGGATGCGGGCGTGCCGGTAGCTGTCGCTGCGCTCGGCGAACCGCCGCCCGCCGTCCCGCTCGCGCCGGAAGGCCTGCACGATCCGCAGGCCGGCGACGGACTCCTGCAGGTCGGCGTTGACCACCGAGACGCGTTCCCGGGCGAGTTCGTACGCCTTCACGCTCGCTCGGCGGAAGAAGAAGGTCGCGACGATCAGCGGGGGCAGGGTGGCGAAGACGACGAGCGCGAGCCGGAGGTCGATCACCAGCAGGACGCCCATGATGCCGAAGAAGGTGACGACCGAGACGAACGCCGTCACCAGCCCCGTCTGGAGGAAGGTGGACAGGGCGTCGACGTCCGTCGTCATCCGGGTCATGATCCGGCCGGTCAGCTCGCGCTCGTAGTAGTCGAGCCCGAGCCGCTGGAGCTGGGCGAAGATCTTCAGCCGCAGCGTGTACAGCACCCGCTCGCCGGTACGGCCGGTCATCCGGGTCTCGCCGATCTGCGCGGCCCACTGGACGAGCACGGTGACCAGGCCCAGCAGGGAGGCCGCCCAGACCGCGCCGAGGGCCATCTTCGTCACGCCCGCGTCGATGCCGTGCCGGATCAGCACCGGCAGCAGCAGGCCCGCGCCCGCGTCCGTGGCGACCAGCAGCAGGCTGAGCAGCAGGGGCAGGCCGAAGCCGTGGAGCAGGCGGCGCAGGCCGTAGGAGTCCTCCGGGAGGACCGCCCGGGACTCGTCGATGCCGGGGGTGTCGATGGCCGGGGGCAGCGCCTCCACCTGGGCGAGGAGTCCGGGGGTGGCGGGGGTGCCGGAGAGCGCCTGGTCCTTGGGCGTGCGGTCGCCGGTCCACAGCCGGGGGGTGACCCCCCGCTCGGCGTCGAACTCCGCGTCCAGCTCCTCGCGGACGGAGGTGTCCTCCTGGGGCAGGGCGGGCTCGGCGTGGCCGGGGGAGACCCCGCCCAGCTCGTCCGGATCGGTGAGCAGCCGGCGGTAGAGGGCGGACCGCTCCTGGAGTTCCTCGTGCGTGCCGAGGTCGGCGAGCCGGCCGCCGTCGAGGACGGCGATGCGGTCGGCGAGGTTGAGGGTGGAGCGGCGGTGCGCGATGAGCAGGGTGGTACGGCCCTCCATGACGTGCTTGAGGGCTTCGTGGATCTCGTGTTCCACGCGGGCGTCGACGGCGGAGGTGGCGTCGTCGAGGACGAGCAGCCGCGGGTCGGTGAGCAGGGCGCGGGCGAGTGCGACGCGCTGGCGCTGGCCGCCGGAGAGAGTCAGGCCCTGCTCGCCGACCTTGGTGTCGTAGCCCACGGGGAGCTCGGCGATGAAACGGTCCGCCTGGGCGGCGCGGGCGGCGGCCTCGATCTCCTCCTGGGTGGCGTCCGGGCGGCCGTACGCGATGTTGTTGCGCACGGTGTCCGAGAACAGGAAGGAGTCCTCCGGGACGAGCCCGATCGCGGCCCGCAGGCTGTCCAGGGTGAGCTCACGGACGTCGTGGCCGCCGATCAGGACCGCGCCGTGGGTGACGTCGTAGAAGCGCGGCAGGAGCAGGGAGAGGGTGGACTTGCCGGAGCCGGAGGAGCCGACGACGGCGAGGGTCTCGCCGGGCCGGATCTCGAAGCTCAGCCCGTCGAGGACCTTGGCCCCGCTGCCGTAGCCGAAGGACACGTCGTCGAACTCGACGGTCGCGGGCGCGTCGGCAGGGAGGGGCCTGGTGCCCTCCCGGAGCGTCGGCTCGGTGTCGATCAGCTCCAGCACGCGCTCGGTGCCGGCGCGGGCCTGCTGGCCGACGGTGAGGACCATCGCGAGCATCCGGACCGGGCCGACCAGCTGGGCGAGGTAGCTGGAGAAGGCGACGAAGGTGCCGAGCGTGATGTGCCCGCGCACGGCCAGCCAGCCGCCGAGGGCGAGCATGGCGACCTGGCCGAGGGCAGGGACCGCTTGGAGAGCGGGGGTGTACTTGCTGTTCAGCCGGATCGTGCGCAGCCGCCCCGCGAACAGCCTGCGCCCGACCTCCCGGAGCTTGCCGGTCTCCTGCTCCTCCTGCCCGAAGCCCTTCACCACGCGTACGCCGCTGACGGCGCCGTCGACCACGCCCGCCACGGCGGCGGCCTGGGCCTGGGCGTACCAGGTGGCGGGGTGGAGCTTGCTGCGGCTGCGCTTGGCGATCCAGCCGAGCGCGGGCGCGACGGCGAGGGCGACCAGGGTCAGCGGCAGCGACAGCCAGGCCATGATCACCAGGGACATCAGGAAGAGCAGGACGTTCCCGATGGTCATCGGGAGCATGAAGAGCAGGCCCTGGATCAGCTGCAGGTCGCTGGTGGCCCGGCCGACGACCTGGCCCGTGGACAGCTCGTCTTGGCGGCGCCCGTCGAGGCGGGTGATCGTGCCGTACATCTCGGTCCGCAGGTCGTGCTGGACGTCGAGGGCGAGACGGCCGCCGTAGTAGCGGCGGATGTAGGTGAGGGCGTAGACGAGCAGGGCCGCGCCGATCAGGGCGCCGGCCCAGGGAGCCATGGAGCGGGTGTGGTTCCCGATCACGTCGTCGATGATCACCTTGGTGATCAGCGGGACGACGGCCATGACGGCCATGCCGGCGAGGGAGGAGCCGAGGGCGAGGATCACGTCCTTGGGGTATCGCCAGGCGTAGCTCGCGAGTCGTCTTGCCCATCCCCGTTGCGGTGACACGCGGGTGCCTTCCTGTCGACCTGCTCTACCGGAAGGCACCAACGCGCAGGTGTGCGGATTTCATCCCTCCGCAACAAAACGAAGGGGAAGCTCAGACCCGTACCCGGAGGTAATAGAAACGGGTCGTCTGGGCCGGGTTCTGGTTGTCGTCGCTCACCAGCAGTACCCGCAGGCGGCCGGCACGGTCACGGCCGGTGATCGTCATGCCCTCGATGTTGTCCAGCAGGGGATTGGGCTGGGGCTGCCTGGCCGTGGCGCCCAGCGACGGGCAGGC
This sequence comes from Streptomyces sp. NPDC007856, assembly GCF_042868225.1. Classification (NCBI taxonomy): domain Bacteria; kingdom Bacillati; phylum Actinomycetota; class Actinomycetes; order Kitasatosporales; family Streptomycetaceae; genus Streptomyces; species Streptomyces sp. NPDC007856. The sequence continues at coordinate 286,330 of NZ_JBIAEC010000008.1, read as the reverse complement.
GGCGATGTCCGTCAGCAGGGTCTTCTTGATCAGGTGGACGGACGGCTGTCCGGTCAGGTTCTCGATGCCGCGGGTGTCGGTCGCGTGGCGGAGGTCGGCCAGGTAGAGGCGGACGGTGTTGCCGACGCCGGAGGTGAAGCCGCGTTCCAGGACGAGGAGGCGGCCGTCGGGCGTGGCCTGGACCTCGGGGACGCCGAGGCCGGCGTCGGTGCGGTAGGCGTACTGGGAGGAGAGGCGGAAGTGGCCGCCCTTGGTGCGCTGCCAGGTCTGGAAGCGGACGATCCCCGTGGAGTCGCCCGAGATCGCGTCCTCCATCGAGGCCAGCAGGGTGTGGCCGCCGGGCAGCAGGGTCAGGCCCTCGAAGGTCTGGTTGGCGGTGGCGCGGCCGGCCGGGGCGACCAGGAGGGAGGAGGGGACCGGGAGCCGGTCGAGGATGCGGCCGTCGCGGGAGTAGCGGCGGACGGACGGCTCGGTCTCGGAGGTGACGAGGCGGGTGCCGTCCCTGTCGATGACCAGGCCCTCGGAGTCGAGGTCGGCGCCCTTCTCGTCGGCGAGGTGGACGGCGGACCTGGGCTGGAGGGTCCGCGGGGCCAGGCTGAAGAGGGAGGAACGGTCCTCCAGGGCGGCCAGGGAGCCGTCCCGGTCCACCGCGAGCGCGGAGAAGTTGCCGACGAAGGTGCCGTCGTACGTCGTCTTGTCGAGCGCGTCGGAGAAGCGGTCGATGGAGACGGTGGGCGAACAGGCGTTGTCGCTCGTCGTGTCGGCGCTTGCGGGCCCGGCGGCGGTCAGGGAGGTGGCCGCCGCCAGGCCGGCGGTCAGGGCGGCGAGTACGGTTCTCAGGCGCATGCCCGTCACCGTAGGCCGGGCGGGTGTACTGCGCGAGACCGGCTCGTGAACCGGCTCGTGAACCGGCTTTCGCGGGTCAGCCCTGCGGCGGCACCGGGACCAGGGCCTCGCTGGGCCGGCTGGTCGGGGCGTAGAGCGCGGTCGCGGAGGTGGTCGGCACGAGGTCCTTGTGGATGACCTTGGCGACGTTCTGGATGGTCGTGACGCCGTAGTCCATGGTGCTGTTGTCCTGCGTCAGCACCGAGATCATGTAGTCGTGGCCGGCGCCGTTGAAGGTGCCGAGGCTGTGCACCCGCCAGCCGTGCGTGGCGCGCTGCAGCCAGCCGTTCTTGACGTGCACGGAGACCGTGGACGGCGCGCCCGCCGGGGTGCCCCAGCGCTGCGCGGAGATGACCTCGCCCATCAGCTTCAGGATGTAGGCGCGGGAGTTGTCGCTCAGCACGCTGTTCTTCGCGGTGACGAGCTTGAGCAGCTTCTGCTCGTCGGTGACGTTCTCCTGGGTCAGTCCCCAGTAGCCGTTCGCTCCGGGCACGGTCTTCGTCATCCCGGCGGCGGCGAGGAAGCCCTTGATCTTGGTGAGGCCGAGCTGCTTCCACAGCGCGGTCGTCGCGTCGTTGTCCGACCGGGTGATCATGGCCCTGGTGAGCGTGACCTCACGGTCGGTCAGATGGCGGTTGTGCTTCTTGGCGTCCCACAGCAGCGTGGCGAGCACGGTGACCTTGACGGTGCTGGCCGAGTCGTAGGAGCTGGTGGCGCGCAGGGTGCAGGTGGTGCTGGTACTGCGGTCGTACAGGCCCAGCGCCACGGTGCTTCTGCGGTTGGCGAGGGCGGCCGTGATGTCCTTCTGCAGCTTGGCGGCAAGGCCCGCCTTGGCGGACGTGCAGCTGACGGTGGGCGTGGCCGCGGCGGCGGGGGTGACGGCGGTGACAGCGGTGACCGCCGGTATGAGCAGGGCGGCGGCAAGCGTGCCGACACGCCTTGATGTTCGGGGATTCATGCACCAGTTGACGCACCGGACTGGCCGAAAGTTGCACGCCTGTTCCGGCGGAGGGAGTTCGAGAGGCCCGGCACGTGGCAATGATTCGCTCATGCCGGAGAAGAAGGAAAGCGGATACGTACGGTCGGGGCGGCTGTTCGCGGCGCTGACGGTGCTGCGGTTCGCCGCCGGGGAGGACAACGAGCTGCTCACCCCGGACGGTTACGCCCGGAAACACCACCCTCAAGGACGCATAGACGAGGTGAACGGGGACTTATACAGGATCCTGACGAAGGCTCGCAAACGGGGCGGTGAGCACTGGAAAGTCGCAGCCGCAGCACTCCGGTCGATACCGGACTTCCTGGAAGAGGGAATCGTGCCGCCAGGCCCCATGGCCAACCGGGCACTGGTCGAGCACAAGGCGGGCTACGACGCTCAGATCGCCGTATTCCGCGACAGGTTCTCCCAGCTCCTTGCCTGACTCTCACCGACCCACAGCTTCCCCCCAGGTGCACCACAGCGCGCGCCCATCGCCGCTCTGCATGGTGCAGTGGTGACATCTGCCACCCATCCCCTCCCCCACACGACGACCGCTACCCCGCCTCCGGCGGCGCCGGACACCGTACCGCCGGAGCGCGCTCCCCGCTGGTCACTGCCCGCGCTGCTCGCGATCCTGCTGCTGGCCGCGGTGCTGTACACCTGGAATCTCTCCGGCTCCGGCCTCAACAGCTTCTACAGCGCGGCCATCTACAGCGGCACACAGAGCTGGAAGGCGTGGTTCTTCGGCTCGCTCGACGCCGGGAACTTCCTCACCGTCGACAAACCGCCGTTCGCCAACATGGTCATGAGCCTGTCGTGCCGGATCTTCGGCTTCGGCACCTGGCAGATGATGCTGCCGGAGGTCGCGGCCGGGCTCGCCACGATCTGGATCCTGCACTCGTCCGTGAAGCGGGCGTTCGGCCATGCGGCGGCCGCGGTGGCCGCCCTGGTCCTCGCGCTGACCCCGATCACGGTCGCCATCAACCGGGACAACAACCCCGACACGATCCTCGTCCTGCTGATGGTCGGCGGCGCGGCGCCGGCCCTGCGCGCGGTGACGAACGGCCGGCTGCTGCCGCTGCTCGGCTCAGCGGTGTGCTTCGGCCTCGCCTTCAACACGAAGATGCTGGCGGGGTACATCGCGGTGCCCGCCGCCTGCGCGGTCTACCTGCTCGCGGCACGCCCGAAGCTCGTGCAGCGGATGGTGAACCTGCTGATCGCGGGCCTGGTCCTGGCGGTCTCCAGCTTCTGGTGGGCGATCGCCGTGTCCCTGGTCCCCGCCTCTGAGCGGCCGTACATCGGCGGATCCACGGACGGCACCGCCTGGAACCTGATCACGGGCTACAACGGCCTCGGCCGGATCTTCGGCGGCGAGGGCAACGGCGGGGGCGGGGGCGGCGGCTTCTCCGGGTCGGCGGGTCTCGGCCGGATGTTCAACGACATCCTCGGCGGCCAGATCTCCTGGCTGCTCCCCTTCTCCGCCGTGGCGTTGGCCGCCGGCCTGATCCTGTGCGGCCGCGCCCCGCGCACCGACCTCACCCGGGCCGCGCTCATCCTCTGGGGCGGCTGGACGGTCCTGCACTACGTCACCTTCGCGACCGCCGAGGGCACGATGCACCCGTACTACACGACCGCCCTGGCTCCCGGCATCGCGGCGCTGTGCGGAGGCGGCGGCGTCATGCTGCTGCGCGCGCTCCGCACCGACAAGCGCTGGATGTGGGTGCTGCCGGCGGGCCTCGCGGTAACGGCCGCCTGGTCGATCGTGCTGCTGCGCCGGGCGTCCGGCTGGCACACCTGGCTGTGGCCGACCGTCGGTGTGGTCATGGCGGCGGCGATCGCCGGCCTGCTGGTCCTCCGCTCCGGGGGCCGGGTACGGCTGCTGGCGGCCTGTGTCGCGGCGGCGGTGGTCGCGGCGCTCGCGGGCCCGGCGGCGTACGCCTGGTCGGTGCCGTCCGGTTCGGTTGGCGGCATGGGCGGGACGAACCCGACGGCCGGCCCCTCGACGGGCGGCGGCTTCGGCGGCGGCCCTGGCGGGGGCGGTGGCCGGGGCGGCTTCCCCGGCGGCGGTGAGCTGCCGGGCCAGAACGACGCCCAGGGCGGCGGGAACGCCGAGGCGGGCGGCGGCATGCCCGGCGGCGGACAGGCCGGTGGCTTCCCGGGCGGCGGCCAGAACGGTGAACTCCCCGGCGGCCAGGACACATCGGGCGGTACGACGGCCCCGGGCGGCACCGGCGCCCCGAACGGCGACTCGGGAAGCACGAGCGGCCGTATGGGAGCGGGCATGCGCGGCGGCATGATGGGCGGCGGCTCCGGAGGCGCGAACAGCGAACTGATCGCGTACCTGAAGAAGCACCGGGACGGCGCCACCTGGCTGCTCGCCGTCTCCAACTCGCAGAGCGCGGCCCAGATCGAGCTGAGCGCGAGGGTACCGGTCATCTCCATGTGGGGCTTCACCGGCACGGACAAGGCGATGACCGTCGCCAAGCTCGAAGAGCTGGTGAAGAAGGGCGAACTGCACTACGTCCAGCTCGGCGGCGGCATGATGGGCGGCGGCCCCGGAGGCGCCAACAACAGCGTGTCGTCCCAGGTGACGGCCTGGGTGAAGAAGCACGGGACGAAGGTGAAGGAGAGCGCGTACAGCAAGACTTCGAGCTCTTCCTCCACCACCGACCAGTCCACGATCTACCGCCTGGACCCGTCGGACATCAGCTGAGACGCACATCCACCCAGCGCGCCAAGCGCCTCGACGACCTTTGGCGCGCTGCGCTGTCGACGCCACGGCGACGATTGGCAGATCCGTTCCGCCCCAGCCGCTCGGTCACCTGCACTTTCACCCGACACCCCTGGCACAAACCTGCCAATCACGGCGTCCCGTACCTGCTCGGCAAGCGGGTGTCGCCAGATGTACTCCTTCTCCGCCTGCCGCGCACGCCCGGAGTGCTCGTCTGGGAGAACTCCGACCAGGCGGTGTCCCTTCGGGCAGGTCTTCGTCAGTGACGGACCAGGCCCGGGCGGCGCCGCGCGCTCACTGGCCCAGGTGCGTCGGTGCGAACATCCGCAGCACCGCCGGGAGGACGACCACTGAGGGGCCCGGGGCCGCCAGCGCCTTCGCCAGGTCCTCTTCCAGGGTGTCCGGGGTCGTGCGGACCCCGGGCACGCCGAAGGACTCCGCCAGGGCCACGTAGTCCGGGCGGGTCAGTTCCGTCGCCGTCGCCTGGCCGAAGGTGTCCGTCATGTACTCGCGCAGGATGCCGTAGCCGCCGTCGTCGACGATCAGCCAGGTGACGGGGAGGTCGTACTGCCTGGCCGTCGCCAGCTCGGCGATGGAGTACAGGGCTCCGCCGTCGCCCGAGACGGCAAGGACCGGGCGCGTAGGGTCCGCCGCCGCCCCCAGTGCCGCCGGGAAGCCGTAGCCGAGGCCGCCGGCGCCCTGCGCGGAGTGCATGAGGTTCGTGCCCCGGGGGTCGAAGGCCGACCACGCCCAGTACGCCAGGATCGTCATGTCCCAGAAGGACGGGGAGCCTGCGGGCAGGGCCTGGCGGACGGAGCCCAACACCTCCTGCTCCAGGGTGAGTTCCTGAGACGCGATGCGCTCACCGACTCGGCGCAGCAGCTCCCGCACCCGCACCGGCGCCGACTCGTCCGTCCGCTCCTGAACCGTCTCCAGCAGGGCCTGCAAGGCCAGTCGGGCGTCCGCGTGGATGCCGAGAGCCAGGTGGTTGGACTCCAGCTTGCCGAGGTCGGCCTCGATCTGGATCACTCGGCCGCGCGGCTTGAACGTGTGGTAGTTCGAGGAGAGTTCGCCCAGACCCGAGCCGACCACCAGCAGAACGTCCGCGTCCTCCAGGAAGTCCGTCGTGTGCCGGTCCTCCAGCCAGGACTGCATCGACAGCGGGTGCTCCCACGGGAACGCGCCCTTGCCGCCGAACGTCGTCACCACCGGCGCCTGAAGCTTCTCGGCCAGCGCCCTCAGCTTTCCCGACGCGTCCGACCGTACGACCCCACCGCCCGCGATGATCGCCGGACGCTCGGCCCGCGACAGCAAGTCGGCCGCCACCGCTGTCAGTTCGGGGCGCGGGACCAGGTCCTGAGGCGTCGCGTCCGGGGCCGTCACCACCGGCAGGGCGGTCGGCGCGAGCAGCACGTCCTGCGGGATCTCCACCCACACCGGGCCGTGCGGTGCCGTCAGCGCCGACTTCCAGGCCGCCGCGATCGCGGACGGGATCTGGGACTGGGTGCGGACCGTGTGGACGGACTTGACCACACCGCGGAACGAGGCAGCCTGGTCGGGGAGTTCATGGAGGTAGCCGTGGCGGCCGCCGCCCAGGCCGGCCGTCGGGATCTGGCTGCTGATCGCCAGCACGGGAGCCGAGGCGGCCGCCGCCTCCTGAAGCGCGGCCAGCGACGTCAGCGCGCCCGGCCCCGTCGACAGCAGCAGTGGTGCCGCCTCGCCCGTGATCCGGCCGTACGCGTCCGCCGCGAAGCCCGCGTTGTTCTCCACCCGCAGGCCGACATAGGTCAGGGAAGAACGCCGTAGAGCGTCGAACATGCCCAGCGCGTGCTGGCCGGGCAGGCCGAAGACCGTCGTCGCGCCGAGCCCGGCCAGCGTCTCCACGACCAGGTCTCCGCCGTTGCGGCCGGGCGGGGGATTCAGCGCGGCCGCCGTCTGCTGATCGGTCGGGCGGAGTACCAGGTCGTGGTCGTGAGTCACTGCTCTCGGTCCCCTAACGAGAATCAGGCGGTGCGGGCCGCCGCGATCTGGCGGCTCATGATGGTGGTCAGTTCGTAGGCCGTGTGCGAGGCCGCGACCGACGTGATCTCCGCGTGGTCGTACGCCGGCGCCACCTCGACCACGTCCGCCGAGACGAGGTTGCAGGACGCCAGGCCGCGCAGGATCTCCAGCAGCTCACGGGAGGTCATGCCGCCCGCCTCCGGCGTACCGGTGCCGGGCGCGTGCGCCGGGTCGAGGCAGTCGATGTCGATGGAGATGTACAGCGGGCGGTCGCCGATGCGCTGGCGCAGCTGGTCGGCCACCTCGTCGGCGCCCCGGCGGTAGATGTCGGCGGACGTGACGATGCCGAAGCCCATCTTCTCGTCGTCGGTGAGGTCCTGCTTGCCGTACAGCGGGCCGCGGGTGCCGACGTGGGAGAGGGCGGAGGTGTCGAGGATGCCCTCCTCCACCGCGCGGCGGAACGGGGTGCCGTGGGTGTACTCGGCGCCGAAGTAGGTGTCCCAGGTGTCCAGGTGGGCGTCGAAGTGCAGCAGGGCGACCGGGCCGTGCTTCTTCGCCACGGACCTCAGCAGGGGCAGGGCGATGGTGTGGTCGCCGCCCAGGGTCATCAGTCGGGCGCCGGTGCCGAGCAGCTCGTCCGCCGCGGCCTCGATCGTCTCGACGGCCTCGTTGATGTTGAACGGGTTCACGGCGATGTCGCCGCCGTCGGCGACCTGGGCCAGGGCGAAGGGGGACGCGTCCTGCGCGGGGTTGTACGGGCGCAGCAGCCGGGACGCCTCGCGGATGGCGTTGCCGCCGAAGCGGGCGCCCGGCCGGTACGAGACGCCGGAGTCGAACGGCACGCCCACCACGGCGACGTCGGCGGTGCCGACCTCGTCCAGGCGGGGCAGCCGGGCGAAGGTCGCGGGGCCGGCGTACCGCGGGATGCGGGAGGAGTCGACGGGGCCGCGGGGCGTCTCGTTGCTGCTCATGGTCAAATGCCTTCTTTCTTGCGCTTCGTCGCGCATGTACTGCTTTCTCTATGACTCTACTGGTGAGCCGGGACCGGTTCGGACGCGAGTTCGGGGGTACGGCCGGCGAGGCGCTCGCGCCAGGTGGCGAGAACCGTCTCGTCGGTGGGCTTCGTCGCCAGGGAGACGAGGAGGTAGGCGGCGAGGGAGGCGAGCAGGCCGTAGTAGACGGGCTCGTTGGCCAGGATGCCGTAACCCGCCATCAGGCCGATGACCGCGAGGCCGCCGACGATCACGGAAGCCAGCGCGCCCTGCACCGTGCCGCGCTTCCACAGCAGGCCGCCGAGGATCGGTACGAGCAGGCCGCCGACGAGGAGGTTGTAGGCGACGGTCAGCGCCTCGACCACGTTGTTCAGCGCGATCGCGGTGCCGATCACCGCCACACCCATGATCAGGATGAAGGCGCGGTTGCCCTTGACCTCGTCGTGTTCCTCGCCGTCCCGCCGTACGGCGCCCTTCAGCCGCGACCAGATGTCGTTGTTGGCGACCGTGGCGCAGGCGATCAGGGCGCCGGAGGAGGTGGACATGACGGCGGCGAGGGCGGCGGCCAGGACCAGGCCGCGCACGCCGACGGGGAGTTCGTCCTTGACGATGGTGGCGAAGGCGTCGTCGGGGCTGCCGAGCTTGGGGTAGAGCACCTTGGCGGCCGTGCCGATCACCGCGCCGGCGAGAGCGTAGGCCAGACAGTAGGTTCCGGCCACCGTGCCGCCCCACTTGGCGGTCCGGTCGCTGCGGGCGGTGAACACGCGCTGCCATATGTCCTGGCCGATCAGCATGCCGAACGTGTAGATCAGGACATAGGTGAAGATCGTCTGGCCGCCGATGCCCAGCGGGTCGAAGTACGAGGTCGGCAGCTTGGCCTTCATCTCGGAGAAGCCGCCCGCCTTGACGACCGCGATCGGCAGGAGCAGGAGCAGCACGCCGATGGTCTTCACCACGAACTGGACCATGTCGGTCAGCGTGATGGACCACATGCCGCCGAGGGTGGAGTAGGCGACCACGATCGAGCCGCCGAGGATGATCGCGACGGTCCGGTTCATGTCGAACAGGACGTCGAAGATCGTGGCGTAGGCGATGGTCGAGGTGACGGCCAGCATGAGGGTGTACGCCCACATGACCACGCCGGAGATGACGCCGGCCCGTCCGCCGTAGCGCAGGTCCAGCATCTCGGAGACGGTGTAGACCTTCAGGCGGGCGATGCGGGCGGAGAAGAACACGGACAGGGCGAGCAGGCCGAGGCCGATGGTGAAGACCATCCACGCGCCGGAGAGGCCGTACTGGTAGCCGAGGCCCACGCCACCGATGGTGGAGGCGCCGCCGAGGACGATCGCCGCCATGGTGCCGGAGTACATGGCAGGACCCAGGCGGCGGCCCGCCACCAGGAACTCGCTCTTCGATTTGGCGCGGCGCATGCCCCACCAGCCCATCGCCAGCATGCCGGCGAGATAGACGACGATCACTGTGTAGTCGACGGCCATGGGGGCCCTCCTTCGCGCACATTCCGGTGGCGTGTCGTGCAGATGCGGTGGGGACGAGCCGGCAACAGATCGCGGGGACATCCGCCCGTACCCGCGGCTGCCGGTCTGCCTTGACACTAGGTGGCCGGAAAGCGACTGCGAAGTGTACGTTCCATCCATATGAACGAGGTCGGATGGAGGGAACGCACACCATGTCGGAAACGACTGCCCCGGTGACCCCGGCGGTCCCGCCGACCCCACCGGTACCGCTCTCCGCCCTGCTGGCCCGTGAGGATCTCGCCCTGCGCCAGATCGCGGGCCCGTCCGGTCCGTCGATCGTGATCCACTGGGCGCACACCTCGGAGATGGCCGACCCGTACCCGTATCTGCTGGGCGGCGAGCTGCTGCTCACGGCCGGGGTGCACATCCCGGAGGCGGCCGGTTCGGATGGGAGCGCCCCCGGTCATGGGGGTCCCCCCGCTCGAGCGAAGTCGAGAGTGGGGGAGGATTCGAGACTGGGGGACTACTTCGACGACTACGTCTCCCGGATCGTCGCGGCGGGCGGCGCGGCCCTCGGCTTCGGCCTCGCCCCGGTGCACGACACGGTCCCGCGCGCGCTGGTCGCGGCGTGCGACGCCTACGGCCTGCCCCTCCTGGAGGTGCCGCCGCGGACCACCTTCTCCGGGGTGGCCCGCGCGGTGTGGCAGCTGATGGCCCAGGCCCGGCTGGCCGAACTCCGCCGGGTCACGGAGGCTCAGCAGAGCCTCGCCGCGGCGGCCTCCCGCCCCGATCCGGTCCCGTCGGTACTGCGCCAGCTGGCCCAGCGACTGACCGGGCACGCGCTGCTGTACGGCCCCGACGGCACCGAGATCGCGGCGGCGGGCCGGAGACCGGCGGAGGGGGTGCGGGGGGCGCTCGCGGAGCTGTCGGGCGTGGTGCGGCCCACGGGGCGTACGGCACCCAGGGCCACCTCCGCCACCGACACCGTCGGCGACACCCACCTGGCCGTCTACGCCCTCGGTGCCGGGGAGGGATTCGTGCTCGGGGTGGCCACCGCCCGGCGCGACCCCGGCGATCACACCATCGCCTCCGTCGCCGCCGTTCTGCTGTCCCTGCTGACCGGTGAGCACCACAGCGGCGCCGGTGCCGGGCGTTCCTCCGCTCTCGTACGGATGCTGCTCGGCTCCCCGCCCGAGGAGGTGGCCCCGCTGCTCGGCGCGGGAAAATGGCTGGTCGTGCACGCCCGGCCGGAGACCCAGGTGCCCGATGCCGTCGCCGCGTCCGCGCTCGGGGCCGCACTGGGGTCGCCGCTGGTCGATCTCGGGCGGGATGTCGTACGGGTGCTGGTGCCGGGCGGGCGGGTGCCGGAGCCGCAGCAGGGGTGGACGATCGGGGTGAGCGCGGCCGTGGACCCGCGGGAGTGGGCGGCGGCCGACGCTCAGGCGGGGCGTGCGCTCGCGCGGGCCCGGGCCACCCGCGCTCCGCTGGTCCGGCACGGCGCCCGGCCGGGCCTTGAGGATCTGGTGCCGCGGGCGGACGCCGAGGCGCACGCCCGGGCGCTGCTCGCCCCGCTCGCCGGCCGGCCCGAGCTCGCCGAGACCCTGCGCAACTGGCTGGCACTGCACGGCAGTTGGGACCGCACGGCGGTGGCGCTGGAGGTGCACCGCAACACCGTGCGGCAGCGCATCGCCCGCTGCGCCGCCCTGCTGGACACCGACCTGGACGACCCGGACGTCCGCATGGAGTTGTGGTTCGCGCTGCGGCGCGGCTGACAATTCCCTTTGCTCGAAAGCCCGGGGTGCCGGGCGGCGGCACGCATGTCTGCTCCCCGAGCTCAAGTGAACGAAAGTACGAGGCAGTCGGCCCCGAGATCGAATCGGGGACGATCACGACGGGTGCGGGGCGGCGACGGGGAGGAGCGCTGCCGCACAATGGAGGCATGCCGATACCCCGGACACCCAGCCGCGCCCAGCTCGTCGACCACCTGGTGAGGACCCGTATCGCGGGGGACGTCGCCACACCCCGCGAGAACAACCTCTCCCACTACCGTCAGCTCGCCAACGGTGTCCGTAACTTCTGGCTCGGCCTGGAGCTGGGCGACCGCTGGACGGACGAGCAGGACGTGCTCGCGGTGATGGCCGAGCGGGTCGGCGTCAACGACGATCCCGAGTACCGGTACGGGCAGGACACGATCGACCCCGAGCTGACCGTGGACGCGCTGGAGCGGATGGCGGCGCGGCTGCGCAAGGCGGCCGAGGGGCGCCAGCGGGTGCTGTTCGCCACCGGGCATCCGGGCGGGCTGCTGGACGTGCACCGGGCCACGGCCGCCGCGCTGCGCGCCGCCGGCTGCGAGATCGTGGTCATCCCGGACGGGCTGCAGACGGACGAGGGGTACGTCATGCAGTTCGCGGACGTGGCGGTGCTGGAGCACGGGGCGACGCTGTGGCACACGCACTCCGGGGAGCCGATGCGCGCCATTCTGACCGGACTTGAGCGCGAGGGACGCCCGCTGCCGGACCTGGTCGTCGCCGACCACGGGTGGGCCGGGTACGCGGGGCAGCACGGCCTGGACTCGATGGGATACGCGGACTGCAACGACCCGGCGCTGTTCCTCGCCGAGTCCGAGGGCACCCTCCAGGTCGTCGTACCGCTGGACGACCATGTCGTCAGCCCCCGTTACTACCACCCGCTGACGGCGTACCTGCTGGCGGAGGCGGGACTTTCCTGACCGCCCGCGCTCCCGGCACGGGACTGTGCGGCCCCGCGAGCGGAGCCGCACAGTGTGGGCGCGATGGGCGCCGCGGGTCAGTTACCGCCCGCCGCCGCCCCAACCCCAGCCGCCCCCACCCCAGTTGCCGCCGCCCCAGTTGCCGCCGCCCCAGTTACCCCAGCCCCAGTTGCCGCCGCCCCAACCCCAGCCACCCCGGTTGCCGCCGCCCCAGCCCCAGCCGCCCCAGCCGCCACGGCCGTGGTGGCGGTGGTGGCGGTGGTGCCAACCGCCGCAACCGCAGTCGACGACCCGGCTGTGGACATTGAGGTTGTGCTGTGCGGGGGCCGCCGAGGCGGTGCCCGCCGTGCCGATCGCGGCTCCGCCCGCCAGCAGGAAGCCTGCCGTGGACATGACGACGTACCGCTTCACGCGCTGTGCTCGCATGGAAAGTTACCCTTCTGTCTCCATCATCTCCCGTGCCTCCGTGGGGAAGACGCGGTGTGGATGGCCGGCGCCGTGCTCACCGATCGGTGAAGGCACGGCGCGCTCTTCAGGTGTCACCGCAGCGGATTCACTGTGTGGCCGTCGCCGCCGACGTCTGCCTTTCCGGGAATCCGGAAGCCGTCGGCCGGTTACGCCACGTGCTGCGGCTGTCACTCATAGAGATTAGTACCGCACCCGTCACTCGGCACCTCGAGGCAACTTCAGTCACGCGGGACGCGGACCACACCCTCCTGTATGACGGTGATGGCGAGCTGTCCGTCCTGTGTGTAGATACGCGCCTGGCCGAGGCCGCGGCCGCCGTGCGCGGAGGGCGACTCCTGGTCGTAGAGCAGCCAGTCGTCGGCGCGGAAGGGGCGGTGGAACCACATGGCATGGTCCAGGGAGGCGCCCACGACGTCCCCGACCGCCCAGCCGCCCCTGCCGTGCGCGAGCAGCACGGAGTCGAGGAGGGTCATGTCGGAGACGTAGGTGGCGAGGACGACGTGCAGCAACGGTTCGTCAAAAGCAGAGTCCAGCTTGCCGTTGGTGCGGAACCACACCTGCGAATGGGGCTCGCGCGGCGCGCCGAACTGCCCGTACGGCGGCTCCTCCACGTACCTGAGGTCGATCGCCTCGCGGGCCTCGATGAACTTCTCGACGACCTCGGGGGCGAGGTGGCCGTAGCCGCGCAGCCGCTCCTGCGAGGTGGGCAGGGTCGCCGGGTCCGGCGAGGCGGGCATGGGCGCCTGGTGCTCCAGACCCTCCTCCTGTACCTGGAAGGACGCGGACAGGTGGAAGATCGGCTTCCCGTGCTGGACGGCGACCACGCGACGGGTGGTGAAGGACCGGCCGTCGCGGATGCGGTCCACGGTGTAGACGATCGGCGCGCCGGGGTCGCCCGGGCGCAGGAAGTAGGCGTGGAGCGAGTGGGCGGGGCGGTCCGCGGGGACCGTACGCCCCGCGGCGACCAGCGCCTGCGCCGCGACCTGCCCGCCGAAGACGCGGGGTACGACGGCGGAGCGGGACTGGCCGCGGAATATGTTCTCCTCGATCTGCTCAAGGTCGAGCAGATCGAGGAGATCCTGGAGTGCCTGGCTCATGGCATCTAGTTGTACAGGCCAGTGATTGCGGCGACGACAGGTCCGTCTTACAGGCCCATGTCCTTCGCGATGATCGTCTTCATGATCTCGCTGGTGCCGCCGTAGATGCGGTTGACGCGGTTGTCCGCGTACAGGCGGGCGATCGGGTACTCGTTCATGTAGCCGTAGCCGCCGTGCAGTTGGAGGCAGCGGTCGATCACGCGGTGGGCGACCTCGGTGCAGAAGAGCTTGGCTGAGGCGGCCTCGGCGGGGGTCAGCTCGCCGGCGTCCAGGGCCTCCGTCGCGCGGTCGGCGACGGCCTCGGCGGCGTCGACCTCGGCCTGGCAGGCGGCCAGCTCGAACTTGGTGTTCTGGAAGTGGGCGACCGGCTTGCCGAAGACGGTGCGCTCCTGGACGTACTGCTTGGCGAACCGGACGGCGGCCTTGGCCTGCGCGTAGGCGCCGAAGGCGATGCCCCAGCGCTCGGAGGCGAGGTTGTGGCCGAGGTAGTAGAAGCCCTTGTTCTCCTCGCCGAGGAGGTCCTCGACCGGCACCTTGACGTCGACGAAGGCCAACTCGGCGGTGTCGGAGGTCTTCAGGCCCAGCTTGTCGAGCTTGCGGCCGACGGAGTAGCCCTCGGACTTGGTGTCCACGGCGAACAGGGAGATGCCGTGGCGGCGGTCCTCGGCGGTGGGCGCGGAGGTGCGGGCGCACACGATCACGCGGTCTGCGTGGACGCCGCCGGTGATGAAGGTCTTCGCGCCATTGAGGATGTAGTGCGTGCCGTCCTCGGAGAGCTTGGCGGTGGACTTCATGCCCGCGAGGTCGGAGCCGGTGCCCGGCTCCGTCATCGCGATGGCCCACATCTCCTCGCCGGTGACGAACTTCGGCAGGTAGCGCTTCTTCTGCTCGTCGGTGGCGAGCATCTTGATGTACGGCAGGGCGAGCAGCACGTGCACACCGGAACCGCCGAACTGGACGCCCGCGCGCGCGGTCTCCTCGTACAGGACGGCCTCGAACTTGTGGCTGTCCAGACCCGCGCCGCCGAACTCCTCGGGCACGTTGATGCCGAAGATGCCCAGCTCACCGAGCTTGTAGTAGAAGTCCCGCGGCGCCTGGCCGGCGGCGAACCACTCGTCGTAGACCGGCACGACCTCGGCCTCGATGAAGGCGCGCAGGGTCTCCCGGAACGCCTCGTGATCCTCGTTGAACACCGTACGGCGCACGCCGCCCACCTCCAGGTACCTGTCTAAGCGCTTGCTCAGACTCGAAGATACCGGCGAGTACGACGACGCGTCCAGGGTGACCTTGGCCACGGCCCCGGTCAGTCGCCCTTCCCGTACCGGCGGAACTCGGAGGTCTTCACCATCCAGGGGCCGGACGCAACCGAGTCCCCGAAGACGTACGGCTCCGTGTGGGCGTAACGGCCCTTGACCGGGTCGGAGTGGACCTCGCCGGTGCCGGTGCGCGGGTCGACGATCATGTAGTGGGCGATCCCCATGGCCGGGTGGTCATCGAGCTTCTCACCGAAGCCGGGATGCGGGTTCGGCGAGAGAACCTCGACCACCGCGAGCACCTGCGCCGCGTCGACGGCGAACCCCTCCTCGTCCAGGAGGGCCTCGGGGATCACGACGACGTCCGGCCGACGCATACGGCCCATCGCCGGATGCTCGATCTCAGGGCCGTTCACGCAGACGCAGCCCGGATGAGTGGCGCGGACCTGCTGGTCGAGCTGGTCGCGAACGCGGCGCAGCAGACGGTGTCGGCGCAGCGACGGCCATCTCATGGCCAGCAGCGGACCGGACGGTCCGATCTCGACACTCCAGGATCCTTCGAGTCGCTCGGACCAGGCATCCAGCTCCTCGGCGATCGCGCGCATCTTCGCGTACTCCACGCCCGGAGGGTAGTGAGCAGCCGCAGGCTGCCGCGTCACCCCTCCCCCGCCGCCGCGAACGCCCCCCGCGCCATCCGGTGCAGCAGGGCCGCCGTGGCCCCCCGGCCAGGGAGCGTGCCCGCGCGGCCCAGGTGCGGGGTGGAGTTCAGCAGGCCGAAGACCGAGTGGACGGCCGAGCGGGCCGACGGCTCGGACAGCCCCGGGTAGACCTCGCGGACCACCTCCACCCACAGCTCGACGTACTGCCGCTGGAGCTGGCGCACCAGCTTGCGGTCGCTGTCGCGGAGGCGGTCCAGCTCGCGGTCGTGCAGGGTGATGAGGGGACGGTCGTCCAGGGCGAAGTCGATGTGGCCCTCGATGAGGGAGTCCAGGACCGCCGTGGGCCGGCTGTCCCCGTCGGCCTCAGCCAGGCGGCGCTTGGCGCCCGTCAGCAGCTGGCCGCTGATGCCGACCAGCAGCTCGGCGAGCATCGCGTCCTTGCCCGGGAAGTGCCGGTATAGGCCGGGGCCGCTGATGCCCACCGCGGCGCCTATCTCGTCGACGCCGACGCCGTGGAAACCGCGCTCGGCGAAGAGCCGGGCGGCCTCCTTGAGGATCTGCTGGCGGCGGGTCGGGGCGTCGGTTCTGGTGACCATGCAGGCAATTCTAGACAGCGAGGTTAGCGGTCGTTAACCTGAAGGAAATGGTTAACGCTCATTAACAGCGGATCACGGGTTCGATCACCGGGTGAGGGGACCGCAGGATGCACGAGGCACCGGAGCTGACGACCGCGGCAGATCCCGCGTCGGAGGCCTGGCGGGCCAATGAACAGGCTCATCTCGCACTCGTCGAGGAGCTGCGCGGCAAGCTGGCCGCGGCGGCCCTCGGCGGCGGCGAGAAGGCACGCGCCCGGCACACCGCGCGGGGCAAGCTGCTGCCGAGGGACAGGGTGGACACGCTGCTCGATGCGGGGTCGCCGTTCCTGGAGCTGGCGCCCCTCGCGGCCGACGGGATGTACGACGGGCAGGCCCCGGCCGCCGGGGTGATCGCCGGGATCGGGCGGGTCAGCGGGCGCGAGTGTGTGATCGTCGCCAATGACGCCACGGTGAAGGGTGGGACGTACTACCCGATGACCGTGAAGAAGCACCTGCGCGCCCAGGAGATCGCCCTCGACAACCGCCTGCCCTGCGTCTACCTCGTGGACTCGGGCGGTGCCTTCCTGCCGATGCAGGACGAGGTGTTCCCGGACCGGGACCACTTCGGGCGGATCTTCTACAACCAGGCCCGGATGTCCGGCGCCGGGATCCCGCAGATCGCGGCCGTGCTCGGCTCCTGCACGGCCGGTGGCGCCTACGTCCCGGCCATGAGCGACGAGGCCGTGATCGTCCGCAATCAGGGGACGATCTTCCTCGGCGGCCCGCCCCTGGTGAAGGCCGCCACCGGCGAGGTCGTCACGGCGGAGGAGCTGGGCGGCGGCGAGGTGCACTCCCGGATCTCCGGGGTCACCGACCACCTCGCCGAGGACGACGCGCACGCCCTCAGGATCGTGCGGAACATCGTCGCCACGCTCCCGGCCCGGCAGACCCTGCCCTGGGAGGTCCGGCCGGCGGCAGAGCCCAAGGTGGACCCGTACGGGCTGTACGGCGCCGTCCCGGTCGACTCCCGTACCCCCTACGACGTACGCGAGATCATCGCCCGTATCACCGACGGCTCCCGTTTCGCCGAGTTCAAGAGCGAGTTCGGGCAGACCCTCGTCACCGGTTTCGCGCGGATCCACGGCCACCCGGTCGGGATCGTCGCCAACAACGGCATCCTCTTCTCCGAGTCCGCCCAGAAGGGCGCGCACTTCATCGAGCTGTGCGACCAGCGCGGGATCCCGCTGGTGTTCCTGCAGAACATCTCCGGGTTCATGGTCGGCAGGGACTACGAGGCGGGCGGCATCGCCAAGCACGGCGCCAAGATGGTGACGGCGGTGGCGTGCACGCGCGTGCCGAAGCTGACGGTGGTGGTCGGCGGGTCGTACGGCGCGGGCAACTACTCGATGTGCGGCCGGGCCTACTCCCCCCGCTTCCTGTGGATGTGGCCCAACGCCAAGATCTCCGTGATGGGCGGCGAGCAGGCCGCCAGCGTCCTCGCCACGGTCAAGCGCGACCAGCTGGAGGCCCGGGGAGAGGCCTGGGCCGCCGAGGACGAGGAGGCCTTCAAGGCGCCGATCCGCGCGCAGTACGAGCGCCAGGGCAACGCCTACTACGCCACCGCCCGCCTCTGGGACGACGGCGTGATCGACCCGCTGGAGACCCGTCAGGTGCTGGGACTCGCCCTGACGGCCTGCGCCAACGCGCCTCTGGGAGAACCCCAGTTCGGCGTCTTCCGGATGTGAGGAGGGGAACCGTGTTCGACACAGTGCTGGTCGCCAACCGGGGCGAGATCGCCGTACGCGTCATCCGTACGCTCCGCTCGCTGGGCGTGCGCTCGGTGGCGGTCTTCTCCGACGCCGACGCCGACGCGCGGCATGTCCGGGAGGCGGACACGGCGGTACGGATCGGGCCCGCGCCGGCGGCGGAGAGTTATCTGTCCGTCGACCGCCTGCTGGACGCCGCCGCCCGCACCGGCGCGCAGGCCGTCCACCCCGGGTACGGCTTCCTCGCCGAGAACGCGGGCTTCGCGCGTGCCTGCGAGGAGGCGGGGCTGGTCTTCATCGGTCCGCCGGCGGACGCGATCGCGCTCATGGGCGACAAGATCCGCGCCAAGGAGACGGTGCAGGCGGCCGGGGTGCCGGTGGTGCCGGGTGGCCGTGACCCCGAACTGGCCGAGGCGGCCCGGGCGCTGGGCGCGCCCGTGCTGCTCAAGCCCTCCGCCGGCGGTGGCGGCAAGGGCATGCGGCTGGTGCGGGACATGACCGTGCTGGAAGAGGAGATCGCCGCTGCCCGCCGCGAGGCCCGCGCCTCCTTCGGCGACGACACCCTGCTGGTGGAGCGGTGGGTCGACCGGCCCCGGCACATCGAGATCCAGGTGCTGGCCGACGGGCACGGGAACGTCGTCCACCTCGGCGAGCGCGAGTGCTCGCTGCAACGGCGCCACCAGAAGATCATCGAGGAGGCGCCCTCGGTCCTGCTGGACGAGCGGACGCGTGCGTCGATGGGCGAGGCGGCCGTACAGGCGGCCCGCAGCTGCGGGTACCGGGGCGCGGGCACGGTGGAGTTCATCGTGCCGGGCGGGGACCCGTCCTCGTACTACTTCATGGAGATGAACACCCGCCTCCAGGTGGAGCACCCGGTCACCGAGCTGATCACCGGCCTGGACCTGGTGGAGTGGCAGCTGCGGGTCGCGGCCGGGGAGAAGCTGGGCTTCACACAGGACGAGGTGACGCTGACCGGGCACGCGGTCGAGGCCCGGATCTGCGCGGAAGACCCCGCGCGCGGCTTCCTGCCCTCCGGCGGCACCGTCCTGCTGCTGAACGAGCCGCAGGGCGACGGCGTCCGCACCGACTCCGGGCTCAGCGAGGGCACCGAGGTGGGCAGCCTGTACGACCCGATGCTGTCCAAGGTGATCGCCCACGGCCCCGACCGGGAGACCGCGCTGCGGAAGCTGCGGGCGGCCCTGGCGGAGACGGTCACGCTGGGCGTGCAGACCAACGCGGGCTTCCTGCGGCGGCTGCTGGCCCATCCGGCGGTCGTGACGGGGGACCTGGACACCGGGCTGGTGGAGCGCGTGGTGGACGAGCTGGTCACCACGAACGTGCCGGAGGAGGTGTACGAGGCGGCCGCGGCCGTACGCGCGAAGGCGCTGGAGCCCCGCACGGACGGCTGGGTCGACCCCTTCTCGGTGCCGAGCGGCTGGCGGCTCGGCGGCACCCCGAAACCGCCCGCCTTCCACCTCCGGGTGCACGACCCGGTGACGTACACCCCGCGCGGCACCTCGGCCGTCGCCGACGCCACGGTCTCCGTCACCCTCGACGGCGTCCGGCACACCTTCCACCGGGCCGGTGAGTGGGTCGGCCGCGACGGCGACGCCTGGCAGGTGCGGGACCACGACCCGGTGGCCGCGTCCCTCAGCCGGTCGGCGCACGCGGGTGCCGACTCCCTCACCGCGCCCATGCCGGGCACAGTGACCGTGGTCAAGGTGGCCGTCGGTGACGAGGTGGCCGCCGGGCAGAGCCTGCTGGTGGTGGAGGCGATGAAGATGGAGCACGTCATCTCCGCCCCGCACGCCGGCACGGTCGCCGAGCTGGACGTGACCCCGGGCACGACGGTCGCGATGGACCAGGTGCTGGCTGTGATCGCACCGCACGAGGAGGTGGCTTGATTGACGGCCGAGCAACTGCCCATGGTCGTACCGGCCTCGGACCTGCCCGCGCGGGTGCGGATCCACGAAGTCGGCGCGCGTGACGGGCTGCAGAACGAGAAGCGGACCGTGCCGACCGAGATCAAGGCGGAATTCATCCGCCGGCTCGCCGACGCGGGCCTGACGACGATCGAGGCGACGAGCTTCGTGCACCCCAAGTGGGTGCCCCAACTGGCCGACGCCGAGCAGCTGTTCCCGCTGCTCGGCGGGCTCGAAGGGGTCGAGCTGCCGGTGCTGGTGCCCAACCAGCGCGGCCTGGACCGGGCGCTGGCGCTCGGCGCCGACCGGATCGCCGTGTTCGCCAGCGCCACCGAGTCCTTCGCGAAGGCCAACCTCAACCGCACGCTGGACGAGTCGCTGGCCGTGTTCGAGCCGGTGGTGCGGCAGGCCAAGGACCGGGGCGTGCATGTGCGCGGCTATGTGTCCATGTGCTTCGGCGACCCGTGGGAGGGCGCCGTCCCGCTGCACCAGGTGGCCCGCGTCTGCACGGCCCTGCGGGACATGGGCTGCGACGAGCTGAGCCTGGGCGACACGATCGGCGTCGCCACCCCCGGCCATGTGCTCGAACTGCTCTCCCTGCTCAACGAGAAGGGCGTGCCGACGAACATGATCGGCGTGCACTTCCACGACACCTACGGCCAGGCGCTCGCCAACACCCTGGCGGCCCTCCAGCACGGCGTCACCACCGTGGACGCCTCGGCCGGCGGGCTCGGCGGCTGCCCGTACGCGAAGTCCGCCACCGGCAACCTGGCCACCGAGGACCTCGTCTGGATGCTGCACGGACTCGGCATCGAGACCGGGGTCGACCTCGGCCGTCTGACCGCCACGAGCGTGTGGATGGCCGCCCATCTGGACCGGCCCAGCCCGTCCCGTACCGTCCGCGCTCTCTCCCACAAGGACCAGTGATCAGCATGGACCACCGTCTCAGCCCCGAGCTGGAGGAACTCCGCCGTACGGTGGAGGAGTTCGCGCACGACGTCGTGGCGCCGAAGATCGGCGACTTCTACGAGCGGCACGAGTTCCCGTACGAGATCGTCCGCGAGATGGCCCGCATGGGCCTGTTCGGGCTGCCGTTCCCGGAGGAGTACGGCGGCATGGGCGGCGACTATCTGGCGCTCGGCATCGCCCTGGAGGAACTGGCCCGTGTCGACTCGTCCGTGGCGATCACCCTGGAGGCCGGGGTCTCGCTCGGCGCCATGCCCCTCCACCTGTTCGGCACGGAGGAGCAGAAGCGCGAGTGGCTGCCCCGCCTGTGCTCGGGCGAGATCCTGGGCGCCTTCGGCCTGACCGAGCCGGACGGCGGCAGCGACGCGGGGGCGACCCGCACCACGGCCCGCCTGGACCCGGACACGAACGAATGGGTGATCAACGGCACCAAGTGCTTCATCACCAACTCGGGCACGGACATCACGGGCCTGGTGACGGTGACCGCCGTGACCGGCCGCAAGCCGGACGGCAAGCCGCAGATCTCGGCGATCATCGTCCCGTCCGGCACCCCGGGCTTCACGGTGGCGGCGCCCTACTCGAAGGTCGGCTGGAACGCCTCCGACACCCGCGAGCTGTCGTTCGCCGATGTCCGGGTCCCCGCCGCCAACCTGCTCGGCGAGGAGGGCCGCGGCTACGCCCAGTTCCTGCGCATCCTGGACGAGGGCCGGATCGCCATCGCCGCGCTCGCGACCGGCCTGGCCCAGGGCTGTGTGGACGAGTCGGTGAAGTACGCCAGGGAGCGCCAGGCCTTCGGCCGGCCGATCGGCGCCAACCAGGCCATCCAGTTCAAGATCGCCGACATGGAGATGAAGGCCCACACGGCACGTCTGGCCTGGCGGGACGCGGCCTCCCGGCTGGTCGCGGGCGAGCCCTTCAAGAAGGAGGCGGCCCTGGCCAAGCTGTACTCCTCCACGGTCGCCGTCGACAACGCCCGGGACGCCACCCAGATCCACGGCGGCTACGGCTTCATGAACGAGTACCCGGTGGCCCGCATGTGGCGCGACTCCAAGATCCTGGAGATCGGCGAGGGCACCAGTGAGGTCCAGCGGATGCTGATCGCAAGGGAGTTGGGGCTGTCGAGCTGAGATGGCTCCGCTCTCGCCGCATCAGACGAGGGCGCGGCGCAGTGCGGCGCGGACGATGCGGCGGTGGAACGGGCGCACCGGCCGAAAGTAGAGCCGGCCCAAGGCGTTGTGAAAGTGGACCACGGTGGCCAGGGTGAGAGTGGCGCCATCGGTGTGGACCGAACCGCGGAAGTCGAGGTGGCGGTCGTCCACACCGGTGATCACCTCGCGCTCGGTCGCCAGCAGACACGGGAATGGCATCGATGCGCGGTGGTCGCCGCGGCGCAGACCGAACGGGCGGACGAGCCCGTCGCGCAGCCTCATCAGCCGCCGGGCCCATGGGGGCAGGTCACTGAAGAGCCGCCGAGCCCACTCCTCCGGATTGGTGCTGCTGCCCGGTGGGAGGCGGACGGCAAAGGCGTCCTGGTAGTCCACACGCGGCAGTTGCGCGGCGAGGGCCGAGTCGGCGCCCGACGGTGAACAGACCCCGCAGCAGCGCTTCGGCCCCGGTCCGCAGCCATCCGGCCCGGCTCCACACCAGCGCCCAGGAGCGGCGCAGCGCGGCGAGCGGGGCGAGTCCGTCCGCCGCGGCGGCCGCCGGGGCCAGGGTCCAGCCTGGGCGGAGGACGAGGGCCGTCAGCACCGCCGAACCCGGCGCGCCGTAGCGGACGAAGGTCCAGGGGCCGCCGTCCGGACGCAGCGGTGCCGGGGCGCCGAACGCGGTGGCGGTGAGGGCCTCCGACACCAGGAAGCCGCCCACCAGCACCGTCCACACGGACAGGCCCCGCAGCACGTACACCGCGAGGACACGGGGCAGCCGGGAGCGGCAGGCAGTGCTCAACTCCCGCTCGATGAACATCCGTTGGCGCGCCCGGGACTCCACGGCACGGGAGTGGACGATCTGCAGCGCCGCGCAGCCGAGGCACAGCAGGAGGAGGAGAAGCGGCAGCCCACCGAGAAGGACGTGCCCCGGCGGGGCGGTGTCGGGGGCATAGGAGTCCTCCATCTCGTGGGCCCTGAACTCGCCTTGGCGCATCTCGGCGAACGCCGGTCCGGCGACGGCGAAGCCCGCCGGCGTCACCGCCAGGCCCGCCAGCCCGGCCAGGCCGACACCCTCTCGGCATCAAGCAAGGTTAGGCTAACCTATCTTCGAACTTGTCCGGCGGGCGTTCCGCCCTGTTCGAAAGCAGTCATGCCCATGCCCCATGCCCGTGCCTCCCACCTCACTCGCCGCGGCCTGCTCGCCGCGGGCGGCGCCCTCGGACTCGGCGCCGTGCTCGCTGCCTGCGGGGACGAGAAGGGGAAAGACGGTGGCTCCGGCACAGGGGCACAGTCCGGCAAGTCCGGCCCCTGGAGCTTCGAGGACGACCGCGGTACGACCGTGAAGCTCGACAAGGTCCCCGCGGACATCGTCGCCTTCACCGGCGTCGGCGCCGCGCTCCACGACTACGGCATCCAGGTCAAGGGCGTCTTCGGTCCCACGACGACCAAGGACGGCAAGGCCGATGTCCAGGCCGGCGACATGGACGTCAGCAAGGTGACGGTCCTCGGCAACACCTGGGGCCAGTTCAACATCGAGAAGTACGCCTCGCTCGCGCCGGACGTGCTGATCACGACGATGTTCGACGACGCGGGCACCCTCTGGTACGTCCCCGAGGAGTCGAAGAAGAAGATCGACCGACTGGCCCCCAGCATCGGCATCTCCGTCTACGACCGCCGGCTCACCCGGCCGTTGCAGCGCATGTGGGACCTGGCCGAGTCGCTGGGCGCGGACATGACGGCCGCGAAGGTGACCGACGCGAAGAAGCGGTTCGAGGCGGCGGCCGCCCGGCTGCGCGCCGCGGCCAAGGCCAAACCCGGCATCAAGGTGATGGCCGGCAGCGCGAGCGACCAGCTGTTCTACGTCTCCGGCACCAGCCTCTCCATCGACCTGGAGTACTTCAAGGCCCTCGGCGTGAACTTCGTCGAGCCGCCGGAGAGCGCCAAGAAGCAGGGCGGCGGCTGGTACGAGTCGCTGAGCTGGGAGAACGTCGACAAGTACAAGGCCGACATCATCATGATGGACGACCGCTCGTCGGCGCTCCAGCCGTCCGACATCACCAAGCCGACATGGAAGCAGCTGCCCGCGGTGAAGGCCGGGCAGGTCATCGCCCGGTCGCCCGAGCCGATCCTGTCGTACGACAAGTGCGTGCCGCTGCTGACGAGTCTGGCGGAGGCCTTGGAGAAGGCCAAGAAGGTCAGCTGACCGACCTGACGCTATTTCAGGAGCCCTTATGACGACGGCCGTAGCCGCCCCGTTCCGATTCTTCTCCCTGCAGGTCGTACGGACGAGGCGGCTGGGGCCGTCTCTCGTTCGCGTCACCTTCGGCGGGACCGATCTGCACGCGTTCCACTCCGACGGGCGCGACCAGTCCCTCTCGCTGTTCCTCCCGCACCCGGGTCAGCCGAAGCCCGTCGTACCCCTGGATCTGGGGGACGGCTGGCGGCAGGCCTGGCGGGAACTGCCCGACGACGTACGGGCCGTGCTGCGTTCGTACACGCTCCGGTGCCTGCGCCGCGACCCCGACGAGATCGACATCGACTTCGCCCTGCACACCCCCGCGGGCCCCGCCTCCCGCTGGGCCTCCCGGGCCACTCCCGGCGACCGGGTGCTGCTGCTCGGCCCGGCGATCGCCGACAACCGCGCCATCCGCTTCCGCCCGCCCGAGGACACCGACCTGGTCGTCCTGTGGGGCGACGAGACCGCCGTACCGGCCGCGACCGCCATCCTCGAAGCCCTTCCGGCCGGCACCCGCGTCCGGGCCTGGCTGGAGGTGCCGCAGGCCGGTGACATCCAGGACGTGCGCACGGAGGCGGACGCGGAGATCACGTGGCTCGTACGGCATGACGTCTTCCCCATGGCCGTCGACGCCGCACGAACCGCTCAACTGCCCGCCGCCGAGCGGCCGTACGTGTGGATCGCCGGTGAGTCGGGGCGGGTCAAGGCGCTGCGGCGGCACTTCGTCGGCGAGCGCGGGGTCGATCGGCGGCGGGTGACCTTCGTCGGGTACTGGCGGCAGGGGATGACCGAGGAAGAACTGCGGGCCGCGGAGTAGCTCCAGCGTGCCTTGATCCAGAAAACTTAGGTTAGGCTAACCTAAGTCAAGGCGGGTCCCCTTCGAACCCGCACGGACTGTCCCCACGGAGGACCCCCGCATGCGCTCGCACCTGCTCAATGGCCTCACCGCGGAGCACTACCGCAGCTCCGTGACCGAAGGAGTCGAGCGGGTGGCGGCCAAACTCGCCACCACCGACCGTCCGTTCACCGGCGTCACCGCCGACGCCCTCTCCCCCCTGATCGACGCCATCGACCTGGACCGCCCGCTCGGCACCACCACCGCCGCCCTGGACGAGCTGGAGGAGGTCTACCTCCGTGACGCGGTCTACTTCCACCACCCCCGCTACCTCGCCCACCTCAACTGCCCGGTCGTCATCCCCGCGGTACTCGGCGAGGCCGTGCTCTGCGCGGTCAACTCCTCCCTCGACACCTGGGACCAGTCGGCCGGCGGCACCCTCATCGAGCGCAGGCTCATCGACTGGACGGCCGCCCGGATCGGCCTCGGCCCCGCCGCCGACGGTGTGTTCACCTCCGGCGGCACCCAGTCCAACCTCCAGGCGCTGCTGCTGGCGAGGGAGGAGGCCAAGACCGACTCGCTCGCGAAGCTGCGGATCCTCGCCTCCGAGGTCAGCCACTTCAGCGTGCAGAAGTCCGCCAAACTCCTCGGGCTGGGCCAGGAGGCGATCGTCCCCGTCCCCGTCGACCGCGACAAGCGGCTGCGGACCGTCGCCCTCGCCCATGAACTGGAGCGCTGCCGCCGGGACGGCCTCGTCCCCATGGCCGTCGTCGCCACCGCCGGCACCACCGACTTCGGCTCCATCGACCCGCTCCCGGAGATCGCCGAGCTGTGCGCCCAGTACGGCGTGTGGCTGCACGTCGACGCGGCCTACGGCTGCGGGCTGCTCGCCTCGCTCAAGCACCGGGACCGTCTCGCGGGCATCGAACGCGCCGACTCCGTCACGGTCGACTACCACAAGTCCTTCTTCCAGCCGGTGAGTTCGTCCGCCGTGCTGGTCCGGGACGCGGCCACCCTGCGCCACGCCACCTACCACGCGGAGTACCTCAACCCGCGCCGCATGGTGCACGAACGCATCCCCAACCAGGTGGACAAGTCCCTGCAGACGACCCGGCGTTTCGACGCCCTCAAGCTGTGGCTGACGCTACGGGTGATGGGCGCGGAGGGCATCGGGCGGCTCTTCGACGAGGTCTGCGACCTGGCGGCGGAGGGCTGGCGGCTGCTGGCCGCCGACCCGCGCTACCACGTCGTGGTCGAGCCGGCCCTCTCCACCCTGGTCTTCCGCTACATCCCGGCGGCCGTCACCGACCCGGCCGAGATCGACCGCGCCAACCTCTACGCCCGCAAGGCCCTGTTCGCCTCCGGTGACGCCGTGGTCGCGGGCACCAGGGTCGGCGGCCGTCACTACCTGAAGTTCACCCTGCTCAACCCCGAGACACGGGCGGCCGACATCGCCGCCGTCCTCGACCTGATCGCCGGCCACGCCGAGCAGTACCTGGGAGAGTCCCTTGACCGCGCGTCCTGAAGCCGGCCCGGCCCACGACTTCGTGGGGATCGGGCTCGGCCCCTTCAACCTCGGCCTCGCCTGCCTCACCGAACCCATCGCCGGCCTGCACGGGATCTTCCTCGACTCCAAGCCGGACTTCGAGTGGCACGCCGGGATGTTCCTGGACGGCGCCCGTCTCCAGACCCCGTTCATGTCGGACCTGGTGACCCTCGCCGACCCGACCTCGCCGTACTCCTTCCTCAACTATCTGAAGGAGAAGGGCAGGCTGTACTCGTTCTACATCCGCGAGTCGTTCTATCCGCTGCGGGTCGAGTACGACGACTACTGCCGCTGGGCGGCGAACAAGCTCGGCAGCGTCCGCTTCGGCACGACGGTCACCGAGGTGACGTACGAGGACGAGCTGTACGTCGTCCGCACGCAGACCGGCGAAACGTTCCGTGCCCGGCACCTGGTCCTGGGCACGGGGACGACCCCCTACGTCCCGCAGGCCTGCCGGGGGCTGGCCGGCGACTTCCTGCACACCTCCCAGTACATGCGCCGCAAGGCGGAGCTGCAGGCGAAGAAGTCCATCACGATCGTCGGCAGCGGCCAGAGCGCGGCCGAGATCTACCACGAGCTGCTCGCCGAGATCGACGTCCACGGCTACCAGCTCAACTGGGTCACCCGCTCCCCGCGGTTCTTCCCGCTGGAGTACACCAAGCTGACCCTGGAGATGACCTCCCCGGACTACATCGACTACTTCCGGGCGCTGCCCGAGGGGACCCGCTACCGGCTGGAGGAGCAGCAGAAGGGCCTGTTCAAGGGCATCAACTCGGATCTGATCGACGCGATCTTCGATCTGCTCTACCAGAAGGACGTCGAGAGCGGCGACCGCCCGTTCCCCACCCGCCTCCTCACCAACTCCAGCCTCACACACGCCAGTTATGACGACGGCGGCTACACCCTCGGCTTCCACCAGGACGAGCAGGACAAGGACTTCGAGATCCGCACCGAGGGCCTGCTGCTGGCCACCGGCTACCACTACGAGCCCCCGGCCTTCCTCGCCCCCATCCGCGACCGCCTGCGCTTCGACGGCCACGGCCGCTTCGACGTCGCCCGCAACTACGCCATCGACGTCACCGGCCGCGGCGTCTTCCTGCAGAACGCGGGCGTCCACACCCACAGCATCACCAGCCCCGACCTGGGCATGGGCGCGTACCGCAACGCGTACATCGTCCGCGAGCTGCTCGGCACCGAGTACTACCCGGTCGAGAAGACGATCGCCTTCCAGGAGTTCGCCGTATGACTTTCGCCTTCCGTGCCGTCGACCCGTTGAAGGACGGCGAACTCCTGCACTCCTGGGTCACCCATCCCAAGGCCTCCTTCTGGATGATGCGGGACGCGAAGCTGGAGGACGTCGAGCGGGCCTACATGGAGATCGCGACGGACGAGCACCATCACGCGCTGCTCGGGCTGCGCGCCGGGGAGCCGGTGTTCCTGATGGAGAAGTACGACCCGGCACGCCGGGAACTGGCCGGCCTGTACGAGGCACGGCCCGGTGACATCGGCATGCACTTCCTCACCCCGGCGACCGACACACCCGTCCACGGCTTCACCAGGTCCGTCATCACGGCGGTGCTGGCCCACCTCTTCGAGGACCCCGCGGTGCAGCGGATCGTGGTCGAACCGGATGTACGCAACAAGGCCGTGCACGCCCTGAACGCGGCCGTCGGTTTCGTGGCCGAGCGGGAGATCCAGAAGCCGGAGAAGAAGGCGCTGCTGAGCTTCTGCACACGCGAGCAGTTCGCCGCCGCGACGGGGGTGACCGCATGACCCTCGCCGACGCCGTGGCCCACCTCTCCCCCGAGCGCTGGGCGACCGCCAACCGTCTGCTCATACGCAAGGCGCTCGCGGAGTTCGCGCACGAGCGCCTGATCACGCCGGAGGCCCTCGACGGCGGACGGTACGTCGTCAGCAGCGACGACGGCCTGACCCGCTACCGCTTCACCGCCACCCGCCGCGCCCTCGACCACTGGCAGATCGACGCCGACTCGATCACCCGCCACCGCGACGGCGCCGAGCTCCCACTCGCCGCTCTGGACTTCTTCATCGAGCTGAAGGAGTCCCTGGGCCTGAGCGACGAGATCCTGCCGGTCTACCTGGAGGAGATCTCCTCCACCGTCTCCGGCACCTGCTTCAAGCTCACCAAGCCCCGCATCACCTCGGCGGAGCTGGCGGGCAGCGGCTTCCAGGCCGTCGAGACCGGGATGACCGAGGGCCACCCCTGCTTCGTGGCGAACAACGGGCGGCTCGGGTTCGGCGTCCACGAGTACCTGTCGTACGCCCCGGAGGCGGCGAGCCCCGTCCGGCTGGTGTGGCTGGCCGCGCACCGCTCGCGGGCCGCGTTCACGGCGGGTGCCGGGATCGAGTACGAGTCGTTCCTGCGGGAGGAGCTGGGCGAGCCCACGCTGACCCGCTTCCGCGCCACACTCACCGGCCAGGGCCTGGACCCCGCCGACTACCTCCTCATCCCGGTCCACCCCTGGCAGTGGTGGAACAAGCTCTCCGTCACCTTCGCCGCCGAGGTGGCCCGCCGGCACCTGGTCTGCCTCGGCGAGGGCGACGACGAGTACCTGGCCCAGCAATCCATCCGGACCTTCTTCAACACCTCCCACCCGGAGAAGCACTATGTGAAGACGGCCCTGTCCGTCCTCAACATGGGCTTCATGCGCGGGCTGTCCGCCGCCTACATGGAGGCCACACCGGCGATCAACGACTGGCTGGCCCAGCTGATCGAGAACGATCCCGTGCTGAAGTCGACGGGCCTCACGATCATCCGGGAGCGGGCGGCCGTCGGCTACCGGCACGTGGAGTACGAGCAGGCCACCGACCGCTACTCGCCGTACCGCAAGATGCTGGCCGCGCTGTGGCGGGAGAGCCCGGTGCCCTCACTTGAGGACGGCGAGTCGCTCGCGACCATGGCCTCCCTGCTGCACGTGGACCACACCGGCGCCTCCTTCGCGGGCGCGCTGATCGAACGGTCGGGCCGCACCCCGACGGAATGGCTGCGGCTCTACCTCCGTGCGTACTACACCCCGCTCCTGCACAGCTTCTACGCCTATGACCTGGTGTTCATGCCGCACGGCGAGAACGTGATCCTGGTGCTGAAGGACGGGGTGGTGCGGCGGGCGGTCCACAAGGACATCGCCGAGGAGATCGCGGTGATGGACCCGGACGCCGTGCTGCCGCCGCAGGTCGCGCGCATCCGCGTCGACGTGCCCGAGGACAAGAAGCTCCTGTCGATCTTCACGGACGTCTTCGACTGCTTCTTCCGCTTCCTCGCCGCGCACCTCGCCGCCGAGGGGATCCTGGCGGAGGACGCCTTCTGGCGCACGGTCGCCGAGGTCACCCGTGAGTACCAGGACGCGCGGCCGGAGCTTGCCGACAAGTTCCGGCGGTACGACCTCTTCGCCCCAAAGTTCGCGCTGTCCTGCCTGAACCGGCTCCAGCTGCGCAACAACCGGCAGATGGTGGACCTCACCGATCCCTCCGGCGCGTTCCAGCTGGTGGGCACGCTGAAGAACCCCATGGCGGGCCTCTGACGGCAATCCTTGATGTCCGACTTAACCCCTTTTGCCGCGAAGTCTCGGCATTTCCCCATTTAATCCATTGAGTCGTTTTGCTTGCGCCACGTGACTCAGTTCACTTACGAAGCTTCCTAGGATCGCGAGCGGCCCTTAACTTCCGGATTCCCCAAAGACTCGGCCATGGTCGACATCGCAGAGCAACTAGCCCGCTTAGTAAATAGGGCAATTGCCGATTTATTCCCCGCGGATTAAGAATGTTCCCGCCGCAGCGCACCGCTAAACGAAATGCAGTGCTGTTTGCCGAGGGGAACCGGCAACTGCGGGTGATCAATTCCCCGGAAAAGGACCGCTCCATGCCCCGTCATGCCCGCAAGCCCTCATCCCGGGCCCGCCGCTTCCTCGCCGGCGGCGCCGTCACCACCGGCACGCTCGTCCTGGCCTGCACGGCCACGGGCGCCGCTCAGGCCGCCACCGCCGCGCCCACCGGCAAGACCGCCTACACCGTCCAGGCCGGCGACCACCTGGCCTCGATCGCCCGGTCCCTCCATGTGCCGGGCGGCTGGCAGGCCATCGCCTCGGCCAACCACCTCGCCAGCCCCTACATCATCCGGACGGGACAGGTCCTCACCCTGCCCGCCGGGTCGGCCTCGGCCACGTCGGCACCGTCCGCGACCAAGGCCGCCACGGCCAAGACCGCGACGGCCAAGACCACGACGGTCAAGACCACGACGGTCAAGACCGCCACGGCCAAGACCGCCACGGCCTCCACCGGGACCTACACCAACAACCTGGACGGCTGGATCAAGCACTCCCTGGCGATCATGGCCAAGAACAACATTCCGGGGACCTACAACGGCATCCACCGCAACATCATGCGGGAGTCCTCCGGCAACCCGAAGGCCATCAACCTCTGGGACTCCAACGCCGTCAAGGGCACCCCGTCCAAGGGCCTGCTCCAGGTGATCCAGCCGACGTTCGACGCGTACCACGTGCCGGGCACCTCGTCGGACATCTACGACCCGGTCGCCAACATCACCGCCGCCTGCAACTACGCGTACCACCGCTACGGCTCGATCGACAACGTGAACAGCGCCTACTGACAGCGAATTTCCAAGCGGTCAGACATGCAATTCGGTTGACAGCCACACCTGCCTCTGAATTGCACTGGCAAAGATCCAAGGATCAAGGACGGGCACCCCGGAGTACGGTTCTCCGGGGTGCCCGTCGTTTTGGCTTCAGTGGGTGATCAACTCTTCGGCCAGGGGACCTGCGGTGAGCGGTAATAGGTGATGCCCAGGGCGTCCCAGCGGGGGGCCTGGGCGGCCAGGCGGAGTTTGTAGGTGTTCCAGTCGTGGGTGGCCGCCGGGGACCAGGCCAGTTCGGCCGCGCCCGGGAGGCGGGGGAACGCCATGTACTCGATGTCGGCCGACGTCTTCAGGGTCTCCGACCACAGGGGGGCCTCCACGCCCTGGATGGCCGAAGCCGGGGCGCCGGGGAGGTAGTTGCCGGGGTTCCAGTCGTACGACCGCTGGACCTCGACGTAACCGGCCCACTTCGTGCCCAGCCTGGTGCCGCTGGTGTACTTCATGTCGAGGTAGAGACGGTCCGCCGGGGACAGGATCAGGCCCGTGCCGTTCTTGGCGGCCTCGGCGACCTGGGCCTTCTCGGCCGCGCTGGTGCCGTCCAGGCCCCAGTACTGGGCGAGGGCGCCCTTGGCCGGGTGGGCGCCGGTGAGCTGGTGCCAGCCGATGACGGTCTTGCCGTACTTGGCGACGATCGGCTGCACCCGGTCCATGAACTTCACGTAGTCGGGGTGGCTGGTGGAGTGCGCCTCGTCGCCTCCGATGTGAAGGTAGCGGCCGGGGGTGAGGGCCGCCAGCTCCCGGATGACGTCGTCCGCGAAGGTGTACGTGACGTCCTTCGGCACACACAGCGAGCTGAAGCCGACCTGTGTGCCGGTGTACAGCGGAGGTGCCACGTCGTTGCAGTTGAGCTGGGCGTAGGAGGCGAGGGCCGCGTTGGTGTGGCCGGGCATGTCGATCTCGGGGACGACCTCCAGATAGCGGGAGGCGGCGTAGGAGACGATGTCGCGGTACTCGGCCTTGGTGTAGTAGCCGCCCTTGCCGCCGCCGACCTCGGTGGAACCGCCGTAGCCGGCGAGGCGCGGCCAGGAGTCGACGGCGATGCGCCAGCCCTGGTCGTCACTGAGGTGCAGATGCAGCTCATTGATCTTGTACATCGCCAGCTGGTCGATGTACCGCTTGACCTGCGCGACGGTGAAGAAGTGCCGGGAGACGTCCAGCATGGCGCCCCGGTAGGAGTAGCGGGGGCGGTCCTCGATGGTGCCGCCGGCGATCTGCCAGGGGCCCGGCTGGGCGGTCTTCTTCTCGGCTGCCGCCGGGAGCAGCTGGCGGAGGGTCTGTACGCCGTGGAAGAGGCCGGCGGGGGCGCTCGCGGTGATGGTGACGCCGGCTGGGTCGCTGTGCAGCCGGTAGCCCTCGGCGCCGAAGTCGCCCTGGGCGAGGTGGAGCTGGATGCCTCCGCCGCCCTGGCCGGTGGTGATCGGCAGTCGATAGCCGGTGGAGGGCCGCAGGATGCCGGTGAGGTAGGCGCCGATGCCGCGGACCTCGGCGGAGTCGTCGACGTCGACGCCGGTCGCCCAGGTGATGCGGTACGGGCCCCCGCCGGGCTCGGCCGAGGCGGGCGCCGGGACGATCCGGTCCAGCGGTGTCGGGGCGGCCGCCTGCGCCGTGGGGGCCGTGCCGAGGGTGAAGCCCCCGGCCGCCGCCAGAAGCAGCAGTGATCCGAGGATGCGAGGTGTTCGGGGAGTCGTGCTGTGGTTCCGTCTCACATGCGCTCCCTTCAGATGTGGTCGAGACCACTCTCCCGCAGATCCGGTGAAACAATCCCTCCATGGCGGAAATCATCCAGAAGGACGGCACCTGGACCTTCGACGGCGATGCCCTGCGGCTCACCCCCGGGCGGGACAAGAACGTGAGCCTGTTCCGCCGCGAGCTGGGCGAACTCGTCGTACCGCTCGGGGCGTTGGCCGGTGTCTCCTTCGAGCAGGGGCGGCGGTCGGGGCGGCTGAGGCTGCGGCTGCGCGACGGCGCCGATCCGCTGACGCAGGCCACCGGCGGCCGGCTCACCGAGCCGAACGACCCGTACCAGCTGGCGGTGGAGTCCGACCGGTACGGCGTCGCCGAGTACTTCGCGGACGAGGTGCGCAACGCCCTGCTGCTGGACGGGGTTTCACCGGATCCGGTCGACGGGTACCTGCTGCCGGGGCCGCCGCTGCCGGTGTCCGCCTCCGCCGGGGACGGCACGGCGGGCTTCGACGGGGAGCGGGTGCGGCTGGAGTGGAACTGGAAGACGGAGGAGGCGAAGTCCTCCGGCGGCCCCCGCACGATCCCCCTCGCGGACGTCACCGGCGTGGAGTGGCAGCCCGCGGCCGGTCTGGAGAACGGCCATCTGCGCTTCCTGGTGCGGGGCGCGCCGGTGTCGGCGCCGCCCAAGTACGACCCGAACGCGGTCGAGCTGTGGGGGTTCAAGAAGGATCCGCTGATGGCGCTGGTGGCCGCCGCCGTACAGGCGCGGCTGCCGCATCCCGCGTCCTCCGCAGACGAGGACGCCATACGCCCGCGGCCCGTGCCCCTCGGCGAGGAGCCGGCCGCCGAGAACGACCATGACGCCCTGCTGCGGCGGCTGCGCGAGCTGGGGGAGCTGCGGCGCGACGGGGTGCTCACCGAGGAGGAGTTCGCCCTCGCCAAGCAGGCGGTCCTCAAGCGCATGTGAGAGCGCGTGCGAGGACCGCCCGCGGCCCGGCTCAGGGAGTTACTTGGCCGTGCGGGACACCGTGAAGTGGTCGATGCGGTTGCCGGTCTCGGCGATGCCCGACACCTTCAGCGTGGTCTGGCGGCCCTTCGGCGCGGGGCAGACGTCCACGCGCAGGAAGGAGTAGTTCAGGTAGCGGACCCGGGACCAGGTGACGGTCTCGTTGACCTTGCCGTCCTTGGTGTTGATGAAGGACGCGACCGAGTCGACCTCGTGCTCGTTGCCCTCGTAGGAGTCCGGGGCACTGAACGCGTACAGGCTGCGGCCCGCCGCGCCGGCGGTGACGTAGACCACGCCCTCGGTCTCGGAGTAGGCGGTGCCGCCGATCGGTAGCTTCTTGGTGACCTGGCCGCCCTTGATGACGTCGGTGCGCTCGTACTGGTGGTTGTGGCCGTTGATGACCAGGTCCACCTGGTACTTCTCGAACAGCGGCACCCACTCCTGGCGCACGCCCCCCTCCGAGGCGTGCGCCGTGGAGGTGCAGTACGCGCAGTGGTGGAAGAACACGACGATGAAGTCGACGTCGTCCGACGACCGGTACTTCTTCAGCTGGGCCTCGAACCACGTGGTCTGGGTTCCGCCGGAGATGCCCAGGTTCGCCGGGATCTCGAAGGAGACGTCGTTCGGGTCCAGCGAGATGACCGCGGTGTTGCCGTGCACGAAGGAGTAGACGCCGGGCAGGTTCTTCGCGTCGGGGCCGTTGTCCGGGAGGGTCCAGCGGGCCTCCTCGCCGCCGTAGCCGTTGGGCGAGTACCAGGCCTCCATGTCGTGGTTGCCGTAAGAGACCATCCACGGGATCTGCTTGGCGACCGACTCGGTCTGGTACAGGAACTGGTCCCAGGTGCGCGAGTCGAAGCCCGTGTCGGTGGCCTTGCCCTGGCCGGCCGGGTCGCCGTACGCGATGTCGCCGGCGTGCAGGTGGAAGGCCGGGTTCTGGCCGAGGATCAGGCTGTCGTTGGCCAGGGCGTGGTAGCTGACGCCCTGGTCGCCGAAAGCGGTGAAGGTGAACGGCGCCTTGTGGGCGGGGGCGGTGGTGAAGGTGCCCAGGGTGCCCGCGAGGTGCGGCTCGGCCGGGTCGAAGCCGTCGTGGCCGACGCCGTAGTAGTAGGTCCGGCCGGGGCGCAGGTGGGTGAGCTTGGCGTGCAGGTAGTACTGCGTGTGGTCGCCGCTCGCGCCGACGCCGGCCGGGGTGTAGAGGCTGCGGACCTCGGCCTCGATCTTGCGGGAGAGGTCCCAGGGCTGCGCGCCGATGCGGATGAACGGTTTCTTCACGGCGACCGGGACCTGCCAGGAGACGGTCATCTCCGTGCGCGGGTCGCTGCCGTAGGCGAGGTGGCGGCCGAAGGGGGCGACGAGGGCGCCGTCGACCGTCTCGGTGGCGGGGGCGGCGGCCTGTGTCGGCACGGCCGCCTGGGCGGTGGCGCCCGGCACGAACGCGCCACCGGCGACGGCGCCGAGCGTGACGGCACCGCCTCTGATCATGGTGCGCCGGGAGAATCTGGCGCGCAGGTACTCGTGCTGCTCGGCCATGCTCATGCGCTCGGCCAGCTTGTCCGGTACTCCCATACGAAGAATGTCCATGGCGTCCGAAACTCGTGGGTCCGGACGACGAGACGCAAGACACAAAGTGGACAGCCCGCGAACAGAGATCCAACAGCCCCACACCAGGCCTCTGCCCGAAATCGGGCACGATTCTTGCGAAACCGGCGGCGGTACTCCAGGATCTACGGGTGCACGACGAACTTGTTGATCATCTGTCGCGGTCCACACCCCTGAGCCGGGGCGAGGCGCTGCGGGTGATCCAGGACGTGCTCGCCTTTTTCGACGAGACGACCCAGGATTTCGTCCGTCGCCGCCACCGCGAGCTGCAGGCCCAGGGCCTGGTGAACGCGGAGATCTTCGAACGGATCGAGGCGGACCTGAAATACCGGGCGGTGGCACCGCCGGAGCTGACGCTCAGGCAGCTGCGCCGCATCGTCTACGGCTGAGAACCGGCCGGGACCACGGGCCGAGGGATACGGGATACCTATATATGTGCGGAATTGTCGGATACATCGGGAAGCGTGACGTCGCCCCTCTCCTCCTGGAGGGCCTGCAGCGGCTGGAGTACCGCGGCTACGACTCCGCGGGCATCGTCGTCACCTCCCCGAAGACGCCCGGGCTGAAGATGGTCAAGGCCAAGGGCCGGGTGCGCGACCTGGAGGCCAAGGTCCCGGCGCGTTTCAAGGGCACCACCGGCATCGCCCACACCCGATGGGCCACCCACGGCGCCCCCTCCGACGTCAACGCCCATCCGCACATGTCGGCCGACAACAAGGTCGCCGTCGTGCACAACGGCATCATCGACAACGCCTCCGACCTGCGCCGCAAGCTGGAGGCGGACGGCGTCGAGTTCCTCTCCGAGACCGACACCGAGGTCCTCACCCACCTCATCGCCCGCTCCACCGCCGAGAAGCTGGAGGACAGGGTCCGCCAGGCGGTCCGGCTGATCGAGGGCACCTACGGCATCGCGGTCCTGCACGCCGACTTCCCCGACCGGATCGTGGTGGCCCGCAACGGCTCCCCGGTCGTCCTCGGCATCGGCGAGAAGGAGATGTTCGTCGCCTCCGACATCGCCGCGCTGGTCATGCACACCCGCCAGATAGTGACGCTGGACGACGGCGAGATGGCCACCCTCAAGGCCGACGACTTCCGCACGTACACCACCGAGGGCACACGCACCACCGCCGAGCCCACCACGGTGGAGTGGGAGGCCGAGTCGTACGACATGGGCGGCCACGACACCTACATGCACAAGGAGATCTTCGAGCAGCCCGACGCCGTGGACCGCGTGCTGCGCGGCCGCATCGACGACCGCTTCTCCACCGTGCACCTCGGCGGCCTCAACCTGGACGCCCGCGAGGCCCGGCAGATCCGCCGCGTGAAGATCCTCGGCTGCGGCACCTCGTACCACGCGGGCATGATCGGCGCCCAGATGATCGAGGAGCTGGCCCGTATCCCCGCCGACGCCGAGCCGGCGTCCGAGTTCCGCTACCGCAACGCGGTCGTGGACCCCGACACCCTGTACGTGGCCGTCTCCCAGTCCGGTGAGACCTACGACGTCCTCGCCGCCGTCCAGGAGCTGAAGCGCAAGGGCGCCCGGGTCTTCGGCGTCGTCAACGTGGTCGGCTCCGCGATCGCCCGCGAGGCGGACGCCGGCATCTACGTGCACGCCGGCCCCGAGGTCTGCGTGGTGTCGACCAAGTGCTTCACCAACATGACGGTCGCCTTCGCGCTGCTCGCCCTGCACCTGGGCCGCACCCGTGACCTCTCGGTCCGCGACGGCAAGCGGATCATCGAGGGCCTGCGGAAGCTGCCCGAGCAGATCACCGAGATCCTCAAGCAGGAGGAGCAGATCAAGGAGCTGGCCGAGCAGTACGCCGACGCCCGCTCGATGCTCTTCATCGGCCGCGTCCGGGGCTACCCGGTGGCCCGCGAGGCCTCCCTGAAGCTCAAGGAGGTCTCCTACATCCACGCCGAGGCCTACCCCGCCTCCGAGCTGAAGCACGGCCCGCTGGCCCTGATCGAGCCGGCCCTGCCCACGGTCGCGATCGTCCCCGACGACGACCTGCTGGAGAAGAACCGCGCGGCCCTGGAGGAGATCAAGGCCCGCAGCGGCAAGATCCTCGCGGTGGCCCACCAGCACCAGGAGAAGGCCGACCAGACGATCGTCGTCCCGAAGAACGAGGACGAACTCGACCCCATCCTGATGGGCATCCCGCTCCAGCTCCTGGCCTACCACACGGCGAAGGCCCTGGGCCGGGACATCGACAAGCCGAGGAACCTCGCGAAGTCGGTGACGGTCGAGTAGGAAATTCACGCGACCACCTAAGCGACAATCGAGCAACCCCCGCGGCGAGCAACCACGTCCGCGAGAGCGGCGCCGGTTTAGGCGCAAAATGGGGACCCCCACGTGTGCCACCGAGCACGTGGGGGTCCATTCGGTGCCGCTGCGGATCAGCCGGTGGCCGTCACCCCCCGGCCGGCGGCACGCCGAGGAAGCGCTGTCGGCCAGTGCGCGACCGCGGCCGTCGCCGCGTACCAGGCCACCGCACCGGACACCGCGGCCACCCAGCCGCCCGCCTTGGCCAGAGACGAACTGTCGGCGAAGGCCGCGACGGCCAGCACCAGCATCGCCAGGAACAGCAGCCCGTGCATGACCTGTCCGAGGCTGTCCCCGCCCGCGAGGGTCAGGGTGAGCGCCACCAGGGCGAAGAGAAGCAGGAAGAGCCCGGCCGCGTCGGCCGAGCCGTGGCCGGCGACGGCCCAGGTGAACCACAGCGCACCGAGGGCCACAAAGCCCGTACCGGAGGCGCTGTCACCGCCCCGGAAGGCCAGCAGGCCGACGAGGAACAGGGCAACTCCGCCCACGTAGTGGGCCACTGAGACGGCGTCGGACGCCGCTACGCCGTGAATGACACCGGTCGTACCGAGCCCGAACGCCAACAGGGTGATTCCCAGGGCGAGTCGGCCGACCACGGTAGTGCTTCCCGTTCCCGCAGAGACTTCGTTGTCCACGGCGGGCTCCCTTCATGCAGTGCTGTTGCGCGGTGACCGATATACGCCCTTCACAAGGGCACAAACCACCTCTACGCGCGAGTAGTTTCGCGCTGCACAAAGGGAGTTGAGAGGCTCGGAGAACCAGGATCAGGGAATGACGATCACCGGTCGCTGCGCCCGCTTGGCGAGCCGCCCGGCGACGGAGCCGAAGATGCGGCCGACGATGCCGTGCGTGGACCCGACGACGATCGCGTCCGCCTCGTACTCCCGCCCCACCTCTTCGAGTTCGTGGCAGATGTCGCCGCCCCGCTCGACCAGGATCCACGGCACCTCGGCCAGATAGTCCGCGCAGGCCAGCTCGAGGCCGAGGACCTCGGTGCGGTGGTCCGGCACGTCGACGAAGACGGGCGGCTCACAGCCGGCCCACACGGTGGTGGGCAGCCGGTTGGCGACATGGACGATGATCAGGCCCGAGTGCGAGCGGTGGGCCATGCCGATGGCGTAGGCGAGGGCGCGCTCGCTGGAGGTGGAGCCGTCGAAGCCGACGACGACTCCGTGCCGGAAGGCTGGGTCGCAGCTGGGGCGTGGCTCTTCCGCCGCCTGGGGATCGGCCGCCGTGGGATCGGCGACCGGCCGCTTGCGGTCCGCGGGTTCGAAGAATTCGTGACCGGCCATGGCTGTCTCGGCGTTGTGATCCTTTATGGGTGGGACGACAGTGTGCGGCGGAGCTGTGTCCGGGAAACATCTTCCCAACCCCATACCCCCAAGGGTACGGCGGCACGCCTTCCGAGCCCAGATCCCGCGCACGCTCCGTAAGCGGTCCCCCGACGTCCGTAGGGGTTCACCGGAGCATGCACGAGCCGCGCCCGTAACGCAATGGTTGCTGCCCCGTACAGGCGGTTTGCACAGGATCAACAGACGTACGACCGGTGACCGAGTGGTCGAACAGGCGTTGAACGGGATGAGCCACCGCCACAGGGAGTAGGAGTCATGCCCGGTCGTCGATCCACCTCCGAGCCGCCGCCCGTGCCGGACACCGTGAGCGATGTGATCCGCTGGGCCGCCTTCAGCTGCGTCCTCGTCCCCGTGGTCCTGGTCTGGTACGGCACCTCGCTGGCCGGCGCGGCGGGGGCCGCCCTGGGCCTGGCCGCCGTCACGGCCGCGTGCCGCTTCCTGCTGCGCCGCTCGGAGCGCTGTGCGGCGCGTTGCGCCGAGCAAGGAGGCGGACGTCACACCCGCCGACAGACACCGGTCGACTGACCTGTTTTCGTACCCCCGAACGCTTCTTTTCAGCCAACTTCTGAATGCCGCCCAAGAGGGGTCCCGACCACCCTCCAACCCCCGTTCGACCTGCACGGAAAGGGTCTACGGGCAGCTGTGCACCCTACGCGGTTTGGCCACTGCCACAAGGCGCACTTCCCTGCGCGCTCCGCGAGTGCAACGCTT
This sequence comes from Streptomyces sp. NPDC007856, assembly GCF_042868225.1. NCBI lineage: Bacteria > Bacillati > Actinomycetota > Actinomycetes > Kitasatosporales > Streptomycetaceae > Streptomyces > Streptomyces sp. NPDC007856. The sequence goes on along the minus strand of NZ_JBIAEC010000008.1, from coordinate 246,725 downwards.
CGTGATCGAATGCTTCACGCCAAGTTGTCATGTCGACAATCTGGGGCGTGTGGAACTGGTCACCGCCCGACCGCGGGAACCAGTAGATTCGATCTTGACTGTCTTACGGCGGGGGACTCGTGCAGGACCGAGGGGAAACGTGCAGGAGCGACACAACCGAGGAGCCGCGACCACCGAGGGGGGCTTAGCAGTATGAGCCACGACTCCACTGCCGCGCCGGAAGCCGCAGGCCGGAAACTCTCCGGGCGACGCCGCAAGGAGATCGTCGCGGTGCTGCTGTTCAGCGGCGGCCCCATCTTCGAGAGTTCCATTCCGCTGTCGGTGTTCGGGATAGACCGCCAGGACGCCGGCGTGCCGCGCTACCGACTGCTGGTGTGCGCCGGCGAGGAGGGCCCGCTGCGGACCACAGGGGGCCTGGAACTCAGCGCACCGCATGGACTGGAGGCGATCTCCCGCGCCGGGACGGTCGTCGTACCGGCCTGGCGCTCGATCACCGCGCCACCGCCGGAGGAAGCGCTCGACGCGCTGCGCCGGGCGCACGAGGAGGGTGCCCGCATAGTCGGGCTGTGCACCGGTGCCTTCGTCCTCGCGGCGGCGGGCCTGCTGGACGGCCGCCCGGCGACGACCCACTGGATGTACGCGCCGACGCTGGCCAAGCGCTATCCGTCGGTGCACGTCGATCCACGGGAACTCTTCGTCGACGACGGCGACGTCCTGACATCGGCGGGTACGGCGGCCGGAATCGATCTCTGTCTCCACATCGTGCGGACGGACCACGGCAACGAGGCGGCCGGCGCGCTGGCCCGCCGGCTGGTGGTCCCGCCGCGCCGCAGCGGCGGTCAGGAGCGCTACCTCGACCGGTCTTTACCGGAGGAGATCGGCGCCGACCCGCTCGCCGAGGTCGTCGCCTGGGCGCTGGAACACCTCCACGAGCAGTTCGACGTGGAGACCCTGGCGGCACGCGCCTATATGAGCCGCCGCACGTTCGACCGCCGGTTCCGCTCGCTGACCGGCAGCGCGCCGCTGCAGTGGCTGATCACCCAGCGGGTGCTGCAGGCGCAGCGGCTGCTCGAGACGTCGGACTACTCCGTGGACGAGGTCGCGGGCCGCTGCGGCTTCCGCTCCCCCGTCGCGCTGCGCGGGCACTTCCGCCGCCAGCTCGGCTCCTCCCCCGCCGCCTACCGGGCCGCCTACCGGGCCCGCAGGCCGCAGGGCGAGAGGCCGACCGACACGGAGCCGCCGATGCCGCCGTCCGGCCAGCCGGGCCCGCCCACGGGCCTCGCGGGCCCCGGACCGGTGGGCCACGCACCCATGCTGCACCCGGACCGGGACAGCGGGGTACCGATACAGAGCCGCCGCCAGACAGCGGGCGCGGTGGGACTGCTGCCGGGGCCGCGGAGCGGTAGCTGAGAAGAGGGGGGCGGGCACATCCCGCCCCCCTTTTTTCAGCTTGCAGGACGGAAGCGCCCCGTAGGGGCGCGGGGAACTGCGCGAGCAGCCACGACGGACCCGCAGACGAGCGACGGCCCCTCTCGGCACTTCCTGCGGAGCACAGGGGCACCCAAAAGCTCAGGTCCGCTTTAGGGTGGTCGCATGAACGATCGCATGGTGTGGATCGACTGCGAGATGACCGGCCTCTCGCTGTCCGACGACGCTCTCATCGAGGTGGCCGCCCTCGTCACCGACTCCGAGCTGAACGTACTCGGCGAGGGGGTGGACATCGTCATCCGCCCGCCGGACCAGGCGCTGGAGACGATGCCCGAGGTGGTGCGTCAGATGCACACCGCGTCCGGCCTGCTCGCCGAGCTCCCGAACGGCACGACCCTCCAGGACGCCGAGGAGCGGGTCCTCTCCTATGTGAAGGAGTACGTGAAGGAGCCCGGCAAGGCCCCGCTGTGCGGCAACTCCGTCGGCACCGACCGCGGCTTCCTGCTGCGGGACATGCCGACCCTGGAGGACTACCTCCACTACCGGATCGTCGACGTGTCCTCCATCAAGGAGCTGGCCCGCCGCTGGTACCCGAGGGCCTACTTCAACAGCCCGGAGAAGAACGGCAACCACCGGGCGCTCGCCGACATCCGCGAGTCGATCGCCGAGCTGCGCTACTACCGCGAGGCAATCTTCGTCCCGCAGCCCGGCCCGGACTCCGACACCGCGAAGACGATCGCCGCCAAGCACGTCCTGCCCGCGCAGTAGTCCCCCGGGGTACGGCTCGAGGTGCGCCGCGCGAAAACGTGTGCGCGAGCACCCCTTCGGACCCTGTAGACTTCTTCTCGGCCGGTCGGGGAAACGACGAGTTCCACCGCCGGTCGTGGTGGGTGTAGCTCAGCTGGTAGAGCACCTGGTTGTGGTCCAGGATGTCGCGGGTTCGAGTCCCGTCACTCACCCTCACCGATCAGCCGGTGACTCCCTCGGAGTCACCGGCTGTTTCGTGTGCAGGCCGTCACCTCTGCGGCAGCCGTCCGATGTCGGACACCGGTCCGAGGTGACCGAGCTTGTCGGGGTTGGAGACGGCGCGGATCGCCCGGACCGCGCCGTCGGCGATGTCGAGCTCGACCACGCTGGCCACCCGCCCCTCGGCGTCGTAGGTCACGGCGCCCGGCCGGCCGTTGATCCACGCCGCCCGCATCGAGGCGCCGAGCATCCGGACTCGGCGAAGGCCCCCGACCAGCAACTGTGCGACGTGCCGCGGGTCGGTCACCGACCTGGCGAGCGCCCGTGCCTTGCCGCCGCCGTCGCCGTGGAACACCACGTCCGGGGCGAGCATGTCGAGCAGCGCGTCCATGTCGCCGCCCTCGGCGGCCGCGAAGAACCTACGGGCCAGCTCCTCGGCCTCCGCCCGACGCACCGGGCCCGACGGCGTCACGACCGGCTGACCGTCGGGAGCGATGCGCTTTCGGGCCCGGGCGAAGATCTGCCGGCAGTTCGCCTCGGACTTGCCGGTCAGCCGCGCCACCTCCGGGTAGCCGTACCCGAAGACCTCGCGCAGCACGAACACCGCCCGCTCCACCGGGGAGAGGGCCTCCAGCAGCACGAGGAACGCCATCGACAGCGAGTCGGACAGTTCGGCGTGCTCGGCAGGGCCGGGCCGGTCGGCGGACACGACGACCGGCTCGGGCAGCCAGTCGCCCACATAGGTCTCCCGCCGTACCCGCGCCGAGCTGAGGTGGTTGATGCCCAGCCGTGTCACCGAGGTGGTCAGGTACGCCTTCAGGTTCTCGACCGTGGTCCCGGCCCGGCGCGCCCGGGTCAGGCCGAGGAAGGCGTCCTGCACGATGTCCTCGGCGTCGCCCACGGATCCGGTCATCCCGTAGGCGATGGAGAACAGCAGCGACCGGTATCCGTCCGCGTCCGTTCCAACCGCTGTTGCCGGCACGGATTCCCCCTTCGAACATCCGCAAGACGTCCAGCAGCGTATCCGCTCCTGTCACAGACCGCCGGGGTGCCCTGTCTCAGAGGGCCGACAGCGAACGACATGAACAAGGGGAACAGGTCATGAACCTCGCACTGTGGATCGTCACCGGACTGCTCGCCCTCGCCTACCTGCTCAGCGGCGGCGGCAAGGTGGTCGTGGCGAAGGAGAAGATCGCCGCGTTCGGGCCCAGTGCGCAGTGGGTCAACGACTTCAGCGGCGGCGGCGTGAAGGCCATCGGGGCGCTGGAGGTGCTGGCCGCGGTGGGGCTGGTCCTGCCCGCCGCGCTCGACATCGCGCCGGTCCTGGTGCCGTCGGCCGCCCTCGGACTGGTGATCCTGATGATCGGCGCGGCGATCACCCGGCTCCGGCGCCACGAGGTCCGGTTCATGCTGGTGGACGTGGTCTACATCGTCCTGGCAGCGTTCGTCGCCTGGGGCCGCCTCGGCCCCGAGTCCTTTGTCCACTGACGATTTGTGCACTGACGAGAGGAGACCGCGGCCATGGGGTTGTCGACGGCGTTCACACGGTTGTTCGGGGTCGAGCATCCGATCGCCCTGGCACCGATGGGCGGTTCGGCCGGCGGGGCGCTGACCGCGGCGGTCTCGCGCGGCGGCGGGCTCGGACTGCTGGGCAGCGGCAACGGCGACCGGGACTGGCTGGCCCGCGAACTGCCCGTCCTCGCCGCCGAGGGCGCCGGAAAGCCCTGGGGCGTCGGCTTCCAGGCGTGGGCCACCGATGTCGGTGCGGTGGAGTGGACGCTGGGGCACGGTCCGGCGGCGGTGATGCTGTCCTTCGGTGACCCGAGCCCGTTCGCCGGGCGCGTCCGCGACTCCGGTACGGCGCTGATCCTTCAGGTCACCGATATGGAGGAGGCCCGCAGAGCGGTGGACCTGGGCGCCGACGTGATCGTGGCGCAGGGCACCGAGGCCGGCGGGCACGGGGCCCGGCACGGGCGGTCGACGCTGCCGTTCGTGCCCGTCGTGGTGGACCTGGCGGCGCCCGTGCCGGTGCTGGCGGCCGGCGGGATCGCCGACGGCCGGGGGGGTGGCGGCCGCCCTGGCCCTGGGGGCGGCGGGCGCCGTGCTCGGCACCCGCTTCCAGGCCACGGCCGAGGCCCTGGTCGATCCCGCGACCGCCCGGGCCCTCGTCGCGGGACGCGGCGAGGACACCGAGCGCAGCCGGGTGCTGGACATCGCTCGCGGCTCGCGCTGGCCGGCCGAGTACACCGCCCGTACGCTCCCGCATCCCTTCCTGGACCGCTGGCGCGGCCGGGAGACGGAACTCGCCGCCGACCCCGAGGCCGGGCCGTCGTACCAGGAGGCCGTCGCACGCGGTGACATCCCCGCGCTCCCGCAGTGGGCCGGCGAGGGCGTGGACCTCATCACCGACCTGCCCTCGGCGGCAGACCTGGTCGCCACGCTGGCGGCACAGGCGGAGGAGGCACTGAACCGGGCCTTGGGCCGCTGACCCGTGTGTGCCGGCGCTGTCCGCGTCCGCCCGGCCACCCTCTCCGGCCGGGCTCGCAGACGCCCGGCCTCGTGCGGAACGCGAGCAAACACACGCGAGTGAACACACGGGGACGCTCGCAGGCGAACGTAGGCGGACGCGACCGGCGTTACGAGGACGCCCGCCCCACCAGCTCCGTCGGCAGCACCGCGTGCCGCCGCTCCAGCCCCCGGGACACGGGCGGGCGGCGGTCGGCGATCTCCGTGAGGAGGAGGTCGATCATGGCGCGGCCCATCTCCTCGATGGGCTGGCGGACGCTGGTCAGCGGGGGGTCCATGTGGCGGGCGATGGCGGAGTCGTCGTAGCCGACCAACGCCACGTCGTCCGGGATACGACGGCCCGCCTCGCGCAGCACCTGCCGGGCGCCGGCCGCCATCACGTCCGAGCCGGCGAACACCGCGTCCAGGTCAGGGCGCCGGTCCAGGAGCACCGACATGGCCCGGCGGCCGCCCTCCTCGGTGAAGTCCCCCGGTTCGACGAGGAGTTCGTCCACCTCCCGGCCCGCGTCGCGCAGGGCGTCGCGGTAGCCGTCGACGCGGCGCTGGGCGCCGTAGACGTCGAGTCGGCCGGTGATGTGCGCGATGCGGGTACGGCCGCGGGAGAGCAGGTGCTCCACGGCCGAGCGGGCGCCGCCGTAGTTGTCCGAGTCCACCGAGGTGAGCGTCTCACCGGCCGAGCGGGGGCCGCTGATCACGGCCGGGATCTCCAGCTGGGCCAGCAGGTCCGGGAGGGGGTCGTCGGCGTGGACGGAGACCAGCAGGACGCCGTCCACCCGGTGGGCCGCCAGGTACTGCGCGAGGCGTCGGCGCTCCCGGTCGCTGCCCGCGAAGATCAGTAGCAACTGCATCTCGGTGTCGGAGAGTTGGGAGCCGACTCCGCGCAGCATGTCGGAGAAGTAGGGCTCCGCGAAGAAGCGGGTCTCCGGCTCGGGGACGACCAGCGCGATGGCGTCGGTGCGGTTGGCGGCGAGGGCGCGGGCGGCGGTGTTGGGGACATAGCCGAGCTCGGCGACCGCCGCCTCGACCGCGGCGCGGGTGGCGTCGCTGACCCGGGGCGAGCCGTTGATCACCCGCGAGACCGTGCCCCGGCCGACCCCGGCCCGGGCGGCGACCTCCTCGAGCGTGGGCCGGCCCCCGCTCCGGCCCCGCGCTCCGTGGCTTGCCATGGGCTCCGCCTCTCTCGACCGACTCCTGGTGCTGAGCTGGAATGTAACAGTCCCGTCCGCTGCAGTGACCGTCCCAGGGGCTGCCGCCCCCGAACCCCGGCTCATCGGCCTTCGGCCTCGTCCTCAATCGCCGGACGGGCTGGATTGCAGCCCAGTTAACGCTCAGATAACTGAACGCAGTTGTCCTCGTCCGTTCCCTTGACACCCCGCCGCCAACCGGCGACTCTTCAACACATCACTCATGGGAGCGCTCCCACACTACCTGGCACCTACACATCCCGCACGTTCCCCGCCCGAGCCGCAGCGAGTACGAACGGGCCCAATTCCATGCAGTTGGCCGGGGGGTCGGCACGTCAGGCAACAGGAGGACGCAATGCGCACGAGCATCCGCCGGTCCCAGCGGCTGATGGCCCTCGCGGCCGTCGCCGCGTTGACCACGGGGCTGCTGGCCGGCTGCGCCAAGGACTCGAACGACGGCTCGTCGGACGGCTCCGGCGGCGGAAACGGCAGTGGCAAAGGCAAGATCACGCTGACCATCGGCACCTTCGGCGTCTTCGGCTACAAGCAGGCCGGCCTCTACGACGAGTACATGAAGCTGCATCCGGACATCAACATCAAGGAGAACGTCACCACCCGCACCGACGTCTACTGGCCGAAGGTGCTCACCCGCCTCCAGGCCGGCTCCGGCACCGACGACGTCCAGGCCATCGAAATCGGCAACGTCACCGAGGCCGTGCAGACGCAGGCGAGCAAGTTCGTGGACCTCGGCAAGGAGGTCGACAAGTCCCAGTGGCTGGACTGGAAGAACGCCCAGGCCACCACCAAGGACGGCAAGCTCATCGGACTCGGGACCGACATCGGGCCGATGGCCATCTGCTATCGGAAGGATCTGTTCCAGAAGGCGGGACTGCCGACCGACCGGACCAAGCTCGCCGAGATGTGGAAGGGCGACTGGGCCAAGTACGTCGACGTCGGCAAGCAGTACATGAAGAAGGCGCCCAAGGGCACCAAGTTCGTGGACTCCGCTGCCTCCGTCTACAACGCGGCCCTCGGCGGCGGCGACGAGCGGTACTACGACAAGGACGGCAACGTCGCCTGGGACAAGTCCGACGGTGTGAAGAACGCCTGGAACGTCGCCATGGACGTCGCCACCAGCGGCATGTCGGCGAAGCTGAAGCAGTTCGACCCGACCTGGGACCAGGGCTACGCCAACGCCACCTTCGCCACGGTCGCCTGCCCGGCGTGGATGATCGGCTACATCGAGCAGAAGTCCGGTGACTCCGGCAAGGGCAAGTGGGACGTGGCGGCGGCGCCCACCGCGGCCAACTGGGGCGGCTCCTTCCTCGGCGTGCCGCTCGCGAGCAAGCACCAGAAGGAGGCCGTCGCACTGGCCAAGTGGCTGACCGCGCCCGAGCAGCAGGCCAAGGTCTTCGCCAAGCAGGCGAGCTTCCCGTCGACCCCGTCGGCGTACGCGAGCCTGAAGCCGGCCGCGGACACCACCGCGTACTTCTCGAACGCGCCGCTCACCCAGATCTTCTCCGACTCGGCGAAGACGATCCCGACCCAGTACTTCGGCATCAAGGACCAGCCGATCAACTCCGCGATCACCGACGTCGGCATCCTCCAGGTCGAGCAGAAGGGCAAGTCGCCGTCCCAGGGCTGGGACGCGGCGTCCAAGGAGATCAAGGACGTGCTCGGCCAGTGACCAGCCCCAAGCAGGCTCTCGCGCATCCCGCGTCGAGCGCCGACACCGCGCCCGGCACCCCGCCGGGCGCGGCGCGGGGCGCTCACGGTCGCGGTGCGCCGGCGGGTGCCGACTCCTGGCGCAGCCGGCTGTACCGCTGGGACATGAAGGCGTCGCCGTACGCGTTCGTGTCCCCGTTCTTCATCCTGTTCGGGGCGTTCACGCTGGTCCCGCTGCTGTACACGGCCTGGTACTCGCTGCACGACGTGCAGTTGTCGTCCCTCGACCACCAGAGCTGGGCGGGCCTGGACAACTACAAGAACCTCTGGTCCTCGGATTTCTTCTGGAACGCGCTGAAGAACACCCTGACCATCGGTGTCATCTCGACCGTGCCGCAGTTGCTGGCCGCGATCGGGCTGGCGCATCTGCTGAACTACCGGCTGCGGGGCTCCACCGTCTGGCGTGTGGTGATGCTGACCCCCTACGCCACCTCGGTGGCCGCGGCGACCCTGGTGTTCACGCTGCTGTACTCGTGGGACGGCGGCATGGTCAACTGGATCCTGCACTTCTTCGGGGTGCACGCCGTCAACTGGCGTGAGTCCGACTGGGGTTCGCAGTTCGCGGTGTCGTCGATCGTGATCTGGCGGTGGACCGGCTACAACGCGCTGATCTACCTCGCCGCCATGCAGGCGATCCCGACGGATCTGTACGAGTCGGCGGCGATCGACGGGGCGAACCGCTGGCAGCAGTTCCGGCATGTGACGATCCCGCAGCTGCGCCCCACGATCCTGTTCACGGTCGTGGTCTCCACCATCGGCGCGACCCAGCTCTTCGGCGAACCACTGCTGTTCGGCGGGGTCAGCGGGTCCAAGGGCGGCTCGGAGCACCAGTACCAGACGCTCGGCCTGTACATGTACGACCAGGGCTGGATCATCGGCAACCTCGGCAAGGCGTCCGCGATCGCCTGGTCGATGTTCCTGATCCTGCTGGTCATCGCCGCGGTCAATCTGCTGCTCACCCGACGGCTGAGGAAGTCCCAATGACGACGAGTGAACTGACCCTGCCCGCGAGGAAGGCGCCGACGGCCAGGCGTCGCCGGGTGATGGGCGCCGGCAAGCAGCTGCACGCGGGTCCGGTGACGTATGTCGTGCTCACCGTCTTCGCGCTGGTCTCGCTCGCCCCGCTGGTGTGGACGGCGATCGCCGCCTCCCGCACCGACCGGCGGCTCGCGCAGACACCGCCGCCGCTGTGGTTCGGCGGCAACCTGTTCGAGAACCTGCGGACGGCCTGGGACCAGGCGGGGCTGGGCACCGCGATGTTCAACTCGGTGATCGTGGCGGGCGCGATCACGGTGAGCACGGTGCTGTTCTCGACCCTCGCCGGCTTCGCCTTCGCCAAGCTGCGGTTCCGGTTCTCCAGCCTGCTGTTGCTGCTGACCATCGGCACGATGATGATCCCGCCGCAACTCGCCGTCGTACCGCTGTACCTGTGGATGTCGGACCTCGGCTGGTCCAACCAGCTGCAGACGGTGATCCTGCCGAGTCTCGTCACCGCCTTCGGTACGTTCTTCATGCGGCAGTACCTGGTGCAGGCGCTGCCGACGGAGCTGATCGAGGCGGCCCGGGTGGACGGGGCGAGCAGCATCCGGATCGTCTGGCACGTGGTCTTCCCGGCGGCGCGTCCGGCCATGGCCGTGCTCGGCCTGCTGACGTTCGTGTTCGCCTGGAACGACTTCCTGTGGCCGATCATCGCCCTGAACCAGCAGAACCCGACCGTGCAGGTGGCCCTGAACTCGCTCGGCACCGGGTACGTCCCCGACCAGGCGGTGATCATGGCGGGCGCGCTGCTGGGCACGCTGCCGCTGCTGATCGCGTTCGTCCTGTTCGGCAAGCAGATCGTGGGCGGGATCATGCAGGGCGCGATCAAGGGCTGACCGCCTGCTGCCCAGGGGCCGGGCCACCGCCGCCCCGGCCCCTTCGTACCTCCGCCTCACCTACTACGCCAGGTCTCCTACGACCCCAATGGGAGCGCTTCCATGCCTGAACCCGTTACCTCCGTGACCTTTCCTCCCGCCTTCCTCTGGGGCGCCGCGACCTCGGCGTACCAGATCGAGGGGGCGGTGCGGGAGGACGGCCGCACCCCCTCGATCTGGGACACCTTCAGCCATACGCCGGGCAAGACGGCCGGCGGCGAAACCGGTGACATCGCTGTCGACCACTACCACCGCTACCGCGACGACGTGGCGCTGATGGCGGAGCTGGGCCTGACCGCGTACCGCTTCTCGGTCTCCTGGTCCCGGGTGCAGCCCACCGGCCGGGGCCCCGCGGTCCAGCGTGGCCTGGACTTCTACCGCCGCCTGGTGGACGAGCTGCTCGCGAAGGGCATCAAACCGGCGCTCACCCTCTACCACTGGGACCTGCCGCAGGAGTTGGAGGACGCGGGCGGCTGGCCGCAGCGGGACGCCGCGTTGCGGTTCGCCGATTACGCGCGGCTGGTCGGCGAGGCGCTGGGCGACCGGGTGGAGCAGTGGATCACCCTCAACGAGCCCTGGTGCAGCGCCTTCCTTGGCTACGGTTCGGGCGTCCACGCCCCCGGCCGCACCGACCCTGCGGCCTCGCTGCGCGCCGCCCACCACCTCAATCTGGCGCACGGCCTGGCGGCGTCGGCCCTGCGCTCGGTGATGCCGGCCCGCAACGAGATCGCGATCAGCCTCAACTCCTCGGTGGTTCGGCCGCTTTCCCAGGACCCGGCCGACCTGGCCGCGGCCCGCCGGATCGACGACCTCGCCAACGGCATCTTCCACGGCCCGATGCTGCACGGGGCGTACCCCTCGTCGCTGCTGGAGGCCACGTCCTCGATCACCGACTGGTCGTACGTCCTGGACGGCGACACGCGCGCGATCAACGTCCCGCTGGACGCGCTGGGCCTGAACTACTACACCCCGGCCCTGGTCTCGGCCGCGTCCGGCGAGGTCAAGGGCCCGCGGGTGGACGGCCACGGCGCCAGCGAGCACTCCCCCTGGCCGGGCGCCGACGACGTGCTCTTCCATCAGACGCCGGGCGAGCGCACGGAGATGGGCTGGACGATCGATCCGACGGGCCTGTACGACCTGCTCCTGCGCTACACGCGCGAGGCCCCGGGCCTGCCGCTGTACGTCACGGAGAACGGCGCGGCCTACGACGACAAGCCCGACCCCGAAGGCCGCGTCCACGACCCCGAGCGCATCGCCTATCTGCACGGCCACCTGTCCGCGGTCCGCCGCGCGATCACCGACGGCGCTGACGTCCGCGGCTACTACCTGTGGTCCCTGATGGACAACTTCGAGTGGGCGTACGGCTACGGCAAGCGGTTCGGCGCAGTGTACGTCGACTACGCGACGCTGAAGCGCACGCCGAAGTCGAGCGCCCGGTGGTACGGGGAGGCGGCTCGGACGGGCACGCTGCCGGGGGTGGAGCCGGCGGCCTGACAGACAGGCGCGGCCCGCCGTGGGGGGCGGGCCGCGCCGGACGGGGCTACGCCGTGGCGGGGTCGGCGGCTGTCACGCCTCCGCGAACAGCTCCTCGCCGCTCGTGACGGAGAGCGCCCGGTCGAACCAGATGCCCAGGACGTCCAGGTCCTCGCAGCACATGACGCGATCCCGATCGGCTTCGGAGATCTCGATGCCTCGCACATCGAGGATGCGGAGAATGTCCTCGGCACGGGCCTTGGCACGGCCCTCGGCGCGGCCCTCGGCAAGACCCTCGTTGATGGCTTCCTCGATGATGGTGCCGCTGCCGGGGAAACGGGGGGTGTATGTGGCCATGAGTCGCCTCCACAGTGCACGGGCCGGGGTGTCGCCCAGGCCGACTTCGGTGAATTCCGCCCAGCGCTTCGCGGTCTCGCCGCCGGTGTCGGCCACCGCCTCCGCCAGCGCATCCAGTATCGCAGGCAGGTCCGGATCCTTGGCGTGGGCGAGCGCGGAGAAGACGGCGAGGGCGAGGTCCTCGGCCGCCTCTTCCGGGTCGGTGACCGCGGGGACGTTGCCCGGGCCCAGGACGAGAGGGAAGACCGCGATGCTGGTGTGGCCGGGCAGGCCGACGCGGACGGGTTCCGCCGCCCAGGCCGCGGTCGCCTTGTCCCGGCAGACCACCAGCAGGACCGGAGGCAGCTGGTACTTGGCGTACAGGTGCGCCAGGTAGTAGGTCCAGCTGCTCGGCTTGTCCCGGTCCGGCTTGCCCTGGGCTTCCACGGCGAGCAGGAAGCCCCCGTCCTCGGCCGTGTCGACCCGTAAGAGCGTGTCCACACGGCGCACCAGCGGTCTGATCTCGGTGAGGTCCGTGTCCAGCGGCTGGATCCCCGTGGGCTCGGGGAAGGGGATGCCCGCCCTGGGGAGGGCCCGGGCGAAGAGCCCCGGGTCCTCCCGGAAGATCTGGTGCATCGCCTCGTGCGCTGAACTGACCATGCGACGGAACGTAGGCGAGGTGTCCGGCGCGGCGACGGCGGTTCCGCTGGGGATTCAGCCGTACGGATGAATGTGCCCCTGGCCTATGCCAAACTCTGCTGTCAACGTCCCGGTCTACAGAGTCAGTTGAAGGCGCCGAACGCCTTCGAGAAGGCGAACTCGTCCTGGACGATCGAGCTGCAGGTGGGGTCGGCGGAGTTCTTCGCGCCGCCTGCGCACTGCTTGTCTCGGGCGGCGGACCACATGGACAGACCGCCGAGGCCCTTGGACTTGGCGAAGTTCACCAACTGGGTGGCGTCGTCCACCTTGAAGATCTCGGAGGAGACGTCGTTGACGCCGATCATCGGGGTGACGGCGACCGTCTTCCAGGCGGCGGAGTCGGACAGGCCGAGGACGCTCTTGACCTGGGCCTGGGTGGCCGTGGCGGCCTGCTGGGCGTAGTCGCCCATGTCGCCGTTGTACGAGGCGCCGTAGTCCATCGCCATGATGTTGACGGTGGAGATCTTGACGCCGTTGGACTTGGCGTCGGACAGCAGGTTCACACCGTCCTGGGTGAGGCCCTCGGGCATCACCGGGAGGGTGAAGGAGACGTCCAGGTTCGGGTGCTGGGCCTGGAGCTTGGCGATGGCCTGGGCGCGGCGGGTGTTGGCCGCGGTGTTCGGCAGCGCGCCGCCCTCGACGTCGAAGTCGACCTTGGTCAGCTTGAACGCGTCGACCGCCTTGCCGTACGCCGCCGCCAGCGCGTCGGCCGAGGAGCAGGTGGTGGCCAGTTCTGAGCCGGAGGCACCGCCGAAGGAGACCCGGACGTCACCACCCTTGGCGCGCAGGGAGCCGATCTGCGCGGCGACGGCGTCGCCGGTCAGGTCGGTCACACCGCCCCACTTGGGGGTGCAGCCGCCGCCGTCGGTGATGAACGCGAGGTTGTAGTTCTTCACGCCGGTCGCGTCGGCCGCGCCGGCCAGGTCGAAGGCCGGGTAGAGGGACGTGTCTACGTACGGGGCGAAGCCGGCGGAGGCGGTGGTGCCGGTTCCGCTGCCGCTGCCGGTCGTCTGGGAGGCGGTCGGGGCGGGGGTGCCGCTCTTGGTCGGGGCGGCGGTGGGGGTCGGCGACTGGGTCGCGGTGGGGCGGCCGCTGGGCTCCGGCGTGGCGCCGCCGTCCGCGGAGCACTGGGCGCCGTCGATACGACAGCCCGTCGGGTCGCCGCTGCCGTCGACCACGAAACCGACGGTCACCGACTTGCCTGGCGCGAGGCCCTCGGAGTCCCACTTCGCGGGCTTCACGGTGACGTGCGAACCGCTGACGCTCGACTCGCCGTTCCACAGCGAGCTGAGCCTGGCTCCCGCCGGGAGGTCGAACTCCAGGGTCCAGGTCTTCTCGGTCTGGCCGCTGTTGTTGGTCACGACGTACTGCGCGGTGTACCCGGTCGACCAGTCGCTGGTCTTGGTGTACGCGGCGTTCACTCCGGCCGCGTTGGCGGTGCCGGTGAGCAGGAGCGCGCCACCGCCGACCACAGCCGCGGCCACGAGACCGCCGATCGCCTTGTTCCTGCCGCTGATCCTGCGCCGGTGCGTGGTCATGCGCGTGCCTGCCTTCGCTGTTCACGTGGGTGAGGTGCGGCAGCACGCTAGCGATCCGGAATCGGGCAAACCGCCCGATCGGGGCGGCCGTTGCAGACCTTAGGGTTCGCTTAAGGAAGGGATCGGAGACGATTAATGGTCGAGACCAGTGGGGACCGGTTTGCCCGCTCGGCGTCTTCGGACACGACCCCGCGCCACCGGCCGCCGCCCGTCCAGCTGGAACCAGATCCGCACCTCGGTGCCGCCCAGCACCGAAGAGCCGATCCGGACGTCCCCGCCGGTGGACTCGGCGAGCCGGCGCACGATGTCGAGCCCGAGACCGGTCGAACCGGCGTTCCCGGAACCGCGGCCACGGGCCATCGCCGCCTCGGGGTCCGAGATGCCGGGGCCCGCGTCGGAGATCAGCACGATCACCGCGTCCTCGCCGTTGTGCACGTCGACCGCGAAGGCGGTGCCCTCGGCGGTGTGCCGGAACACATTGCCGAGCAGCGCGTCGAGCGCGGCGGCCAGATCGGCGCGGGCCACGGGTATGCGCACCGGCCGCTCGACCCCGGCCACCCGCCACTTGCGGCCCTCGTCCTCGGCGAGCGCGGACCAGAACTCCATGCGCTCACGCACCACTTCGGCCGCGTCGCACCCGGCTCCGGGGCCGAGGGCGGCCGTCTGCGGCTTGGCCTCCCGGGCCGTACGGATGATGGTGTCGACCTCGCGCTCCAGCTGGGCGACCGCGGCCCGGGTCTGCTCGGCGGCCGGTCCGCCGCCCAGGGAGGCCGCGTTGAGCCGCAGCACGGTCAGCGGTGTGCGCAGCCGGTGCGAGAGGTCGGCGGCCAGCTCTCTTTCGTTCGCGAGGAGTTGGACGACCTGGTCGGCCATGGCATTGAACGCCACGGCCGCGAGCCGCAGTTCGGTCGGACCGTCCTCCGGCACCCGGGCGCCCAGCTTGCCCTCGCCCAGATCGTGCGCGCCCCGCACCAGCCGCTGGGCGGGCCGCACCATGCGCACCCCGAGCCGGTCGGCGACCGCGACCGAGCCGACGATCAGCGCGAGGCCGACGGCCGCGAGCACCGCCCAGGCCGTGCCGACGCCGTTGGTCATCTCGGACTCGGGGACGTACACCTCGACGACCGCGATGTCACCGGAGCCCAGCGCGACCGGCTGGAGCAGTGTGGAGCCGCCGGCCACGGAGGTGGTGGAGGCCCGGCCCAGTTTCCGTACGGCCTGGATGTCGCGGTCGGCGGCGCGCTGCCGGCCGAGGTCCAGCGCGGACCGGCCGCCGCCGGCGGGCAGGTGCACGGCCATCCCGGAGTCGGCGCCGGCCGAGGCCACGACGCGCTCCAGCTTGTCCTGGTCGGTGGTGATGGACAGCGCGGGCGCGACCGCGGCGGCCTCCCGCTCGGCGTTGGAGAACGCCCGGTCGCGGGCCATCTCCTTGACGACCAGGCCGAGCGGGACCGCGAAGGCGACCACGACCATGGTGGTGACCGCCAGGCAGACCTTGACCAGGGCCCATCTCATCGCACCGGCTCCCCGTCCGCGGCCGGTTCCATGGGCGGTTCGAGCTTCACGCCGACACCCCGGAGCGTGTGCAGATAGCGGGGCCGGGCAGCCGTCTCCCCCAGTTTCCGGCGCAACCAGGACAGGTGGACGTCGATGGTCTGGTCGTCACCGTAGGACTGCTGCCAGACCTCGGCGAGGAGTTCCCTGCGCGGGACGACCACCCCGGGTCGGCCGGCGAGGAAGGCGAGCAGGTCGAACTCGCGGCGGGTGAGGTCGAGGCGGACCCCGTCCAACTCGGCCTGGCGGCGCAGCGGGTCGACCGTCAGGCCGCCCACGCGCAGGACGCTGGACGGCGGGGTCTCGCCGCCCGCCGAGCGGGCCCGGCGCAGCACGGCCGCGATCCGCGCGGAGAGATGCTCGACGGAGAACGGCTTGGTCAGGTAGTCGTCCGCACCGGCGTTGAGCAGCCGGACAATCTCCGTCTCGTCGTCCCGGGCGGTGGCGATGATCACCGGGACGTCCGTGATGCCGCGCAGCATCTTCAGCGCCTCGGAGCCGTCCAGGTCCGGCAGTCCGAGGTCCAGGATGACCAGGTCGAAACGGAAATGGGCGACCTCGCGCAGCGCCTCAAGTGCCGTACCGACGCTGCGCACGGTGTGTGCGGCGTCGGTCAGATGCCGGATGAGCGCGGAGCGTACGAACTGGTCGTCCTCGACCACGAGCACACTTGCCATGCGCCGCACCGTACGCCATGCGGCCCATCCCGGACCGACGCCTGTGGATAACTCGGAGCATGTGCGCACGGCGGTCCCCCTGGGGCAGTATGGCCCGCGATGCGCAGAGGACTCGTACACGTACTGGCGTGGCTGCTCGCGACCGGAGCGGCGGTCACGCTGTCGTGGTGGGGTGTGCACACGGTGATGGCCGGGACGGCGTACGACCCGCCGCGCGCGCTGCCGGTCACGGCCGCCGACGCGACGACCCAGGGCGCGAAGGCCCTTCCCTCGCCGGCACGCCGGCCGGCCCCGTCGCACCGGCCGTCGGCCGGCCAGGCGCCGCCGAATCCGGCCGCCCCGCGGTCCCCGAGCCCTTCTGCCTCCCCCAGCGCGTCCGCGTCCGGCCAGGTCAAGTCGTACGACACCGACGGCGGCCGGGCCGTGTTCGACCTGGGCCCGTCCAGTGCCACGCTCGTCTCGGCGACGCCGGGGACCGGCTGGTCGATGCAGGTGTGGAAGACGGAGACCTGGATCCGGGTGGAGTTCAGCCGGGGCACGGACCGGGTGTCGGTGATGTGCACCTGGCACGACGGGCCGCCGCATGTGGACATCGGCACCTACTGAACCGGTTGAAGGACCGCTGAACTCACCGGAACACCGAGGGCGGTGGGGCGGGCGAGGCCACGGCCGCCGCGTCCGTCACCGGGACCGCGCCGCCCGTGAAGTCCATGAGCGGCTTGCCGTGTTCGACCCGGCCCGGGTGCGGGTCGGAGGCGGCACGGCGGGTGAGTTCGGCGACCGGGAGCGGGGCGTCGGAGGCGACCAGGACGGCGTTGCCGAAGCGCTTGCCGCGCAGCACGGCCGGGTCGGCGATCAGCGCGAGCTCGGCGAACCGGGCGGCGGCGGTGGCGATCTGGCCGCGCAGATGGGCGAGCGGCGGGCCGTCGGCGAGGTTGGCGGCGTAGACCCCGGACGGCTTCAGGGCCCGGCGGACCTCGTCCAGGAACTCGGTGGAGGTGAGATGGGCCGGGGTGCGGGCGCCGCTGAAGACATCCGCGATGATCAGGTCCGCCCAGCCGTCCGGCACCTTGGCGAGGCCCGCGCGGGCGTCCGCCGTCCTGACCCGGATCCGGGCGTTCGGTTCCAACGGCAGCTCCCGGCGGACCAGTTGGACCAGACTCGCGTCCCGCTCGACGACCTGCTGGGTGGACCGGGGCCGGGTGGCGGCGGCGTACCGGGCGAGGGTGAACGCGCCGCCGCCGAGGTGCACGACGTGCACGGGCCTGCCGGGCGGGGCGACGAGGTCGATGACATGGCCGAGCCGGCGCTGGTACTCGAAGGAGAGGTACCCGGCGTCGTCCAGGTCGACGTGGGACTGGGGCGCGCCGTCGATCAGCAGCGTCCAGGCGCGGCCCCGGTCGGGGTCGGGCACGAGCTGTGCGAGCCCGCCGTCGACCGCCTCCACGACGGCTTCCTCGGCCGCCGATCTGCGCCGTGTGTTCCTGGACCTGCCCATCCGACCATCTTCGCAGCCCGTCGGGGGGCTCGCCGCATCGGCGGCGGTCGGCTCGGGCGGCGGTCCCGGGCCGCTTCACTGGCAGCCGTCGGCCGCCTCGATCATCCGGGCCGCCTCCCCGAGGGCCCGGCGCAGCACCACCGGGTCGGTGGCGAGATCGGCCTCGCCGGGCGGCAGCAGCCAGTCGGAGCCCGCCACCGGCGGCTCGGGGTTCAGCCTCAGTCCGCGGCCGTCGGTCTCCGTGCAGATGCTGCCCGGCACGTCCCAGCCGGCCGCCGTGCCCGCCGGGACCAGGAAGCCGAGGGTCGCGCAGCCGCCGTCGTGCAGCACGGGCCCCATCGCCTCACCGGCGCCCCGCCGCAGGATGTCGACCGCCTCCAGGCCCTGCCGGAACGGTACGGTCACGAGGTCGCAGGCCGCCGTGTCCGGGTCGTCCCCCTCGCCCGACGACGGCGACGTACAAGGTTCGTTGCTCTGACTGGACTCCCTGGTCTCCATGCCGGCCTCCACACAGCCCTGTCGCGGTCCATGCAGCCCAACGCTCGAGGGCGTCAACGGCTACGGCACAAGTGCGCCGCAAAGGATGGCACTTCATGGCAGATCGTGGATGAGATATCCGGTTTGTAGCTAAACACAGCGTGGCGGGTCCTTCACAGCAGGTACGTTCATGCCCGCCGGAACCAGGGCGTCACTCGGACAACTCGTCCCGAATCCGCCCCGGCACCGGCATGGTTCGACGGTTCGCACGAGAGGACCCGGCCATGGCGTCGTCAACCGAGACCTCGTCACAGCCCGAACGGCCACCCCGGCCGAACCTCGCCTTCCGGCGACTGCGCGGCAGGCGTTCACCGGCCGAGTTCGCGGCGCTCGTACGACGCGCCGCGCGCGAGATCGGTGAGCGGGTGAGCTGTGACGCGCGTTACGTCGGCAGGGTGGAGGCGGGCGAGATCCGCTGCCCCAACTACGCCTACGAACGGGTGTTCCTGCACATGTTCCCCGGCCGTACCCTCACCGACCTCGGCTTCGCGCCCCGTTCGGCCGTCCGCGGCCGTGCGGCGCGTACGGCGGTGGAGGTGCCCGGGGCACCCGTGGGCGCGCAGGCGCCCGGTGAGTCACGGGGGGCCTTCGAACCGTATGACACGCAGGACCCGTGCGGCGCGCCAGAACCGTACGCGAAAGACCATCTGAACCACGAGGAGAGCGACGTGCTGCGTCGCGCATTCATGACTGGCGGCGGCGCCACGGTGGCCGCCGCCACGCTGGGCCCGCTGGGGCTCACCACGGACGCCGCGGCCGCGGTCCGGACCGCTCGCCGGCCCGGGACCCCGGAGGCGCTCGCCCTGGAGGAGGCCGTCCGCCGGATCCGGCTGCTCGACGACCGGCACGGCGCGGACGGCCTGTACCGGCGCGCGGCGGCTCCGTTGCGCGCGGCCTACGCGCTGCTCGACGCGGGCGCGACCCGGCAGACCACCGCGGAACGGCTCCACTCGGGCGCCGGTGAACTCGCCATCTCCGTGGGCTGGCTGGCGCACGACTCCGGCCGCTTCGACGACGCCCGCTCGCACTACGCGGAGGCGCTGGCCACGGCCCGGATGACCGGGGACCCGGCGCTGGAGGCGCACGCCTTCTGCAACACCGCGTTCCTGGCGCGGGACGCCGGCCGCCCCCGGGAGGCGGTCCGCGCCGCGCAGGCCGCCCAGCGCGCGGCCGCACCGCTGGGTTCGGCGCGCCTGATGTCCCTGCTCGCGCTGCGGGAAGCCGGCGGCTGGGCGGGGCTCGCCGACCGCACCGGCTGTGAACAGGCGCTCGTGCGGGCCCAGACCCTCTTCGCGCGGGGCCGCTCGGAAGCCGACCCCGAGTGGATGAGCTTCTACGGAGAGGCCGAGCTGGAGGGGCTGGAGGCGCAGTGCTGGTCCACGCTGGGCGACTGGCGGCGGGCGGCCCGGCACGCGCGCCGGGCGGCGCATCTGCAGGATCCGCACTTCACGCGCAACATCGCGCTGTACACCGCGGAACTGGCCGACGATCTCGCGCGTGAGGGCCGGCCGGACGAGGCGGCCGCCGCGGGCTTGCAGGCGCTGGCCCTGCTGGACGAGGTCCAGTCCTCGCGTATTCAGAGCATGCTGGCGGGAACGGCGCGGGTGCTGCTGCCGCACCGGCGGGCGTCGGGGGTCTCCGAGTTCCTTGACCGGCATGCCGCCGTGCCGAGAACGGGGAGGGCGTAAGCGGTACGGGAGGGGTACGACTATCCCGCCAAGTGCCCCAAGTCGTTCCAGCTCTCGATCGCCGGCTCCCCGTACGCCCAGCCCAGCACCGACAGCGAGGTCGGGTTCAGGCGTATCCGCGCGGCGAAGTCCAGCGGGAGACCCAGCCAGCGCGCGCCTATGGAGCGCAGGATGTGGCCGTGGGCGAAGACCAGGACGTCGCGGTCGGCCGAGCGGGCCCAGGACACCACCTCGTCCGCGCGTGCGGTGACGTCGGCGAGGGTCTCGCCCGCAGGGACCCCGTCCCGCCAGATCAGCCAGCCCGGCCGCACGGCCTGGATCTCGTCCGGCGTCATGCCCTCGTAGGCGCCGTAGTCCCACTCCATGAGCGTGTCCCAGGTGGTGGCCCGGTCGCCGAAACCGGCGAGTTCACACGTCTCACGCGCGCGTGCCAGCGGGCTGGTGCGCACCTCCACCCCGGGCAGTCCGTCCAGCGGGGCCCGGTGCAGTCGCTCGCCGAGCAGCTTGGCTCCCCGCCGGCCCTCCTCCAGCAGCGGCACGTCGGTCCTGCCGGTGTGCTTGCCGGACAGTGACCATTCCGTCTGTCCGTGCCGGGCCAGCAGGATGCGCGGTGCCATGAGAGACCTTTCCGGAAGCGAAGCGGACCTTCTCATCATCGCTCACCCCCGGCCGGGGCAACCCGGGGGGCGATCTCGGCGTCTTTGTGGGCCGGAGCGCCCTCATGGGCGGGGATACGGACACCGTAAAGTGACACGGTCGCCCTCCGGGGCGCGCCGCACAGCGACAAGGGGGAGGGCGATCGGATGCCGCAGACCGAGACACCGGGCACCGAGGGGGCCCCGCGTACCCGGCTGCGCTGGTGGACCGAGCTGCCCCTGATCCTCCTCGTCTACGGCTGCTACTCGGCCGGCCGCCTGCTCGCCCGCGGTGACGTCTCCTCCGCCGTCGACCACGGCCTGGCGATCCTGCGCATCGAGAAGGCCCTGAGCCTCAACGCCGAGCACCCGCTCAACCGTGTGTTCACCCGCGAACCCTGGCTCGGGATACCGGCCGACTTCTGGTACGCCTCGCTGCACTACCTGGTCACGCCCGCCATCCTCGTCTGGCTGTTCCGGACCCGCGCCGAGCACTACCGGCGGGCCCGCACCTGGCTGATGGCGTCCACGTTCATCGGCCTGATCGGCTTCACCCTGCTGCCGACCTGCCCGCCCCGGCTGCTCTCCGCGGACCACGGCTTCGTGGACACCATGGCCCACTACAGCTCGTACGGCTGGTGGGGCGGCGAGGCGAGCGCGCCGCGCGGCATGGGCGGGATGACCAACCAGTACGCGGCCATGCCGAGCCTGCACGTCGGCTGGGCGCTGTGGTGCGGGGTGATGCTGTGGCGGCACGGCGGCACGCGCGTGGGGAAGATCCTCGGCGTCCTCTATCCGCTGGGCACCGCGCTCGTGGTCATGGGCACCGCCAACCACTACTTCCTCGACGCGGTCGCGGGCGTCGCCGTGATGGGCGCCGGCCTGCTGCTCGCGCCGCGCGTGACATGGGCCGTGGACCTGGTCCGGGCCCGCCTGTTCCCGCGCCGCACAACGGTCACGGACGGCACGGGTTCCCCGATTGTCAGTGCCGGATGCCAGACTTCCGCGGGTGAGCGAATTCCACGGCAGCGCGAGTCGCAGCTCGACGCCGGGGCCGAACCGGACGCCTCCCCCAGCGACGCGGGAGAAGGGGCTCCGGCACCGGCTCGCTGAGCTGCGCGGTCCCGACGTACCGGCCAAGGCCCTGGACGCGCGCGCCCTCGCGGCGCTCGCCGCGAACCCCGGGTGCGAGCGGCGGGCGATCCTGGACGGCGCCGGGGTGGACAAGGCGCGGCTGGCGAGCGCGCTGGGCGCGCCGTCCGGCTTCGGGCAGTCGCAGTTCGCGCTGACGCGTGGGAACGCGTTCGAGGCGAAGGTGAAGGCCGACGGCGGCGCGGAGCTGCTGCGACTGGCGCACGCCCGCCTGGATCCGGGCGCCGAACCGCCCCAGGGCGCCGCCGTACCCGACCTGACCGCGCACGGCCCCGAGGGGCGTACGGCCCGTACGGCGCTGGCGCTGCGCGAGGCCACGCGGGCGGGCGGCTGGACCCTGCTGGACCATCCGATGCTCGCACTGGACGTGGCGGGCTCGCTCGCCTTCCTGGAGCCGGACGCGGTGGTGGTGCACCCGGACGGCAGCTGGTCGGTGGTGGAGATCAAGTCGTTCCCGATGCTGGACGGTTCGGCGGACCCGGCGAAGGTCGGCGCGGCGGCCCGGCAGGCGGCGGTGTACGTGCTGGCCCTGGAGAACCTCGCGGCGCGGCTCGGTCCCGCCCCGGTCGTACGGCACCGGATCCTGCTGGTGTGCCCGAAGGACTTCTCCAACCTGCCCGCGGCGTCCGCCGTCGACGTCCGCAAGCAGCGCGCGGTCACCGCCCGTCAGCTGGCCCGGCTCACCCGGATCGAGGAGATCGCCGAGACCCTGCCCGAGGGCGCGTGCTTCGCGCCCGACCGCAGCGCCGAGGAGCTGACGGCGGCCGTGGCGGCGGTCCCGGCGACGTACGCGCCCGAGTGCCTGTCCGCGTGCGAACTGGCCTTCCACTGCCGGGAACGCTCCCGCGAGGAGGGTGCCGTCACCCGCCTGGGCCGGCCGCTGCGCGCGGAACTGGGCGGTCTGACCACGGTCGAGGACGTCCTCGCGGCGGCCCGCGGCGAGAGCGGCGACCCGGCCGACCCGGCGGTTGTGGCCCTGCGCCGGGCCGCGGCCCTGCGCGCGGAGGCCCTGACGCAAGCGCCGCGCCAGGAGGTCGCCCCGTGTCCCTGATCGCCACCCTCGCCCGGCTGGAGGCCGTCAGCAGCGGCCGGGCCCAGCCCGCCGCGACCGTCCGGCACCGCCATCTGTCCCCGCGCCCGCTGGTGTTCGTGCCGCTCACCACCGCCGGCGAGGCGGGCGCCCCGCTCGGCGCGCTGGTCGGCACCGACCGGGACGCCCCCCGCCTGCTGGTCGTGCCGCAGCCCCGCGACCGCGATCTGCGCTTCTCCTTCCTCGCCGACCTGGCCGATGTCGTCCTGCCGTACATCGACTCCTACGCCGAGTCGGTGGAGGCGGCCGAGCGCACCGAGACCGACCCGGAGACCGGCAAGCGGGTCAAGGTCGAGGTGGAACTGTGCGCGGACGCTCCCCAGCTGATCGTCCCGAGCCGCGCCGGCCTGGACCTCGTACGGCTGCTGGGCCGCTCGATGCGGTTCCGCCGGACCGCCGAGCAGGACCCGGACGCCCCCTACCCGGCGCCGCCCCGGGTGCCGCTGCTCGGCCGCTGGCTCACCCACTACGGCGAGCGGTCGCGCGTCCCCGGCTCCTCGCTCCTGCTCGCCCTGACCGATGTGCTGTCCCGGCACTGGGCGACCGGCCAGTCCAGTCTGGAGGACCAACACCTGGGCGCGCTGCTCGCCTGGATCGACCCTCCGGAGGGCACCTCCGGCGCCGAGGCCGCGCGCCGGGCCGAGCTCGCCCGCGACTCCGCCGGCCAGTTGCTGTGCCCGCCGGCCGGACCCGCCACCGACCCGGCGTTCGACAACAAGCTGCTGGCCCCGGCCATCGAGCGCTACGACCGCGCGCGCACCGCACTCGCCGCCGCCGAGGACGCCCTGGCCGCCGACGACCGGCTGGCCGCGCTCACGGCGGCCGAGCGGGAGATCCGCGACCTGGTGGCAAGCCGGACCCGGCCCACCTGGGACGCGGTGTGGCGGGGCCTGGACCTGCTGCGGGCACTGCCGGAGGGCGCGCATGTGGAGGAGCGCTGGACCCGCGACCGCTGGTCCTTCACCGGGCACCGGGACCGGGTGCTGGCGGGCGAGCCCCCGCAGCCGCGCCGGGACGACGCGGTGACGGCTGCGAACAAGCTGGCCACGCGCGAGCGCGAGCAGGCCCGGCTGGAGGCGCAGGAGGCGCTGGACGACCCGCTGGTGATGGCGGGCCGGCGGCTGGCCGGGGAGGCGTTCGCGGGCGAGGTGACCGATGTCGTCATGGCGTACAGCGAGGGCAAGCGGCCGAGCCCGCGCCCGCTGGTGACGGTCCGCACGGACGACCGGCCGCATCTCGCCGAGCGGACGAGGGTGTACCGCTCGCTGGGCGGCAAGCCGCAGTCGGCGGAGTTCGCCGGCTACGAGGGCTCCTCGGACGGGGGTGTGCTGGTCCTCCGCGTCCTGGACAAAATGGGGCGCGGCAGGGAGCCGGAGCCCGGTTCGGTGCCGAAGCAGGGCGACCGGGTCTGCTTCACCCTGTTCGAGCACGAGCAGCGCGGTGGCGCGAAGCTGCCCGACCCGGAGGAGACCCCGTGGACCCACGGCGGCCCGCCGGGTGAGGCCGTCCAGGAGGCCGCCGATCCCATCACCGAGGAGGACGTGCTGTGACGACGGTCGACTTCGACCCCGGAGCCGCTGCCACCCGCGCCACCGACGCGATCCTCCACGACACCCTGCACGGCACCGAGCGCGGTGTGGTCGTGGACTCCCCGCCGGGTGCCGGCAAGTCGACGCTCGTGGTCCGCGCGGCCCTCGAACTGGCCGGGGCGGGCCGCCCGCTGATGGTGGTGGCGCAGACGAACGCCCAGGTGGACGATCTCGTCCTGCGGCTCGCCGAGAAGAACCCGGACCTGCCGGTCGGCCGCCTGCACAGCAGTGACACCGACCCCTACGACAAGGCGCTGGACGAGCTGCCGCAGGTCCGCACGTCGGCGAAGGCGGCGGATCTGAACGGCCTGCCGGTGGTCCTGTCCACGGCCGCGAAGTGGGCGCACGTCAAGGTGGACGAACCCTGGCGGCACGCGATCGTGGACGAGGCGTACCAGATGCGCTCCGACTCCCTGCTGGCCGTGGCGGGCCTGTTCGAGCGGGCGCTGTTCGTCGGCGACCCCGGGCAGCTGGACCCGTTCGCGATCGTCGGCAGCGAGCAGTGGGCGGGCCTGTCGTACGACCCCTCGGCCTCCGCGGTGACCACCCTGCTGGCCCACAACCCCGGCCTGCCCCAGCACCGCCTCCCGGTCTCCTGGCGGCTGCCCGCCTCGGCGGCGCCCCTGGTCTCCGACGCGTTCTACCCGTACACGCCCTTCCGCAGCGGCACGGACCACGGGGACCGCCGCCTGACCTTCGCCGTCCCCTCCGACGGCTCCGGCCCGGACCAGGTGATCGACGAGGCGGCGGAGTCCGGCTGGGGCCTGCTGGAACTGCCCGCCCGGCACACCCCGCGCACGGACCCGGAGGCGGTGCGGGCGGTGGCCGCGGTCGTGCGCCGCCTGCTGGACCGAGGCGGCGCGGCGGTCTCCGAGCGCTCGGACGATCCCGCTCCCCTCACCGCCGACCGCATCGCCGTCGGCACGGCCCATCGCGACCAGGCGGCGGCGGTCCGTGCGGCGCTCGCCGAGCTGGGCGTGGCGGACGTCACGGTGGACACCGCGAACCGTCTCCAGGGCCGGGAGTACGACGTCACGGTCGTCCTGCACCCGCTCTCCGGCCGCCCCGACGCCACCGCCTTCCACCTGGAGACCGGCCGCCTGTGCGTCCTGGCCTCCCGGCACCGCCACGCCTGCATCGTGGTCTGCCGCGCGGGCGTCGGCGATCTCCTGGACGACTACCCGTCCACGGAACCGGTCCAGCTGGGCACGCTGGTGAAGTTCCCGGACGGGTGGGAGGCGAATCACGCGGTGCTGGCGCATCTGGCGGAACACCGGGTGAGCCGGCGGACGTGAGCGGATCCAGGTGCCGGACGCGCACCTTCCGCCGGACGGAGTCCGGCACGCCGCCGGAGGCGGCCGATGAACAGAGCCCGGACGGCTGGGAGGCGAATCACGCGGTGCCGGCGCATCTGGCGGAACACCGGGTGAGCCGGCGGACCTGAGCGGATCATTGGGTTCCGGTCCCCCGCGAGAACCAGCCATGACGGCCTCTTGCGGGGGCGCGGGACAATGGACGGTGGCCCACCTGAAGGCGGCGCCCAGCGAACCGTACGAGGAGGAGACAGGACATGGCGGAGCCCACGCCGCGTCGTAACGAACCGCGGCTACGCCCCGCGCCTCTGATCTTCGAGCCCGCGGAGGCGGCCGGCGATCCCGAGCACTTCTTCGACCTGGAGTCGATCGAGGATCCGCGGTCGCTGCTGGCCCGGGCCACGGAGCTGACCCAGGCGTTCCGCGCGGCCGCCGACCGGGCCGTGGAGTTCCAGGCCATCGCGGCGGCCCAGCTCGCCGACCCGCGCCGGTTCGACCGGCTGACCCCGGCGGACATCGCCGAGCGCGCGGAGTGGACCGAGGACTACGCGAAGAAGATGGTCGAGTACGGCCGGGACCTGATGCGGGGGAACGCCGAGGGCCGGACCTACCCCGATCCCGTGTGATCCCGGGATCTGGGCAAGCCCGCCAGTGAGCCCGCCTGGCATATGCCAGGCGGGCAAGATACTCCTCCCCCACCGTCTCTGTCCCGGTTTTCGGCAACTCAGAAGAACTGCCCGCTCACGCCCGGTACATCTGGGTGGCATGAGCAGCGCACCGAACGTCAACCGAGTCACCTCCGACGGCGTCGCCTGGCTCGCCTCGGCCGGCACCTATCCCCGGAGCATGCTGGCCCTCTGGGAGGAGCGCCCGGACGCCCCGGTCGTCCTGCCCTGCGGCACCGTCTTCGACGTGGTGAGCGCACCGGCGGTCTTCGGCCGCCGGATGCTGGACCGGTTGTGGGACGACGGCCCCGGCTCGGGCCCGGTCGCGATGTTCCGGGGCCGTGTGCTGCTGTTCGCCGCGCCGGGCACGGCCCAGCGGCTGCCCTCGCTGCTGGCGTGGGAGGAGTGGGGATCGAACCGTACGGAGGCGGTGCCGCCGCTGCTGTGTCACGGCACGGGCGACGCCGTGACCGTCCCGGCGCCGGCCGGCTCCGACGCCCCCGGCGACTCCCGCTGGCTGGTCGCCCCGGACACGCGTCATCCCTGGCTGCCCGGGCCGGAGGTGGTCCTCTGGGCGGCCGTGCGGGCGGCCCGCGCGGCAGTGCGGATATCGATTTTTCCTCCCGCCGACCAGGGTGCTAAGGTCTACGACGTCAGCAGGCGCCGCTAGCTCAGTTGGTTAGAGCAGCTGACTCTTAATCAGCGGGTCCGGGGTTCGAGTCCCTGGCGGCGCACGATGGCGATGGCGAGGCATGTCCGCGGAAGGCGCGGACCTGGCTCGCCATCTCTGTTTGTTGCGCGGCTTCGCCGCGCGTTGTGGGGGCTTCGCCACCCACACCCCCACCAGGTCGGTCCAGTGGGCGTGGGTCGCGAGCGCGTCGATCCAGGTGACCGGGGACCCGGAGCGCGTCGGCCCGCGCCGGGAGGTCAGCCGGTGATGCCCGGGGTGATCTGCACCGTCCATGCGCCGGACATCGTTCTCCCCTCCACTTCCACCTTGACGCCCTGGCCGGGCACGGTGAAGGTCTCGCCCAGGGCGACCGGGGCGTCGGCGAGGGGTGGGTAGACCGAGTTCTCCCAGCAGGCCTCGGTGTGGGGGTGGGCGTCGACGACCTCCACGGGGCCGCCGCCGGACTCCGTGCCGCTTCTGATCCGGTACACCAGGACACCCTGCCGGCAGATGGCCCGGTCGTTGCCGGCCGCTCCGCGCGCCTCGAAGGCCAGGACGCTGTCGGGTCCGGTGCGCACGATCGCCAGCTTCACCCCGTGTCCGAGGCCGAAGGCCGCGGCGCCCGCCGTGCCCAGCACTGGGAGGCCGGGGCCGGCCTCCAGCGGCTCCAGGGTCAGCCGGGTCGGCCGCGCGCCGCGCACGCACACCACCTGGCGCGGATCCAGCCAGCCCAGCTTCCACTTGTGCCAGGCGAACAGGTCCGGCGACAGCCCGAACTGGCTACCCATCAAGTCCCAGTCGCCGACGTAGGTGTCCCAGTCGCCCTTGCCGTCGACCGGGCGGTGATAGAGATCGGGTAGGTCGAACACATGGCCGGTCTCGTGGGCGAGAACGAGACGGTCCGGCGGGTGCTTCTCGAAGACCGTGACGACCCGCCGGACGTCCGTGCCGTCCACGTGGACGGGCGCGTCGAGGTTCACGACCTTCGTGGCGTCCGAGTCGACGCCGGGCGCGTCCGGGTCGGCGACGAAGTACACGACCTGGTAGCGGGAGAAGTCGACCTCCTTGTCGGCCACCGCGAACGCGTCCCGCACATAGGCGGCCCGGTCGTCCTCGTCCCAGTCCCGCTTTATGGCGTACGCCGTGGACGGCCGGGGCATGCGCAGCCAGTGCTTCAGCGGGTGCGGTCGGATGGTGAACCTGCCGTAGGAGGCCTGCTGGTAGTAGCGGCTGGTGGCCGGGAAGTGGTCGGCGGTCAACTCGGCGGGGGTGGTGCGCGGGGTGGCGTCCGGGAAGGAGAGGAACACCAGCACGGCGTCCTCCGCGCCGGCCGCACGTCCGTAGTCGGCGTTCCAGGTGTCCAGGCCCTCGGAGTGGTGGGCGTCGGTCCGGTGCAGGGCGCAAGGGGTCGTGGAGAAGGGCTCGGCGACCGCCGGGCCACCGAGGATCGAGGTCGCGGCGAGCGCCGACAGCGTGGTGCACACGGCGGCGGTGCTGCGCAGCTTGGGCACGGGCATGACCTCCGGACGCGTTCGCGGGGACCCGCATCCAGATTGCTGGTATTCATTGGGATATGCCCTGTTCGTCTGCACCACACGGGTGAGTGCGCCCCCGGGGTGCGCCGGCGCACCATGGCGCCCGACACCCCGAAACACTCACGGAACGTCACAACTGGTCGGGGGCCCCAAGAACCCGTCCAGGTGCGGGCAGAAACGATCTGTCAGAAACTGTGCTCCGTCCGGGACACTGGAGAGTGGCTGGAAGGGCCCGGGGCCAGCCTCTATGATCGGCACACTTTCCGGCACGGACATCGATCGAGTGCACTGCGGGAGCGAGCGGTGAGCGGAACGTCCGAAGGGCCGACGCCCGCGGCAGACCTCGACCGGTCAGCCGTCACAGACAGTGACCACACTACCTACCACCGTGTCTTCGCGGCCGCCCCGCTCGCCATGGCCGTCGTGGACCGCGCCGGACTCGTCGCCGGCGCCAACGCGGCCTTCGGCGAGCTGCTCGGCACCGATCCGGACACACTCACCGGACGGGTCGCCGCCGACCTCGTCGACCTGGCCTCGGACGCCCGCAGCTGGCACGCCTACCGCGAGGTCCTGCGCGGCCGGCAGGCGAAGCTGCGCTGCACCCGCCGACTGAAGCACCCCGAGGGGCACTCCGTGTGGGTGCAGGTGACCGTGGCGCCGCTGAGCGGCGAGCCCGGGGTGCTGCTGTCCGTCGCCGACATCAGCGCCCGCCGCGAACTCCAGGCGCGGCTGCGGCACTTGCAGATGCACGACCCGGTGACCCGGCTGCCCAACCGCACGCTGTTCTTCGAGCGGCTCACGGCCGCGCTGGAGGCGGAGTCGTACGAGCAGAGCGGCACCGGCCGGATCGGCCTGTGCTATCTGGACCTCGACGGCTTCAAGGCGGTCAACGACACCCTCGGCCACCGCGTCGGCGACCGGCTGCTCGCGGCCGTCGCCGAGCGCCTGACCCGGGTGGCCGACGAGGCCGGCTACGCCCGCGCGGTGACCCCGCTGGTGGCCCGGCTCGGCGGCGACGAGTTCGCGCTGCTCGTGGAGGACTCAACCGGCACCGAACAGCTCGCCGATCTCGCCGAGTCGGCGCTCAAGTCCCTGGAGGAGCCCTTCGATCTGGCGGGCCAGCGGCTGTCGTTGACCGCTTCCATCGGAGTCGTCGAACGCCATGCCGCCGGCACGACCGCCACCGGTCTGATGCAGGCCGCGGACACGACCCTGTACTGGGCGAAGGCCGACGGCAAGGCCCGCTGGACCCTGTTCGACCCCGAGCGCAACGCGCACCGGATGACCCGTCAGGCGCTGTCGTCCACCCTGCGCCCGGCCATCGAGCGCGGTGAATTCGCTCTGGAGTACCAGCCGTTGGTCGGGATGGAGGACGGACGTCTTTCCGGGGTCGAGGCGTTGATCCGCTGGAATCATCCTCAGTTCGGCACACTGACGCCGAATCGGTTCATCGGACTGGCCGAGGAGGACGGTTCGATCGTGCAGCTCGGCCGCTGGGCGCTCGCCACAGCCTGTCGCCAGGCCCGCCGCTGGCAGTTGGACCATCCCGCGGAGCCGCCCATCTTCGTCAGCGTCAACGTGGCCGTACGCCAGGTGTGGGACTCCGACCTGGTCTCCGACGTGGCGGAGATCCTCACCGAGACCGGACTCGCCCCGCATCTGCTGCAGTTGGAGCTGACCGAGTCGGCGGTGATGGGCTCGGCCGGCCGCCCGCTGCAGGCCCTCCAGGCCCTCAGCGACATGGGCGTCCGCATCGCCATCGACGACTTCGGCACCGGCTACTCCAACCTCGCCTACCTCAGCCGCCTGCCGGTCTCCACTCTGAAACTGGACGGTTCCTTCGTACGCGGCTTCCAGTACGAGGCCGACAAGGACACCGCGATCGCCCCCAACCCGGCCGACGAGGTCATCGTCGAGGCGATGATCCAGCTCGCCCACCGGCTCGGCATCACCGTCACCGCCGAGTGCGTGGAGACCTCGGCCCAGGCCACCCGGCTGCGCCGCATCGGCTGCGACACCGGGCAGGGCTGGCTGTACTCCCGCCCGGTGCCGCCGGATCGTATCTCCGAGCTGCTCGGCGAGCAGACCTACGCGGTCGGCAAGCCGTAGGCGTCCGCGATCAACTCATAGGAGCGCAGGCGCAGTTCGCCGCGATGGGCGTGGGAGACGAGCATCAGCTCGTCGGCGCCGGTGCGCTTGTGCAGATCGTCCAGGCCGGAGCGGACCTCGTCGGCGGTGCCGTGCACGATGTTGGAGGTCCAGGAGGCGATGAACTCCTCCTCCATGGGGCTGAACTCGTGCTGCTCGGCCTCGTCCGGGTCGGGGAAGAGGCCGGGCCGGCCGGTGCGCAGCCGGAGCATGTTGAGGGCCATCGCCCGGGTCTGGCGGCGGGCCTCGCGCGCGTCGTCGGTGGCGAGGGTGGAGACGCCGATCAGGGCGTAGGGCTCGTCGAGGACCGCGGAGGGGCGGAAGGTCTGCCGGTACAGGTCGAGCGCCGGGATGGTGTTCTGCGCGGAGAAGTGGTGCGCGAAGGCGAACGGCAGGCCCAGCAGACCGGCGAGGCGGGCGCTGAAGCCGGAGGAGCCGAGCAGCCAGACGGGCGGGCGGTGCGGGGACTGGACGCCGCCGGGGGCGGTGGCCTGGACGGGCCCCGGGATCGCGTGGATACGGCGGTACGGGTGCCCGTCGGGGAAGTCGTCGTCGAGGAAGCGGGTGAGCTCGGCGAGCTGCTCCGGGAAGTCGTCGGCGCCCTCGTTCAGGGTGTCGCTGCGGCGCAGGGCCGCGGCCGTGGCGCCGTCGGTGCCGGGGGCGCGCCCGAGGCCGAGGTCGATGCGGCCCGGGGCCAGCGCTTCCAGGGTGCCGAACTGCTCGGCGATGACCAGGGGCGCGTGGTTGGGCAGCATGACGCCGCCCGAGCCGAGCCGGATGCGCTCGGTGTGGGCGGCCAGGTGGGCGAGGATCACGGCGGGCGAGGAGGAGGCGACACCGGGCATGGAGTGGTGCTCGGCGACCCAGTACCGGTGGAAGCCACGGGCCTCGGCGAACCGGGACAGCGCCACGCTGGTGCGCAGGGCGTCGGAGGCGGTGCTGCCCGCGCCGACGGTCACCAGGTCCAGTACGGACAGGGGGACGGGGGCGGTGCCGTGCGTCGTTCCCCGGATCTCGTCTGCCTCGTCTGCCGACACGTGTGGGCCTCCTGTTTGTGGTGTGCGCTGTCCTGGGCGGCTTAACAGGAGGCAGTCTCCGTTTATTCCGGGGTTCGTGCCGCCCGGGTCAGACCTGCACGATCGGTTCCCTCGTGAACAGCGTCCCGAGTGTGGGCGCGTTCACTCGCCGGTCGGCCAGCCGCAGCCCCTCCCACACCGTCACCTGGTTCGCGGTGAGCACCGGCTTGGACAGCGCCTTCTCCAGCAGCGACAGATGCGCGGCCGTGTGCAGGGCCGTGTCCGGCAGCAGGACCGCCTCCGCGTCCGGGACGTCGGCCGCCCGGGCCAGCGTCAGCACGTCCTCCTCGCCCCACGTGCCGACCTCGGCCGCCGTGATGATCCCGGAGGACCGGACCCCGGCCACCTCCAGCCCGCCGGACCGCAGGAAGTCCGCGAACAGCGCGGCGATGTCGTCCGGGTAGGTCGCGCCGACCGCGACCCGCCGCACCCCGATCTCCCGGGCCGCGTGCACGAAGGCGAAGGACGTCGAGGACGCGGGCATCCCGGCCAGCCGGGCGAGCGTGCGCACCTGGTCCTGGGCGCCCTCCCAGCCGTGCACGAAGCCACCGCTGGTGCACGCCCAGACCACCGTCTCGGCCCCGGCGAGCCGCAGGCTCTCCATGCCCGCCCTGAGCCGCTCGGTGGACCCCATCTCGCGCAGCGCCGCCACCCGGTGCGCGTCCTCGCCGATGTCGGTGTGGACCAGGTCCACCCGGATGTCGCTGCCCAGGAGCTGCTCTATGCGCGGATAGTCGTCCTCGGCGGAATGGCCCGGGTAGAGGAATCCGAGTGCGGTCATGTCCAGCCTTCCTGCGTCTCTTCCGGCGTGTCTTCCGGCAGTGCGGAGGGCCAGGCGCGCGCCGACTCGTCCAGCAGCGCCTGGTACGGCCCCACGGCTCGGGTACCCAGTCGGCGCAGCGCAGCCCACATCGTGACCTGGTTGGCAGACAGCACGGGAATGCGCAGCTCGGCCTCCAGCTGGGGGATCACGTCGTACGTCGGCAGGTTGGTGCAGGAGATGAAGAGCGCGTCGGCGGTGCCGGGGCGGACCGCCTGCCGGGCCATGGCGACGACGTCCCGGTACGGCACCCGCCAGATGTGCCGGGTCAGGCCCATGAAGGCGCACCCGGTGACCTGGACGCCGGCCTCGGCGACGAAGTCCTCCAGCGCCCGGGTCACCGACACGGTGTACGGCGTGACCAGCGCGACGCGCCGGACACGCAGCTCCTCCAGCGCCTGGAGCAGCGCGCCGGACGTGGTCACGGAGGGCGGCGCGCCCGCGAGGCTCATCGCCGCGCGCATCGCCCGCTCCCCGGCGATCCCGCCGACGAAGCTGCCGGAGGCGCAGGCGTAGGCGACGGCCTCGGGCGCGACGGTGGTCAGCGCGCGCACGGCGTCGCCGAGGGTCTCGTGCTCGCTCACCAGCCGGGCCAGGTCCAGGCTCACCTCGACCGGCACGAACGGGGTCCGGGTCAGATGCAGCGACACGTCGTCGGGCACCCAGCGCCACAGCTCGCGATCCAGGGCGAAGTCGAAGGGGGCCACCACGCCCACCCCGCGCTGGGGGCGGGGGCCGCCGAGAAAGGAGACGTGCATCGCTGGCACCGGCCTCACGCTGGGAGACGAGTGGGCAACGGATCGCGAATGCGCCCGTGTTGACGAAGGTAGGTTCGGGTGCGAGCGTGGTCAATCCGCGGTTAATCCGCGCATGTCAGACGCTCGATCCGCGCTCGTCGGACTCCCGTGGTCCGCGCACGTCAGACGCTCGGAGCCGCCCCGTATGACGACCCTCCCGACCCTCCTGGTGCTGGACGCCGACCCGCCGCCGCGCCTCGGCCGGCTGACCGGCCGCGCCCGGATCGTGCACACGGACGCGGCCCGGCTGGCCGAGCGGCTGCCGCAGGCGGACGTGCTCCTGGTCTGGGACTTCACCTCGCACGCGGTGCGCGAGGCCTGGCCCGGGGAGGGGCCCCGCCCGCGCTGGGTGCACACGGCGAGCGCGGGCGTGGACCATCTGCTGGGCCCGGAGCTGGCGGCCTCCGACACGGTGGTCACGAACGCGCGCGGGATCTTCGACCAGCCGATCGCCGAGTACGTGGCGGCCCTGGTGCTGGCGGTCGCCAAGGATCTGCCGCGCACGCTGGAGTACCAGCGGGAGCGGACCTGGCGGCACCGGGAGGGCCGGCGGGTGGCGGGCACGCGCGCGTGCGTGGTCGGCTCGGGCCCGATCGGCCGGGCGATCGTACGCACCCTGAAGGCCCTCGGCGTGACGACGGCGCTGGTCGGGCGGGTGCCGCGGACCGGCATCCACGGCCCGGCCGACCTGGACCGGCTGATCTCCCGCGCGGACTGGGTGATCGCGGCGGCGCCGCTCACCGAGGAGACGTACGGCATGTTCGACGGCCACCGCTTCGGCGTGATGCAGCCCTCGGCCTTCTTCGTGAACGTCGGCCGCGGTCAGCTCGTCGACGAGGACGCCCTCGCCCACGCCCTGACCCGGCGCTGGATCGCGGGCGCCGCGCTGGACGTCTTCACCGCCGAGCCCCTCCCGCCGGACAGCCCGCTGTGGGGGCTGCCGGGGCTGATCGTCTCCCCCCACATGAGCGGGGACACGGTCGGCTGGCGGGACGAACTGGGCGCGCAGTTCGTGGAGTTGTACGAGCGGTGGGCGGCGGGCAGATCACTGGTCAACGTGGTCGACAAGAAACGCGGATACGTCCCCGGTCACTGACCGCCCGGATCCTTGGAGGGTGCATGCAGCTCACCGACCTCACCGCCGTCCAGCTCCTCGACGGTTACCGCAAGGGCGAGTTCAGCCCCGTGGAGGCGACCGGACAGGCCCTGGAGCGGGCGCGCCGGATCCAGCCGGAGGTGAACGCGTTCGTACGCCTCACCGCGGAGGACGCACTCGCCCGGGCCCGGGAGTCGGAGGAGCGCTGGCGGCGCGGTGAGCCGGCCGGGCTGCTCGACGGGGTGCCGGTGACGGTGAAGGACATCCTCCTGCTGCGCGGCCACCCGACCCTGCGCGGCTCCAGGACGATCTCCGAGCAGGGCAGTTGGGCGGAGGACGCCCCCTCGGTGGCCCGGCTCCGCGAGCACGGCGCGGTGTTCCTGGGCAAGACGACGACCCCCGAGTTCGGCTGGAAGGGCGTGACGGACTCCCCGCTGTCCGGGATCACCCGCAACCCGCACGACCACTCCCGCACCGCCGGCGGCTCCAGCGGGGGCAGCGCGGCGGCCGTGGCGCTCGGCGCGGGCCCGCTGTCGCTGGGCACGGACGGCGGGGGCAGCATCCGTATCCCGGCCGCGTTCTGCGGCATCTTCGGGCTGAAGCCGACGTACGGCAGGGTGCCCCTGTATCCGGCGAGCGCGTTCGGCACGCTGTCGCACACGGGTCCGATGACCCGGGACGCGGCGGACGCGGCCCTGCTGCTCGACGTCATCGGCGCGCCCGACCCGCGCGACTGGTCGGCCCTGCCGCCCGCGCCGGGCTCCTTCACCGAACACCTGAAGGAAGGCGTGCACGGCCTCAGGGTGGCGTACTCCCCCTGCCTCGGCGGGCAGGTCGCGGTGCAGCCGGCGGTCGCGGCGGCGGTACGGCGGACGGTGGCCACCCTCGCCGAACTCGGCGCGTACGTCGAGGAGACCGACCCGGACTTCAGCGAGCCGGTGGAGGCCTTCCACACCCTGTGGTTCAGCGGCGCGGCCCGGCTCACCGAGCGGTTCTCCCCGCGCAAGCGGCAGCTGCTGGACCCCGGCCTGCGGGAGATCTGCGTACGGGGCGCCCGCTACAGCGCGCTGGACTATCTGGCCGCGGTCGACGTCCGTATGGACCTCGGCCGGCGCATGGGCCGCTTCCACGAGCGCTACGACCTCCTGGTGACCCCGACCCTGCCGCTGACGGCGTTCGAGGCGGGCGTGGAGGTGCCCAGGGGCTCGGCCCACCACCGCTGGACGGGCTGGACGCCCTTCACCTACCCGTTCAACCTCACCCAGCAGCCCGCGGCGACCGTCCCGGTGGGCACGGACGCGGACGGTCTCCCGGTGGGCCTCCAGCTCGTCGCCGCCCGGCACCGGGACGACCTGGTGCTGCGGGCCGCGCACACGCTGTACGAGGCCGAGGTGGCATCGGCGCCCACGGTCACCGCCGTCCGGTAGCCGGGCGGGCCTCACGCCCGACGGAAACCGAGCGTCTCCCCGGCCGCCCCGCTGCGCCACAGGTCGGTGCAGGCCTCGGCCATCGCCTCCAGCCCCTCCACCACCTGTCCCCACACGATCCCCGGCACCCACCCCACGTCACCGTTGAGCAGCAGGTTGTTGCGCTCGTAGAACAGGGCCAGGTCGACCACCGTGGTGCCGGGGCGGACCTCGCGGTCGTAGCCGTAGGCCCGGGTGCCCAGTTCGGTGCCGGCGAAGGAGAAGTAACAGAGGTCGCCGGGAATCGGGGTGACCGTCGGGTTCTCCAGTGGGGGTTCCGTGGAGGCGAACGGCGGGAAGAGGGCGTAGATCTCGTTGCGCGCGTATTTGGCGTGATAGACGTCACCCGCGAGCGGGAGCGCGTCCCATACCGCCGCGCAGGTCAGGGGTGCGCGGTCGGCCAGCAGTCGTGCCGTGCAGTGCACGTCCCGCTTCTCGAGCGAGACGGTGACGAATCGATCGGCCATGAGAACAAGGGTGCATAGCCCGGATGCGCTTGGGTAGCCGCGCCGCCATGGCTCCACCACTTGGGAACGACGTACACACATTCCGGTCGGAACTCAGACACGCCGGGCACACCCGGCGTTCGGCGCTCGGTGGCCTTGCCGCCCTCGGTGTGCTGGGCGCGGCGGGCTGCTCCCGGGTGGCCGAGGCGTCCGGCAAGGAGGGCGGCGACCTGCTGGACCGCCTCCGCGCGCAGGGCGTCGTACGGCTCGGGATCGCCGGTGAGATCCCCTTCGGGTACATCGACAAGGACGGGCAACTCACCGGTGAGGCGCCCGAGCTGGCCAAGGTGATCTTCAAGCGGCTCGGGGTGGACAAGGTCCAGCCGGTGCCCACCGAGTTCGGCTCGCTGATCCCGGGGCTGAACTCGCAGCAGTTCGACGTCGTGGCGGCCGGGATGTACGTCAATCCGGAGCGCTGCCAGCAGGTGATCTTCGCCGATCCGGACTATCAGATGCTGGACTCGTTCATCGTGCGCAAGGGCAACCCGCTGGGGCTGCACTCCTACAAGGACGTCGTCGCGAAGAAGGCCAAGTTCGCCACCGGCACCGGATACGCCGAGATCGAGTACGCGGTCGGGGCCGGGTACAAGCAGAGCGACATCCTGATCGTCCCGGACCAGGTCGCCGGGCTGAACGCCGTCGAGGCGGGCCGCGTCGACGTCTTCGCCGGTACGGCGCTCACCACCCGCGAGGTGGTGAAGAAGTCGGGCAAGGCGGAGGCCACCCAGCCGTTCGCGCCGCTGGTCAAGGGCAAACCGCACGTCGACGGCGGCGCGTTCGCGTTCCGGCCGACCGAGACGACGCTGCGCGACGCCTTCAACGTCGAGCTGCGGAAGCTGAAGAAGAGCGGGGAGCTGTTCCGGATCCTGCGGCCGTTCGGCTTCACCAGGGCCGAGATGACCGACCTCACCGCGAAGGAGCTGTGCGGCGGATGACCTCGGGACTGTGGGAACTCGTACTCAAGGGCGTCTGGACCACCGTCCAGCTGCTGGTGTTCAGCGCGCTGCTGGCCGCCGCGGTGTCCTTCGTCGTGGGCATCGCGCGCACGCACCGGCTGTGGATCGTGCGCTTCATAGCCGGCTTCTACACCGAGGTGTTCCGCGGCACCTCGGCGCTGGTGATGATCTTCTGGGTGTTCTTCGTGCTGCCGGTCGCCTTCGGCTGG
This sequence comes from Streptomyces sp. NPDC007856, assembly GCF_042868225.1. Taxonomy (NCBI): domain Bacteria; kingdom Bacillati; phylum Actinomycetota; class Actinomycetes; order Kitasatosporales; family Streptomycetaceae; genus Streptomyces; species Streptomyces sp. NPDC007856. The sequence continues at coordinate 209,260 of NZ_JBIAEC010000008.1, read as the reverse complement.
CAGCTGGTGCCGATGTGGGCGGGCACGCTGGCGCTCGGCCTGACGTACGGCGCGTACGGCTCGGAGATCGTGCGCGGCGCGCTGCAGTCGGTCGATCCGGCGCAGCAGGAGGGCGGTATCGCGCTCAGCTTCACCCCGGCCCAGCGGCTGCGGCTCGTTCTGCTGCCGCAGGCCGTGCCGGAGATGATCCCGTCCTTCTGCAATCTGCTGGTCGAGCTGCTCAAGGGCACCGCGCTCGTGTCGGTGATGGGCATGGGCGATCTGACGTTCAGCGCGAACCTGGTCCGGCTGGCGCTGCAGCGGAGCGCGGAGATCTACACGTATGTGCTGCTGATCTACTTCGTGATCGCCTTCCTGATCACGCGGCTGATGCGCTCCCTGGAGAAGCGGCTGAAGGCGGGGATCGGCAAGGACGCCGGGACCTTCTCGGCGGCGCGTGAGCTGAAACGCGCGCAGACGACCGGAGTGGGGGGTCGTGTCGCATGAAGTGGGACTGGAACGCGGTGAGCGGGTTCATGCCGCACTTCTGGGACGGGCTGCGGGTCACCCTGGAGGCCCTGGCCCTCGGTTCGCTGGTGTCCTTCAGCCTGGGCCTGGTGTGGACGCTGCTGATGCGGACGCCGAGCCGCTGGGTGCGCTGGCCGGTCGGGGTGGTCACGGAGTTCGTGCGCAACACCCCGCTGCTGGTGCAGCTGTTCTTCCTGTTCTACGTGCTGCCCGAGTGGAATGTGACCTTCTCCGCGCTGACCACCGGTGTCTTCGCGATCGGCCTGCACTACTCGACGTACACCATGCAGGTCTACCGGGCCGGTATCGAGGCGGTGCCCGCCGGCCAGTGGGAGGCGGCGACCGCGCTGAACCTGCCGCGGCGGCGGACCTGGACCGCGGTGATCCTGCCGCAGGCGATCCGCCGGGTGGTGCCCGCGCTCGGCAACTACGTGATCTCCATGCTCAAGGACACGCCGATGCTGATGACGATCACCGTACTGGAGATGCTCGGCCAGGCCCGGCTCTTCTCCCAGCAGCACTTCCAGTTCACCGAGCCGGTCACCGTGATCGGTGTGGCCTTCATCCTCATCTCCTACCTGGCCTCCCTACTCCTGCGAGCCCTGGAGCGACGCCTTGTCCGTTGAGACCCGTCCGCAGCCCTCCCGTACCGACGCCCAGCCCACCGAGCTGATCCGTCTGGAGAACGTCACCAAGCGCTTCGGCGCCAACACCGTGCTCGACCGGCTGGACTTCTCCGTCGACGCCGGCCGGCACGTGACCCTGATCGGCCCGTCCGGATCCGGCAAGACCACGATCCTCAGACTTCTGATGACCCTCACCAAGCCGGACGAGGGCACGATCACCGTCGACGGGGAGCAACTGTTCCCGGCGCCGGAGAAGCAGGTCCGGGAGGTCCGCAAGAAGATCGGAATGGTGTTCCAGCAGTTCAACCTGTTCCCCAACATGAGCGTGCTGCGGAACATCACCGAGGCGCCGGTGCAGGTCCTCGGCATGTCCAGGGACGAGGCCGAGGAGCGCGCCCGGGAGCTGCTGGAGCTGGTGGGGCTGACCGACAAGTGCGACGTGAAGCCGACCCGGCTCTCCGGCGGACAGCAGCAGCGGGTGGCGATCGCCCGGGCGCTGGCGATGCGGCCGCAGGTGCTGCTGCTGGACGAGGTGACCTCCGCGCTCGACCCGGAGCTGGTCGCGGGCGTCCTCGACGTGCTCAGGGACATCGCCCGCAGCACCGACATCACCATGCTCTGCGTGACCCACGAGATGGGTTTCGCCCGCGACATCTCCGATCGGGTGCTGATGTTCGACGGCGGCCAGGTGATCGAATCGGGTTCCCCGGAGAAGATCTTCTCCGAGCCGGAGCAGGACCGCACCCGGGAATTCCTCAGCGCGGTGCTGTGACCACGGCGCGTGGATCCGGAAGATGCCGAGGTCCAACCGCTGGGTCTTGACTTTGGCATATGCCAGAGGGTCTGCGCCGCAGTTGGGAGGGGTCCGGCGGGCGGAAGAATCTCGCCAACCCCCTCTCCCCGCAGCGGGTTTGCCCGTTATCGTGGTAGCGATCCGCCGACCGGATCTCGCGGCACACACAGGCGAGCGAGCGCAGGGGGAACACCGTGGCGCTGATGAACGAGCCGACCGCCCCGTACCACTCGGCCCAGGACGCCCTGCGCGTGCTGGAGACCGTCGCCCGCCACTCCGCCGGCATCACCGACACCGAAGTGGCCCACCGCACCGGCCTCGGCCCGGCGCGGCTCACCGCCCTGCTGCGCATGCTGCGCCGGGAGGGCTATGTCGAGCAGATCACCGACGGGGCGTACGTCACCGGCGACACCCTGCGCCGCCTCACCTCCGCGCACGACCGGGAGCGGGCGGTGCGCGAGAAGCTCCAGCACACCCTGGACCGGCTGCGCGACTCGGTCGGCGCGGCGGTCTACATCAGCCGGTACGTCGACGGCGAGGTCAAGGTCACCCAGTACGCCGCCGGGCCCACCACCCCGGCGGTCAACGAGTGGGTCGACTTCCGCTACTCCGCCCACGCCACGGCGGTCGGCAAGAGCCTGCTCACACAGCTCGACCACAACGCCCGCCGCGACCATCTCTCCCGCCACAAGATGGCCCGCCTCACCTCGCGCACCATCACCAGCGACAAGCTGCTGCTGTCCCGTCTGGAGTCCCAGCCGCCGACCGTGCCGGTCCTGGACCTGCAGGAGTACGCGATCGGCACGGTCTGCGCGGCGGTCCCGATCACGGCGGGTTCCTCCGTGGGCTGCCTGGCGCTGTCGCTTCCCGTGGCGCACGCCCACCGCCTGAAGCAGGCGGCGGACACGCTGAACCGGAACGCGGCGCCGGTGCTGCTGTCCCTGGCGCTCTAGGGGCCCCACAGGGTGGTCACGAGCACCCCTCAGGACCAGGTAGTATTTTCTTCGTCGCCAGCCGCGGGAGACAAAACCGCGGCGGGCGAGAGTCATGCGCCGCTAGCTCAGTTGGTTAGAGCAGCTGACTCTTAATCAGCGGGTCCGGGGTTCGAGTCCCTGGCGGCGCACGATGACGATGGCGAGCCACGTCCGCAAAATGCGCGGACCTGGCTCGCCATCTCTGTTATTGCGCGACTGCGCCGCGCGTTGTGGGGGCTTCGCCACCCGCACATGCCGACGGCTACGGCATCAGGCCGCCGGACTCCGAGAACGTCATGTGGGCGGTGGCGATGAAGAAGACGCAGAAGGTGATGGCCGCGCCGAGGAAGGCCACCCCGAATCCGGTGCCGACGGCCAGCCTGGCGGGCGCCGGCGGGCGGGCGGTGGCCCGCTGGGGCTGCTCCGGCAGGTACCGCACGGTGACGAAGTCGCCTTCCACGACGGTCGCCGGGCCGCCGTCCTCCTCGAAGCGGACCGTGCGGCCCTCGCGGGTGGTGAACTCGTAGACGTGATGCAGGGTCGTCCGCACGGACGTGTCCCCGCCGCCCCCTCTGGTCGTCGTGTACATCCGCAGACAGCGCCCCTCGGCGGTCAGGCCGTGCGCCCAGGTCCTGCCGACCCGCCGGGCGCGGCGCATCAGCAGGAAGGCGGAGTACCCGAAGCCGGCGATCATGACGGTGGGTACGGCGTAGAAGAAGATCTCGAACATGAGGTTCCCCCGAGGTCCGGTACGCCGTCCACTCGATCGGCGTGCGAGGAACCTACCCGACGGTAGGGGCAGCCGGTCTCAAGGGAACCTCAGTTTCCGCGCTGTGGCGGAACGGTCCTCAGAAGGTGACGTCCGAGCAGGCGTAGAACGCGTTGCCGGTATCGGCGATCGTCCACACCGCGAGGATGACCTGGTGCCCGCTCAGCCCGGTCGGCAGGGTGCCGCTGTGGCTGAGTGTGGCCGGCGGGCGCCGGCCGTCGTACGGGACCGCCAGGAACGGGGTGAGGTTGAGGTCCGAGCGGGACAGGGCGTGGTTCTGGTTCCAGCCCTGCCTGGTGACGAAGTACCTGAAGTCCGTCGTGGCGTGCTGGGCGGTGAACTGCCAGCGGAAGGTGTACGTCCGCCCGCCCGTCACCCTGGTGGTGGGCCAGGCCCCGCCGGACGGGGTGGTCGGCGAGCTGAGCTGGGCGAACCGGCTCAGCCCGCCGTTGCAGATCTGGCCGTCGGCGGGCCCCGCGGCCGGGAATCCCTTGGGGCCCTCGACGCTCTGCGGCTCGTACTGGATGTCGCCGCAGCCGGTCACCGTGCCGTTGGCGCAGAGCTTCTGCCTGCTGATCGGGAGGTCGGTGTAGCCGTGCCCGCTGGCGCCGCCGGTGGAGAGCGCGAACGCTCCGGCGGTCACCACGCCCAGCACGACCGCGGACAACCTGGTCCTGGTGTGCATACTGCCGCTCCTGCAGAACGTGGGGAGTTCGGTGAGCTGTGCAGGTAGGTCCAGACCAAGTGTCAGGTTATTGGCGTTAGTTGAACATGTCCATACCAATCGCGGCCCGTGCCGGAGGCCGTGCGGCAGGCCGGGCTACGCCGGTTCCCCGCGCCCTGCGCAGAAGGCGACCGTCAGATCCCGCACCAGCACCTTCCGCTCGTAGTCGTCGAGTTCGACCAGACCGCGCCCGGTCAGCCGGGTCACCGTGTCCTCCACCGAGTCCACCACCGAGTCGAGCATGCCGGCCCGCTGCCCGGCGTCCAGCCGGGCGATCCAGCGCCGGTGCATCGCGGCGGCGACCTCCGGGACGTACTCCACCCGGAGCGGCTGCACCGCGAACACCTCCAGGCCGACCGGCTCGGTCTCCTGCGCCACCAGCCGGGTCAGCTCGTCCCCGGCCGCCGTCACCCCGCCGTCCGTGCCGCCCGCCGGCTCCACCGGCACCCGCGCCAGCGCCGCCTCCACGCACTCGCGCAGATACGCCTCGTGGTCCTCGACGCCGAGCGTCGCCCGCGCGGTGTCCCGCATCCGCCACACCACCAGCACCGCCACCTTGAGCGGCACCCCGTCGGGATCCGCCGCCGACATCGGCTCGCTGCGCCAGTGCCGCAGCCGCACATCGACCCGGTGGCGCGGCAGCAGCGGGTTCACCCAGAGCAGCCCGGTGCGCCGCACCGTCCCCCGGTAACGGCCGAACAGGCCGAGCACCCAGGCCCGCCCGGTCCGCCCCCGGGTCAGCCCGCCGAAGCCGAAGATCCCGAGCACACTGGCCCCGGTGTACGCCGCCCACTGCGCCGGGCCGAGCCCCGCGCCCAGGGACGCGGGCAGCCGCAGCACCTCCACCGCGGCCGGCGGGAGCTGCCCCGCCCACCAGGAGGTGGCCAGACAGCCGGTGATCCCGCACACCCCGGCCAGCGCACCGGCCGCGCCCGGCAGCACCCGCGCCGGGCGCTCCACCAGTTCCGGGTCGATCTCCGGCCGCGGCCGACGGCGCTCCGGCGCCGGGGGTTCCGCGTCCGGCTGCTCACCGGTGTCCGGCCGACGGGCCACCACGGCGGGCTTCAGCGGCACCTTCACCGGGTCCAGCGGCTCGGTGTCGTCGCGGTAGAGCAGATGGACGGGGATCTCCGTGGCCGACCCGTTCTGGGTCAGCCGGTCCGTGCGCTCGCCCGGCTCCAGTCCCTCGGATTCGGGCGGTGTGTGCGATGTGGTCGTACTCATGCGTGTCTCCAGCCTCCGCGCCAGACGCGTGATGAACAGGGGGATGAACAGTGGGATGAACAGGGGTTGGGGTGGATGCGTGATGAACAGGGGTGGTGTGGCGGACAGGGATGGTGTGCTGGACAGGGCCTTGGGGCCGGGGCCGGCCGGGTCGGAGCCCCGTCGTGTGGTCGGGGTCCGGCTACGCGAACAGCCGGCGCCAGGTCTCCGGTCCCGGGTAGCCGTCCGCCGCGCCGCCGCGCCAGCCCTGGGTGCGCTGGAAGGCCTCCACCGCGCGCCGGTCCGCCTCGCCCCAGCGTGGACCGGGACCGGTGGCGTAGAACCTGCCGAACCCTTTCTCCACCAGCCGACGGCCGAGCCGCGTGACGTACGCGTTCTCCGCGCCCGGACGGAAGTAGCCCCGGCCCGGATAGCCGGGCACCCCGTGCGAGGCCGGCACCCGCTGGGCGGCCGGCACCCCCTGCGCGGCCGACCGGCCCGATCCTGCCGCCGCCGGGGCGATGTTCTTGCCCTTGCCGGTGACCAGCAGTTTCCAGGTGCGGGGGCCGGGCAGCCCGTCGGCGTTCCTGCCGGTCCAGCCCTGGGCGAGCTGGAAGGCCCGGGTCGCCCGCCGGTCCGCCTCGCCCCAGCGTGGACCGGGGCCCCGGGTGTAGTACCGGGCGCCGCCCCTGGCGATCAGCATCCGGCCGAGCAGGGTGACGTACGCGTTGTCGGCGCCCGGGCCGAAGTGGGCGGCGCCCGGATAGGGGACCTTGTTCTTGAGCGCGGCCGGCGGCGCGCCCGCGGTACCGGTGCTCAGGCCCTTGTAGCGGTAGGGGACGTACTTGTCGGCGTGGCTCCAGTAGGGATACGGAGTGGTCTGCCGGCGGGCGTGCGGGGGTGTCTGCTCGTAGACCGTGTAGTACGTGTGCGTGTAGTCCGTCCAGCCGCCGAAGATCACCACATGAGAGCCTTTCTCGGGGTCGTCGGGATTGTGGTAGAGCAGGATGTCGCCGGGTGCCAGCGCCTCCTTGGTGATCTTCACGCCGAACTCGTCGAGGCTGCCCGTCCACTCGTTGCTCGGCAGACCCCAGGCCATGGACACAAAGCCCGAGCAGTCCTGCCGGTAGCCGTCGCTCCAGTAGTCGTCCATGCTGTACGGCACCTGCGCGGCCACCCAGATCTTGGCCCGGTTGATGATCTTGGTCCGGGTGGTGGCGGGGATCCGGGCCGTGCCCGGCCCCGCCGGTTTGCCCTCGGGGCCGTGCAGCGGAGCCTGGGCGCCCTGGGGGGTCTCGGGCTCACCGCCGCCGGCGGCGTCGGCGCGCGCGTCGGCGAGGGTGCCGGGAGCGACGACGGCGGCCGCCGGGGTGACCGCGCCGAGGACGGCGGACGCGGCGGCCACGGCCACGATTCCGCAGGCCGCCGGGCGGGCGCCCGAGCGGCCGGAGAACAGACCGAGGCCGGCCCGCCGCCCCTGGACGCAGCCGGGGCAGTCGCAGTCGCGGGCGGGGGCGACTTCCTCGAACGCCGGAGCCGTCATGCGATCTACCTCACATTCGAATGGGCTTTGTCCGTGAGTGTGCACATTGATCAGTTTTCCAACTGTCCGGCAGATCGCCACTTTGACGGTCCGAATGATGTACCCGCCCCTCCGGGCCGCCGACCGATCACCTGGGGGTGGTCAAAGGCACCCCTCAAGGTCAGGTAGACTTATCTCCGTCAGCAGGCGCCGCTAGCTCAGTTGGTTAGAGCAGCTGACTCTTAATCAGCGGGTCCGGGGTTCGAGTCCCTGGCGGCGCACGATGACGATGGCGAGCCACGTCCGCAAAATGCGCGGACCTGGCTCGCCATCTCTGTTATTGCGCGACTGCGCCGCGCGCGGTGGGGGCTCCGCCACCCACACCCCCGTGTCACAGTGAACCGGTATCGAGAAGCGGAACAGGGCCCTCCCCCCGACTGGCCGGATACCCTCTGGCCATGGCAGCCCGGGACCTCCAGGAGCGGATCAAGAAGCTGATCGTCGACCGACGGCTGCCCTCGGGTGCCCCGCTGCCGACCGAGCCCGAGCTGATGGAGTACCTCGGCGCGAGCCGGAACTCGGTGCGCGAGGCCCTGAAGGCGTTGCAGGCGATGGGGATCGTGGAGATCCGGCACGGGTTCGGGACGTACGTCGGCTCGATGTCCTTCGCACCCATGATCGAGGGCCTGGCCTTCCGCACCGTCGCCGGGCACTACCGCGGCGAGGACTCCCTGCTGCAGCTGCTGGAGCTGCGCGAGGCCGTGGAGACCGGGCTGGTCTCGCGGCTCGCCGGGCGGCTGCCCGAGGCGGACCTCGTTGAACTGGACGCCCTCGTGGACCGTATGGAACAGGAGGCCGCCGAGGGGGCGGGCCTCGCCGAGACCGACCGGGCCTTTCACGCCACCCTCTACCGGGGGCTGGACAACGTGCTGCTGAGCGAGGTGCTGGAGGCGTTCTGGGACGCCTTCCACCGGGTGCAGCGGGATCTGGTGGACGTGCCGCAGGACCCCAGGGTCACCTGCCGGCAGCACCGGGAGATCCTGGACGCGGTCCGGTCCGGCGACTCACTGCGGGCGGAGGAGGCCATAAGAGATCACTTCGGCAACATCCGCGTCCGCCTCTCCACCACCGGCACACCCCGGCCCCCCGAGACCACCGGCACACCACGGCCCGCCGAGACCACCGGCGCGCCCCGGCCGCCACAGACCACCGGCGCGCCCCCGCCTCCCGAGCCCCACGCGCGCCACAATGAACGGGTTTGAGCGGTAAACACCATGTTTCGCGTCTTGCGATCATGCGGAGCGCCGTAGAACCCTGGGTGTCCAAGCTGCCGCCGTTTGGCGGGAGTTGGGGGGAAGCAAACGGTTGCCGGACGGCGGGGAGGGGGCCCGCCCATGAACCGATGCCGAGGGGGGCATCATGCAACCGGAAGGTCGCCGTCCCGTGTCTACAGGGTGGGGAAGACGTGGGGACTGCGAGCCACCACAGCGACAGAACACGCGGTGACCTGCGTGTGGGGGGAATGACTCATGACGTCGACGCCGACGGGCGCCGGACAGAGCCACGTTCACGACGATCCGTCACAGACCACGCAGTTGAGGGTGATCGGGCACCGGACGGCCCAGTTCCGCCGGATAAGGAAGAGCCTGCCGAGATACGACTACGAGCACTACAGCCGACTCGCGGGCCCCCTCACCCAGCCCGACCCGGGCAAGCCCTACAAGGTGCAGTACCGGTCGCTGCTCTCCCAGGAGCCGCACCGCATCCGCGCCGCGCTCATGCTGGGCGCGGCCCCGATCCTCTCCCTGGTCCTGCTGTTCTGGCTGCTGCAGCCCGAGCACTGGACCGAACGGGACTATCCCGCCCATGACTTCCTGCCGGTGCTCGACGTCGTCATGCTCGTCTCGATCGGCCTGATCGAGTTCTTCCGCTGCATGAACGTGCTGTCCAACGCGCACGCCACGCTCGTCGCCCGCGACCCGGTCCCGGTGATCCCGGAGACCGGCACCAGAGTCGCCTTCCTCACCACCTTCGTGCCCGGCAAGGAGCCGCTGGAGATGGTGACGAAGACCCTGGAGGCGGCGGTGAAGCTCCGTCACCGGGGCCTGCTGCACGTGTGGTTGCTGGACGAGGGCGACGACCCGGCCGTCAAGGAGGTCTGCGCCCGGCTCGGCGTGCACCACTTCACCCGCAAGGGCGTCGAGCGGTGGAACCAGCCCAAAGGCCCGCACCGCGCCAGGACCAAGCACGGCAACTACAACGCCTGGCTGGCGGCACACGGCGACGACTACGACTTCTTCGCCTCGGTCGACACCGACCACGTTCCGCTGCCCAACTACCTGGAGCGGATGCTCGGTTACTTCCGCGACCCGGACGTCGGCTTCGTCATCGGCCCGCAGGTGTACGGCAACTACGACACCTTCGTCACCAAGGCCGCCGAGTCCCAGCAGTTCCTCTTCCACGCCCTGATCCAGCGCGCCGGCAACCGCTACGGCGCCCCGATGTTCGTCGGCACGTCCAACGCAGTGCGGATCAGCGCCCTCAAGCAGATCGGCGGCCTGTACGACTCCATCACCGAGGACATGGCGACGGGCTTCGAGATGCACCGTGCCAAGAACCCGGCCACGGGCCGGAAGTGGAAGTCCGTGTACACCCCGGACGTGCTCGCGGTCGGCGAGGGGCCGAACGCCTGGACGGACTTCTTCACCCAGCAGCTGCGCTGGTCCCGGGGCACGTACGAGACGATCCTCAAGCAGTACTGGAAGGGCCTGTTCACGCTGGGGCCGGGCAAGCTCTTCAATTACACGATGATGATCATCTTCTATCCGATGTCCGCCCTCAACTGGATCCTCGCGGCGCTGAGTTGCGCCCTGTTCCTGGGCCTGGGCGCCTCGGGCGTGAACATCGACCCGACCGTGTGGCTGATGCTGTACGGCAACGCCTCCGCGCTCCAGATCGGGCTGTACATCTGGAACCGGCGGCACAATGTCTCCCCGCACGAGCCGGAGGGCTCCGGCGGTGTCGCGGGCATGGTGATGTCCGCCCTGTCCGCGCCGATCTACGCACGCTCCCTGATGGACGCCGTACTGCGCCGCAAGAGCAGGTTCGTGGTGACGCCGAAGGGCGAGTCGGCGAGCCCCGACACGCTGTTCGGGACGTTCCGGGTGCACTGGTTCTTCATCCTGGTCTTCGCCGGCTCGCTCGCCGCCGGCTTCGTGTTCGGGCACTCCCACCCCGCGATGCTCACCTGGGCGTCCTTCGCCCTGCTGATCACCGCCTCGCCGATCTGCGCCTGGCGGTACACGCTGCGGCAGGAGCGGAAGAAGCCGAGGCCGGCGGCGGCCACGGCGGCCGGCGAACCGCGGGACGCGGTGCCCGCCCCGTACGCGGCCCATCCGCCGCTCAAGCGGCCCACCTGGACGGCCGGCGAGCAGCAAGGGGGCCGCAGCGCGGACCGGAGCGGGGAGAACGAGCAGACCATGCAGATCGCCCTTGGCGGACTTGGGGGAAGCAAGGAATGAAGGACCAGGCCGGCCGCCGTCGCGCCCGCAGGCTCGCGATCGGTACGGCGGTGGTACTCGCGCTGGCCGGGATGAACGGGCCGTGGCTCTACCGCTTCGGCACCGCGCAGTATCACCAGTACAAGATCAACAGACCCGAGTACAAGGCCGAGAACGGCCACTGGGACATCATCGAGTTCCCGCCGGAGTACCGCCAGGACACCATCCACGCGGCGCTCCTGCACACCGGCAAGGTGCTGCTGGTGGCCGGCTCGGGCAACAACCAGGACAACTTCAACGAGAAGAAGTTCGACACCCGGATCTGGGACCCGGTCAAGGGCACGATCAAGAAGATCCCCACGCCCAGCGACCTGTTCTGCACCGGCCACACCCAGCTCGCCAACGGCAATCTGCTGATCGCGGGCGGCACCAAGCGGTACGAGAAGCTCAAGGGTGACGTCAAGAAGGCCGGCGGCGTCATGATTCTCTACAACGAGAACCCGGACAAGCCGATCACCCTGCCCGCGGGCACCAGGTTCACCGGCAAGCAGAACGGCAGGACGTTCGTCTCCCAGGACCCGGTGCTGATCCCGCGCGCCACCAAGGTCTTCGACAAAACCGGCAAGTGGCTGCGGAACAACCCCGGTTACGGCCGTGTCTACGTCGAGGCGCCGCAGGAGGGCGCCCAGTACGAGACCGGCACCCAGGACAACTACCGGATCCAGGGCCTGACCGGCACCGACGCGCGCAACACCTATGGCATCGCGCAGAAGCTCGCCCTCGACAAGAAGGACTTCGAGGGAATCAAGGACGCCTACGAGTTCGATCCGGTCGCCGAGCGGTACGTCAAGGTCGACCCGATGAACGAGGCCCGCTGGTACCCGACGCTCACCACCCTGTCGGACGGCAGGATCCTCAGCGTCTCCGGCCTGGACGACATCGGTCAGCTGGTGCCGGGCAAGAACGAGGTCTTCGACCCGAAGACGAAGAAGTGGACGTACACGAAGACGGTCCGGCAGTTCCCGACGTATCCGGCCCTGTTCCTGACGCAGAACGGGAAGATCTTCTACTCGGGTTCGAACGCGGGGTACGGCCCGGACAACGTCGGCCGGGACCCCGGCATCTGGGACGTCGACACCAACAAGTTCAGCAAGCTCCCCGGGCTGAGCGACCCGAACATGATGGAGACCTCAGGGACCGTGCTGCTGCCTCCGGCGCAGAACGAGAGGTTCATGGTGATCGGCGGTGGCGGCGTCGGTGAGTCGAAGCTGTCCAGCAGGAAGACCCGGCTGATCGACCTGAAGGCGCAGAACCCGCACTTCGTGGACGGTCCCGAGTTGGAGAAGGGCACGCGCTATCCGCAGTCCTCGGTCCTGCCCGACGACACGGTGCTGGTCTCCGGCGGCTCCGAGGACTACCGGGGGCGCGGCGACTCCAACATCCTGCAGGCGCGGCTGTACCACCCCGACAGCAACAGCTTCACCCGGGTCGCGGATCCGCTGGTGGGGCGTAACTACCACTCCGGGTCGATCCTGCTGCCGGACGGCCGGGTGATGTTCTTCGGCTCCGACTCGCTGTACGGCGACAAGGCGAACACCAGGCCGGGGAAGTTCGAGCAGCGGATCGAGATCTACACACCGCCGTATCTGTACCGGGACTCGCGGCCGACGCTGAGCGGTGGCCCGCAGACGATCGCCCGCGGCGCCTCGGGGACGTTCACGTCGGATCACGCGGCCGGCATCAAGAAGGTGCGGTTGATCCGGCCGAGTGCGTCGACGCACGTGACGGACGTCGACCAGCGGTCCATCGCCCTGGACTTCAAGACGTCCGGGAACAGGATCACGGTGACGGTCCCGGAGAACCGGAACCTGGTCACCTCCGGTTGGTACATGTTGTTCGTGGACGATGACCAGGGGACGCCGAGCAAGGCGCAGTGGGTGAGGGTTCCGTAGGGGTCACTTGCTCTTCTCGGCGAGTCCGAGAGCGTACGTCGCCCACCAGTCCCCCGCCTTGGGACCCCCCTTGCACTGCCCGTCCGACTCCCCCGGCCGCTTGACCCACAGATAGGCGTCCACCAGGGGGTCGGCGGTCTTCGTCGTCGGGGTCTCGCCCAGGGCCCGGCCCGGCGGGTTGCACCAGCGCTGGGCCGGGTCGCCGGACGTGTAGGGGCCGTTGCCGTTGCGGCTCGTGTCGATGACGAAGTGCTTGTTGCCGACCTTCGCCGAGAGCTGCTTGCCGTAGGCGATGGAGTCCTGGGTGGAGTAGAAGTTGGAGACGTTGACGGAGAAGCCGTCGGCCTGGTCGATGCCGGCCTGCTGGAGGGGCTGGAAGATCTGGTCGGGGCGGCCCCAGCCGGCGTTGCCCGCGTCCAGGTAGACCTTGGTGTTCTTCAGCGACTTGAGCCTCGCGATCGCGCCCTTGAGAAGGTCGTAGCGCTCCTCGTGGAACTGGGCCGGGGTGCAGCCGTCCACGAGGTGGAGCACGGCGTCCGGTTCCAGGATCACGATGGCGGGACGGTCCTCGATGCCCCGGGCCACGGCGTCGATCCAGGCGCGGTAGGCGTTGCCGTCGGCGGCGCCGCCCTGGGAGTACTGGCCGCAGTCGCGGTGCGGGATGTCGTAGAGGACGAGCAGGGCCGTGCGGTCGGACTTCGCGGCGGCCTCGGTGAAGCCGCGCGCCTCCTTCTCCGGATTCTCCGGGCCGATCCACTCCCCCACCGGCTGCTCGGCGATCTTGCGGATCTGCGCGGCCTCGGCCGTCTTGCCGGACTTCTCGTAGGCGGTTAGCTGACGGGCCGCGGTGCCGTCCGGGTTCACCCAGAACGGATCGGCGGCCTTGGGCTGTTGGGTGATCCGGGCCCCCGGGTCGCCGTTCTTGTCCCCGCCGCCGGAGGAGCATCCGGCGAGCAGCAGCGCCGCCCCCAGCACCGCCGCCGCCGACGCCCGCGCGGAAGAACGGGCCCCCCTGCTGTCGTACATGCGATTCCCCCCTGGGCGCACTGGTCCGGGTGTCCAATCGTGGCATATCCGCCCGGTCCGTCACGAGGTCGCGAGGTCGTGCGGCGGGGCGTACGGGACCGGACGTACGGGGGTCAGCCGGCGGTTCCGGTGAGGTACGCGGAGACCACGACGTTGGCCGTGTAGCTGTGGGCGGCGCGGTCGAAGGGGCCGCCGCAGGTGATCAGGCGCAGCTCGGCGCGACCCGGCCGGTGGGGGCCGTAGGCCTGGCGGGCGTCGAAGCCGGCGCGGGGCAGCACGCGGACGTCGTCGATGACGAACTGGGCGACCTTGCCGTCCGAGCGGACCACCCGGACCGTCTCGCCGGGCTTGAGGGTGCTGAGCCGGTAGAAGACCGCGGGCCGGGTCTCCGTGTCGACGTGCCCGACCAGGAGCGCCGCACCGCTGGCGCCGGGTGTGGTGCCGGCGCCGTACCAGCCGACGACGCCCGGCTGGTCGAACGGGGGCGGGTCGACGGCGCCCCGGGCGTCCAGTCCGCGGCTCACCACCGGCGCCTGGACGCCCAGTTGGGGGATGTCGACGCGCTGGGGCACGGCGCCCGCCCCGAGCGGCGTGGCCGGGCTGGGCAGCCGGGCGGCCTGCGCGGGTGCGAGGCCGAACAGGTTCCCGGTGGCGGGGCCGTCCGTGGTGTGCGGTACGCCGGTCAGCCCGCGCCCCCACAGCCACAGCCCGAACAGCAGCACCGCCCAGGTCAGCCAGGTGATGAGCCGGTCGGTGCCGGTGGTGCGCCCGTGGTCGTCGGACATGGGCGGCGCTCAGCGGGTGCCGCGGCCGCGGCGGGTACGGAGCCCGACGGCGACCGCCGCGATGCCCGCGAGGGCCAGGCCGGTCACCGCCTGGCCGGTGTCGGGGCCGGAGTCGGTGGTGGCCACCGTGGCGAAGTGAGCGGTGCCGCCGCCGCCCGCGGGGACGGGGGCGACGGGCGAGGGGGCCCCACCGAACAGGCGGCCGGGGTCCTGGAACGGTCCGACTGCCTGGTTGGGCGCCGTCCCCGGCGCCGTCCCCCTGTCGACCACCGTGATCCTGCCGCTGATCACGAAGTCGGCGCAGGTGATCCTGACGTCGTAGGCGCCCGCCCTGAGGGAGGAGCGGACGCGGGTCTCGCCGGACAGGGTGCCCTGGCTGCCGGTCAGCTGCGCGTCGGCGACGAACGCGTCCGAGACGGCGGTGCCCTGCCGCCCGGAGCAACCGTGCACCCGCACGGAGACGTCGGTGCCGGGTGCGGGGGCCGCGGGCGTCACGGAGACCGAGCCTCCGTCGGCCGCGTGGGCCGCCGGGGCGAACGCGGCGACGGCCAGGATTCCCGTACAGAGAGTGAGGCGTAGTGAGCCCATCGTGAACCTCCAGTTACCAGGAGGCTCCCCCGCGCCGGGCGCCTCCGCATCCTCGGGAGGCGCCCGATTGCTCCGAACGGGTGGATGAAGGTTTGAAAACCCCAGGTCAGACCCGTTTGGCGGCAGCTCAGACGAGGTCGACCAGGTCCGCGATGGAGTCGACGACCTGCGAGGGGCGGAAGGGATAGCGGTCGACGTCGTCGGGCTGGGTGACGCCGGACAGCACCAGGAAGGTGCGCATCCCGGCCTCCAGGCCCGCGAGGACATCGGTGTCCATGCGGTCGCCGATCATCGCGGAGTTCTCGGAGTGGGCCCCGATGGCGTTGAGCCCGGCGCGCATCATCAGCGGGTTGGGCTTGCCCACGAAGTACGGCTTCTTGCCGGTCGCGGCGGTGATCAGGGCGGCGACCGAGCCGGTGGCGGGCAGGTCGCCCTCGGTGGAGGGGCCGACGTTGTCCGGGTTGGTGGCGATGAACCGGGCGCCGTCGTTGATCAGCCGCACGGCCTTGGTCAGGGCCTCGAAGGAATAGGTGCGGGTCTCGCCGAGGATGACGAAGTCGGGGGCGTGGTCGGTGAGGATGTAGCCGATGTCGTGCAGCGCCGTGGTCAGACCGGCCTCGCCGATGACATAGGCGCTGCCGCCGGGCCGCTGGTCGTCGAGGAACTGGGCGGTGGCCAGGGCGGAGGTCCAGATGTTCTTCTCCGGCACGTCCAGGCCCATGCGGCGCAGCCGCGCGTGCAGGTCCCGGGCGGTGTAGATGGAGTTGTTGGTGAGCACCAGGAAGGGCCGCCCGGACTCGCGCAGCTTCTTCAGGAAGGCGTCGGCGCCGGGGATCGGAACACCCTCGTGGATCAGGACACCGTCCATGTCGGTGAGCCACGACTCGATCGGCTTGCGGTCTGCCATGTTGTGCGTCTCCTGGCGTGCGTACGGTCAAGAAGAGCGGGGGACGCCGGAACCACGGCGTACCGACGCCCCCAGCCTAATCAGCGCGGCCTGATCTTGACCCGGCCGTACGGCGACCGATCGGCTCAGCTTCCGGTGGCCGACTTCCAGTCCTCCACGTACGACATGAGGTTCTTGTCGATGTCGTTCCAGTCCGGCTCGAAGATCTCCACGCCGTCCATCAGCCTGGTGAGGGCGATGGCGTTGGCGTCGGTGGCCTTGACGTCCTGGCGGGCGGCGAAGCCGCCGCCGATCTCGCTGACCTCCTGCTGCTGCTTCCGCGCGAGCATGAAGTCGAGCAGCTTCTTGCCGTTCTCGCTGTGCGGGGCCTCGGTGACCAGGCCGGCCGCGTACGGCAGGGCGAAGGTGGTGGGCTTGCCGTCCTGGCCGGCCGGGAACCAGATGCCGAGGCCCGGCATGTCCTTGGACTGGGCGTAGTTCATCTGCACATCGCCGTTGGCGACGAGCAGCTCGCCCTTGTCCACCTTGGGTGCGAGCTTGCCGGTGGAGGCGGACGGGCCGACGTTGTTGGCCTGGAGCTTCTTCAGGTAGGCGAGCGCCTGCTCCTTGCCGCCGAAGTCGTGGACTGCCTTGATGAGCACGGCGGTGCCGTCACCGGCGACACCGGGGGTGGAGTACTGGAGCTTGTTCTTGTACTTGGAGTCGAGCAGTTCGTCCCAGGTCTTCGGGGCCTGGTTCAGCTCCTTCTTGTTGTAGACGAACCCGAAGTAGTTGTTGACCACGGAGGTCCATGTGCCGTCGGCGCCCTTGTCGCCGCCGCCGACCTGGCCGGAGTCCTTCGGCTGGTACTTCTGCAGCAGGCCCTTGCTGTCGGCCTGCTGGATGAACGGGGGCAGGGTGACCAGCACATCGGCCTGCGGGTTGGACTTCTCGCGGACGGCGCGCTGCACCATCTCGCCCGACCCGCCCTCGACGTACTTGACCTTGATGCCGGTCTGCTTGGTGAAGTCGGCGAAGACCTTGTCGTACCAGCCGTCGCCGTTCTCGCCCTTGAGGCCGTCGGCGCTGTAGACGGTGACGGACTTGGCGTCGGAGGCGGCGGAGGAGCCGCCGCAGGCGGACAGCACGGGGGTGGCGAGCAGGGCGAGGGCTACGGCGAGCGTGAGGCGGTTTCCGGACATGGCGAGGCCAGCTCCTGGCGGGTGAAGGGAATTACGGGGGTGTGGAGTGATCAGCGGTACGACGCCCGGGTGCGGACCCGGGAGACGGCGAACAGGACGAGCAGGGTCGCGGCCATCAGCACCACGGCGACGGCCGAGCCGGTGAACAGGGCACCGCGGTCGGTGGCCGCGTAGATCAGGACGGGCAGCGGGGTCCAGTCCGGCGGATAGAGCATCATCGTGGCGCTCAGCTCGCCCATGGACAGGGCGAAGCAGAGGCCGGCGGCGGCGGTGAGGGAGGGCAGCAGCAGGGGCAGGCGGACCCGCCGCAGGACGTGGGCGGGCCGGGCGCCGAGGGAGGCGGCGGCCTGTTCGTAGGCCGGGTCGAGGCGGGTGATCGCCGCCGACACGGACTGGTGGGCGAACGCGGTGACCAGCACGGTGTGGGCGAGGATCACGATCCACCGGGTGCCGTTGAGCAGCATCGGCGGCTTGGAGAAGGCCACCAGGACCGACAGTCCGACCACGACCGACGGCACGGCGACCGGCAGGACGAACAGGGCGTCCATGAGCCGCCGGTGGCGCTGCTTGAGCCCGGCGGCGGCCAGCGCGGCCCAGGTCCCGACGGTCAGCGCGAGCAGGCTGGCGGCGGTGGCCGTGAGCAGGCTGGTGGTGAGGGCCTGGAGGGCCTCGCCACGGGTGGCTGCACGGTAGTTCGCGGTGGTCAGTCCCGAGGGCAGCGCGCCGGACCAGTGGGTGGCGATGGAGGCGCCGAGGACGACGAGCAGGGGAAGCGCGAACACCGGCACGAACAGGACGAGGAACACCGCCCAGACGGCCCACCTGGCCTTGCGGCTATGCACCAGCACGACGGCTCACCACCCGGTAGAGGCCGTAAAGACCCACGGAGATCAGGACGTTGGCGACGGCGACCACACAGGCGCCCGGATAGTCGGACTCCAGGATCGCCTTGCCGTACACGAGCATCGGCAGGGTGGTGACCCCCTTCGCGCCGGTGAACAGCACGATCCCGAACTCGTTGAGACACAGCACCAGCACCAGGCTCCCGCCGGCCGCGAGCGCGGGCAGCACCTCCGGCAGGACGATCCGGCGCACGATCCGGGGCGCCCGCGCTCCCAGCGAACCGGCCGCCTCCAGCTGCGCGGTGTCGAGCTGCGAGAAGGCGGCGAGCAGCGGCCGCATCACGAACGGCGTGAAGTAGGTGACCTCGGCCAGCAGCACACCCCAGGGCGTGGTGAGGAACTGGAAGGAGCCGATGATCCCTGTCGTGCCGTAGATGAACAGCAGTGCCAGCGTGATGAGGAAGGACGGGAAGGACAGGTACACGTCGATGAACCGGGCCACCCCCTTCGCCCCGGGGAACGGCACGAACGAGATGACCAGCGACAGCAGGAACCCGAGGACCAGGCACCCGGCGGTGGAGGCGAGCGCCAGCCAGACGGTGGTCCACAGCGCGTTCCGGAAGCCTTCGGAGGCGAAGACGTCGGCGTACGGCTGGAGGGAGGTGCCTCCGCTGTCCGGCTGGAAGGACTGCCGGACGACGAGGGCGAGGGGGTAGAGGAAGAGGAGGGCGAGGAGCGCCACGGGAGGAAGGGCCCACAGCAGCCGCCTACTCATGGCCGGCCTCCGCGGGCAGCAACACCGCGTCCTCGGGGGCGAAGTGCAGGGTCACGGTCTCTCCGTGCCGGGGCGGATCCTTCAGCTCGCGCACGTCCGCCATGACGCAATGCCCGTCGACCTCGACGTACAGCCGGTGCGTGGCGCCGCGCCACTGGATCTCCCGTACGGCACCGACGAGTTGATTGGGGCCCTCGCCCAGCCCGACCAGATGCGGCCGTACACACAGCGTGGCCCGCGCTCCCGCGGCGGCGCCCGCCGTGTCGACCTTCAGTTCCGTGCCCGCGAACGCGACTCCCCCGGAGCCCACGGTCACCGGTACCAGATTCGCACCACCCACGAAGGACGCCGTGAACTCGTCGGCCGGCGCCCGGTACAGCTCCCGCGGCGTGCCACAGGCCCGCAGCTTCGCCTTGTCCATCACCGCGATCCGGTCGGCCAGCGTCAGCGCCTCGACCTGGTCGTGGGTGACGTACAGCATCGTCATGTCCGGCAACTCACGGTGCAGCCGGGCGAGTTCGGCCAGCATCCCGGACCGCAGCCGGGCGTCCAGCGCGGACAGCGGTTCGTCGAGGAGGAGCACGTCCGGCCGGATGGCCAGCGCGCGGGCGATGGCGACCCGCTGCTGCTGCCCGCCGGACAGCTCGCGCGGGTGCCGGCGGGCGTAGCCGGCCATCCCGGTCAGCTCCAGCGCCTCGGCGACCCGCTGCCGTATCTCGCTCCTGGGCGTCCTGCGCGCCCTGAGTCCGAAGGCCACGTTCTCGTCGACCCGCATGTGCGGGAACAGCGCGTAACTCTGCACGACCATGCCGATGCCCCGCCGGTACGGCGGCAGGTCCGTCACGTCCCGGCCGCCGAGGAGCACCCGCCCGGACACGGGCCGTACGAACCCGGCGACCGCCCGCAGCGCGGTGGTCTTGCCGGAGCCGGACGGCCCGAGCAGCGCCATGACCTCGCCGGGCTCGACGGTCAGGTCGAGCTCGTGGAGGACGACGTTGCCGTCGTAGGCGACGGTGACGGAGTCGAAGCGGATGCTCATCTCACCGTTCTTCCGCGAGCAGGGTCGGCAGGCCGGCGACCGAGTCGAGGACGTGCGTGGCGCCGGCCGCGCGGAACTCCTCGTCGCCGTGCGCCCCGGTGCGTACGCCGGCGACCAGCCCGGCCCCGGCGCGTACCCCGCTGAGCACGTCGTAGGAGGTGTCCCCGACGACGGCGACCTGGCGTACGTCCTCGGCGGCCTTGGTGCGGACGAAGGCATCCAGGACCATGTCCGGGTACGGCCGCCCGCGCCCGCCGGCGTCCACCGGGCACAGGGTGAGCGGGACGAGGTCCCGCCAGCCGAGGGCGTCGAGGATCGCGTCCTGGGTGACCCGGGCGAAGCCGGTGGTCAGGACGACGGTCCGGCCGCCGCCGGCCAGCTCCTCGATGGCCTCGCGCGCTCCCGGCACCGGGGCGATCAGGCCGCCGGCGACCAGATCGCCGTACGCCTTCTCGAAGGCGGTGTTGGCGCGCTGGGCGCGGTCCTCGGCGCCGAACAGGTGGCGGAAGACGGAGATCTTGGACTCGCCCATGGTGGCGCGGACGTAGGCGAGGTGCTCGGCGTGCTCGGCCGAGCCCGGCTCGACGCCGAGTTCGCCGGCCGCCGCCTCGAAGGCGCGCTCGACCAGTCCGCCGTCGGCGACGGTCGTACCCGCCATGTCCAGGACGACCAGACGGATGTCCGGGGTGATGTCGGTCATGGGTTGCTCACCAGCCCAGTTCGTTCGCGGTGGTCTCGGCTATCGCGGGGGCGCAGGTCATGCCGCGCCCGCCGGGCCCGGTGACCAGCCACACCCCCTCGCGCACCTGCCGGCGGTGCACCACCCGGCCGGGCTCGGTGCACTGCGCGTACACACCGGCCCAGCGGCGGCGGATGCGCGGCAGCGGCCGGCCGAGCAGGGACTCGACGACCCCCGTGAGGTGCTCGTACGGCTCCTCGACGGTGTCGAAGGCGAAGGGGTGCTCGTACTCGTGGGTGTCGCCGATGGTCAGGCCGCCGTCGGCGCGCTGCACCATGAGCAGCTGCATCTTGTGCGCGGCCGCGGTCTCCGGCTGCGGCTGCCGGGCGTTGAGTTCGTCCAGCGCCGGGGAGGCGTAGGCCGGGTAGTAGCGGAAGCTGTCGGCGTCGGCGACGGAGGTCGGCAGCGGCTCGCCCAGCGGGTCGGTCTGCATCATCTGCAGGCGGACCCGGCGCACGGGGAGGTCCGGGCCCGCGAGTTCGCGGACCAGTCCGCCGAGCCAGGCGCCGGTGCACAGGACGACCGTGTCGGCGCGGTGCACGTCGCCGTGGTCGTCCCGGACGGTGCCGGCGCCGACGACCTCGCGCACCTCCCGGCCCGGCAGGAAGGTGTAGTTCGGGGATTTCAACAGCGCTGTACGGAGGGCGATTTGGGCGGTGCGCGGCTCGACCGCCGCGTCCCGCTCGCAGTACAGGGCGGCGGTGAAGTCGCCCCGCAGGGCCGGGTTGAGGGCGCGGGCCTCGCTCGGGACGAGGAGCTTGTAACCGCGGGCAGCGGCGTCCGCGCGGGCCACGGCGGCCTCGGCGACGGCGAGCTCCAGGGGGCCGCGGACGGGGGTCAGGGACCCGTTCGCCCTGAAGCCCAGCGCCGGCACCCGTGCGCCGATCCCTTCCCACAGCTCCCGCGCCCGCAGCGCGGTCTCCAGCTCTTCTCCGGCGGCGCGGCCACTGACCCAGATCTGCCCGAAGTTGCGCAGCGAGGCGCCGCGCGCCTCGGCCTCGCGCTCGATCTGGACGACCTGGTGGCCGCGCTGTACCGCGTGCCAGGCGTGCATGGTGCCCACCACGCCTGCTCCGACGACTGTCACTTTCACGACGGCAACGCTCCTCGGGATCGGGGAACCGGAGACATCCGGCTGACAACGCGAGCGTGAACGACCCATCACGTTTGGGCTAGACCCGTTATCTTTCTGTGACATTACAGCGAGGTCGATACCGGGACATCAGTCGCTTTTCAGCCCTTGAGGTGGGTGGTGAAGGAGAACCGGTCCCCCCGGTACAGCGAGCGCACGCGCTCCAGGGGCCTGCCGTCGGTGTCCCGGGAGACGCGGTGGATCAGCAGCATCGGCAGGGCGGGCGGGGTGCCGATGAGCAGGGCCTCGCGGGGCGTGGCCAGCACGGTCTCGATGCGCTCGTCGGCGTCGCCGAAGGAGATGCCCTGGCTGGTCAGATAGCCGTAGAAGGAGGAGTCGGGGTCGAAGTCGGCGTCCAGCCGGGGCACCCGCTCGACGGCGACGTACGTGCTCTCCAGGCCGACCCGCTCCTCGTCGGCGAGCAGCACGCGCTCCAGGTGCCAGACGGGTTCGCCGCGGGTGAGCCCGGTCTCGGCCGCGAGGGCGTCCGGGCAGGGGAAACGGTCCAGGGTGACGAGCGCACGACCGGGCGTACGGCCCTGCCGGCGCACACCCTCGGTGTAGCTCGCGAGCGACAGCGGCTGGGCGAGCTTGGGCCCGGCGACGACGGTTCCCCGGCCCTTGCGCCGCAGCCGCCCTTCCAGCACCAGCTCCCGTACGGCCTGCCGGACGGTCTCCCGGGCGACGTCGTAGCGCTCGGCGAGGTCCCGCTCGGTGGGGATGACGCCGTCCTCCCCCAGCTCCTCCAGCAGCGCGGCGATCCGCGCCTTCACCGCGTAGTACTTGGGGATACGCCCGTGCTCGGGGATGCCGGAGCGGACGGGGGCGCCGGGGGCCTGGTCGTTCGGGTAGTCCACGCAGGGATCGTCGCAGACGGCAGGGGTGTCCGAGGTACGGCCCCCGGGCTCAGCGGCGTCTGCGGGCCAGTAGCAACGCGCCGCCGGCGACCCCGAGAAGCGCGGCGGTGGCCGCGAGCAGCCCTTGGGCGAGGCGGGATCCGGTCAGTGCCAGCTCACTCGGGTCCTCCCCGTCGCCCTCCGCCACGGCGGCGTACGGCAGGTCGGGGTCGGCGGTGGGGGTGGCCGGGGCTTCGGTTCCGGTGCCGGGTGTGGCCTGCGTACCGGCGGACACGCTGGGTGCCACACCGCCGCCCTCCTGGGAGGCGTCCGGAGCCGGGCTCTGCGTGGCGTCCGGAGCCGGCGACGCATACTCCCCGATCCCGAAGCGGTAGGCATTGGACTCCCCGACCCAGTCCCCGTCGTCGCCCCGGCGCTGTACGACGGCGGCGTTGGCGGTGACCTGGTTGGATGCGGTGTCGGAGGGGAACACGAGTCTGACCTTGACGCTGACGGTCCTGCGAGGCGGTACGGCGAACCCGTGGAACCCGGCGCCGTCGAGCACGCCGATCAGCTCCTGCTCGTCGGTACTCTCGAACGTCACCGGCCGGGCCGTGGCGCCGTCGTAGAACTCCAGCTTGGGCTGGTTCGGTTTCAGCTCGCGCTTGTCGTCGACGAGGACGATCAACGGATGGATGCCGGTGCAGGCGTGGCTGGTGGTGTTGGTGAGGTCGATGTACCAGGTGCCGTAGCCGCCGCCCGCCTCGTAGGAGGGCGGGCCGCCCCGGATCCGCGCGGCGAGGGGGAAGGCCCGCGGGTTGCCGCCGGTGCAGGCCGGTGGCGGGTCGGCGAGGGCGGCGGCCTGCGCCGCGGGGCCGACCACCCAGGCGGAGGCGGACGCGGCGGCTGCGGTGAGGCAGAGGGC
Organism: Streptomyces sp. NPDC007856; assembly: GCF_042868225.1. Taxonomy (NCBI): domain Bacteria; kingdom Bacillati; phylum Actinomycetota; class Actinomycetes; order Kitasatosporales; family Streptomycetaceae; genus Streptomyces; species Streptomyces sp. NPDC007856. Next base: position 185,915 of record NZ_JBIAEC010000008.1, on the reverse strand, counting down.
CAGAGGTGTGAATGGTCGCATAAACACATAACCATGTCGGTCAGATGGGCACGCCGGCGTCCGCCACTCCGGTACGGGCCGCGAAGTCCGCTCGATCGGCGGGGTAACACTTGAACAGGCCTGCGCACCCTCCCCGAAAGCGCTGAGGAGCATGCATCATGAAGATCGCGACGTCCCAGAAGATCACCACGTTCCTGATGTTCGAGGGCGTCGCCGAGGAGGCGATGACCTTCTACACCTCGCTCTTCGACGACGCCGAGGTCGTCAACGTCACCCGCTACGGGGCCGACGGCACCGGCAAGGAGGGGAGCGTGCAGCACGCCACGTTCTCGCTCGCCGGGCAGCAGTTCATGTGCATCGACAGCCCCGCGCACCACGACTTCACCTTCACGCCCGCGATCTCACTCTTCGTGCAGTGCGAGGACGAGGCCGAGATCGACCGCCTGCACGCCGCCCTCACCGAGCAGGGCACGGAACTCATGCCCCTGGGCAACTACGGCTTCAGCGCCAAGTTCACCTGGCTCAACGACCGCTTCGGCGTCTCCTGGCAGCTGAACCTGCCGGCATGACCTGACCGACGCCCACCCACCGAGCCGCGTCAGACAGTACGCGGTTGCGGGTCCGCCGTGGCTGGTCGCGCAGTTCCCCGCGCCCCTTCGGCGCGCACATCCCCCCGCCCGAACACCGGCGCCAACAGCAACTGCGCGGCCCCCTCCGCCACCACCCGCTCCCCCCGCGGAGCGACCCGCACGGATGCCCCACGCACTCCCTCCCGCCGAGCCCGGGCATCGAGCACCTCCCCGACTCCCCGCACAAAACCCTCCGGTGCCCCCGCGATCGTCCGCCCCCCGAGCAGCACCACATCGATGTCCAGCAGCCCGACCAGATTCGCCGCCGCCACCCCCAGCACCCGCGCCGCCTCCCCGTCCTCCCCGCGGCCCACCGCCGCCAGGCACAGCGCCTCCACGCACCCCCGGTTCCCGCACTCGCACAGCGGCCCGTCCAGCTGGATCACCTGGTGCCCGAACTCCCCCGCCCCGGTCCGCACCCCCCGATGCACACGCCCACCGATCACCAACCCGGCCCCGAGCCCCGTACCGAGATGCAGATAGGCGAAGGAGCCGCCCTCGCTCCCCTCACCCCCGACCGACAAGCCGAGCGCCGCCGCATTGGTGTCCTTGTCCACCACCACCGGCACCCCCAACCGCTCCCCGAGCGCGTCCCGCAGCGGAAACCCGTCCCACTCGGGAAACCCGGTCACCCGGTGCAGCACCCCGCGCGCATGATCGAGCGGCCCCGGAAGCGCCACCCCCACCCCGAGCAGCGACCCGGCCCCCGCCGGACCCTTCCCGGCCGGCTCCTCCCCGGCCGCCCTCTCCCCGCCCGGCCCTTCCTCACCCGGAAACGCGCCCAGCACCTCCCGCACCACCCCCGTCACCGCATCCCCGACCACCGCCAGCACCGCCTCCGCCCCGGCCCCCAGATCCAGCTCGGCCCGCCGCTCCCCCACCACGGCCCCGTCCAGATCGACCAGCACCACCCGCAGCTCGTCCCGGTCCAGATGCACCCCCACCGCGTGCCCGGCCTCGGGCACCAGCCGCAGCACGGTCCGCGGCTTGCCCCCCGTCGACGCCCGCCGCCCGGCCTCCGCCGCGAACCCCTCCTCCCGCAGCCGCGCGGTGATCTTGCTGACGGCCTGCGGGGTCAGCCCGGTCCGCTCGGCCAGTTCGAGCCGGCTGATCCCCTCCGCCCCGGCGTCCCGCAGCAGCCCCAGCACCAGCGCGGCGTTGTGCGACCGCACCGCGACGAGGTTCGCCCCCACCGGCCCGCCACCGCTCGCCGACACTCCGCCCGCCGACACACCGCTCGCCGTCCTCGTCCTGTTCACGCCACCCATTGTCCCCACCACTTGCACTTTGGCAACAGCGTTGCGAAAGTAGCTCCATGGGATCCATGACAGGGCGCACGACCGCCACCCCCCTCCGCGTCGGCCTGATCGGCTACGGCCTCGCCGGCTCCGTCTTCCACGCCCCGCTGATCGCCGCCACGGAGGGCCTCGCCCTGGACACCGTGGTCACCGCCAACCCGGAGCGGCAGCAGCAGGCCCGCGCCGAGTTCCCGGACGTGACGCTCGCCGCCGGCCCCGAGGAGCTGTTCGACCGCGCGGACGAGCTGGACCTGGTCGTCATCGCCTCCCCGAACAGGACGCACGTCCCGCTCGCCACCGCCGCCCTGAAGGCCGGCCTGCCGGTCGTCGTGGACAAGCCGCTGGCCGGCACCGCGGCCGAGGCCCGCGACCTCGCCGCTCTCGCCGAGGAGCGCGGCCTGCTCCTGTCGGTCTTCCAGAACCGCCGCTGGGACAACGACTTCCTGACCCTCCGCAAGCTGATCACCCAGGGAGACCTGGGTGACGTATGGCGCTTCGAGTCCCGCTTCGAGCGCTGGCGCCCCCAGCCCAAGGGCGGCTGGCGCGAGTCCGGCGACCCCGCAGAGATCGGAGGTCTGCTCTACGACCTCGGCAGCCATGTCGTCGACCAGGCCCTGGTCCTCTTCGGCCCGGTCACCGAGGTCTACGCCGAGACGGACCTCCGCCGCCCCGGCGCCGAGACCGACGACGACACCTTCATCGCGCTCACGCACGCGAACGGCGTCCGCTCCCACCTCTACGTGTCCGCGACGACCGCCCAGCTCGGCCCCCGCTTCCGGGTGCTGGGCTCGCAGGCGGGCTATGTGAAGTACGGCCTCGACCCGCAGGAGGCGGCCCTGCGCGAGGGCCTGCGCCCCGGCCCCCGGTGGGGCGCGGAGCCCGAGTCCCTGTACGGCCGTATCGGCGCCGGAGAGTCCCCGCTGACCGGCGGCGGCACCCCCGTACCGACGCTCCCCGGCGACTACCCCGCCTACTACACGGCCGTCGCCCGCGCCCTGACCGGCGCCGGCCCCAATCCGGTGACCGCGCTGGAGGCGGCCGCCGCCCTCGACGTACTGGAAGCGGCCCGCAAGTCGGCCACGGACAAGGTGACGGTGACCCTCTGATGCCACACCAGCAGCACCCCCAGCACCACCCGCAGATCACCCCCCGGACCACCCCCGAACTCACCCCGTCCATAGGGGAGTTGGAGGCCCAGGAACGCCGCCTGGTCTTCCCGCGGTTCACGTACGACGACGCCTGGGCCCTCGGCTCGCTGCTGGTCGAACTGGCCCGGGAGCGCCAGGCCCCGGTCGCCATCGACATCCACCGCGCCGGCCAGCAGCTCTTCCACGCGGCCCTGCCGGGCTCCACCCCCGACAACGACTCCTGGATCGCCCGCAAGCGCCGGGTCGTGGAGCGCTACGGCGCCTCCTCCTACCTGGTCGGCGCCCGCTTCCGCGCCAAGGGCACGACGTTCGAGGACTCCTCCCGCCTCGACCCCGACACCTACGCGGCCCACGGCGGCTCGTTCCCGATCAACGTCGAGAACGTGGGCGTCATCGGCGCGGTGACCGTCTCCGGCCTCCCCCAGCTCCAGGACCACAGGTTCGTGGTGGAGGCACTGGAGCAGTTCCTGAAGGTGTGACACCCGCCGGGATTACGTGACGGATCCCTCCGGTTGGGAATGGCTGCAGACGTGATGGTCACGGCCCCACCCGGAGGGACAGCCCCATGAGCACCGTGAGCACCTTGAAGGACAGGATCGGCCGGTACGGCATCTGGAGCATCGGCCTGCGCGCGGAGGACCCCTCCCGGCGCGGCGAACTGGGCGAGGCGGCCGCTGAGTTGGAGGAGCTCGGCTTCGGCGCCGCCTGGCTGGGCGGCAGCAGCGCCGCCCGGCACGCCGTACCCCTCCTGGAGGCGACCGACCGGCTCACCGTCGGCACCAGCATCCAGAGCATCTGGCAGTACGACGCCGAGACCAGCGCCGCCGCCTTCGCCGAGGTCGACGCGGCACACCCCGGCCGCTTCCTGCTCGGCCTCGGCGTGAGCCACGCCAAGCTCGCCGACCAGTACCGCCGGCCGTACTCGGCCCTGGTCGCCTATCTCGACGCCCTGGACAAGGTCGGGGTGCCCGCCGACCGCCGGGTGCTGGCCGCCCTCGGCCCGAAGGTCCTGGAGCTGTCCCGCGACCGGGCGGCGGGCGCCGTGCCGTACCTGGTCACCCCCGAGCACACCGCGCAGGCCCGCGAGATCCTCGGCGCCGGACCGCTGCTCGCCCCGGAGCTGAAGGTGGTCCTGGAGACCGACCCGGCCCGTGCCCGCGCCCTCGCCCGCGACACCCTCGCGATGTACCTGGCCCTGCCGAACTACACCAACAACTTCCTCCGGCACGGCTTCACCGAGGACGACCTCGCCGACGGCGGCAGTGACCGCCTGGTCGACGCGGTCTTCGCCTGGGGCGACGACAGCCGCATCCGGGATCGCATCGACACCTTCCACGAGGCGGGCGCGGACCACGTGGCCCTCCAGGTGGTGGCAGGCGGCGACAGGAACACCCTTCCCAGGGAACAATGGCGCCGCCTGGCTTCTCTGCTGGGGTGACCTCAGGCGCCCCAAAGGGGCGCGAGGAACTGCGCGAGAAACCACGGACGACCCGCACCCGCCGAACTCGCGCAGTCCTCACCCCCTTAAGCGTCTTTGAGCTCCTGCCGCTGCCGACCGAGCCCAGGAATCTCCAGCTCGACCACGTCCCCGGCCCGCAGATACGGCTTCGGCTCGGGCCGCCCCATGGCCACCCCGGCCGGCGTCCCCGTGTTGATGACATCCCCGGGATACAGCGTCATGAACTGGCTGACGTACCGCACGACCTCCGCCACGGGAAAGATCTGCTCGGCCGTCGTACCGTCCTGCTTCAACTCCCCGTTGACCCACAGCTTCAGCGACAGATCCTGCGGGTCGGCGACCTCGTCGGCCGTCACCAGCCACGGCCCCAGCGGATTGAACGTCTCGCAGTTCTTGCCCTTGTCCCAGGTGCCACCGCGCTCGATCTGGAACTCCCGCTCGGACACGTCATGGGCCACCGCGTACCCCGCGACATGCGCGAGCGCCTCCTCGGCCGACGACAGATAGCGGGCCGTACGTCCGATGACGACCGCCAGCTCCACCTCCCAGTCGGTCTTGGCCGAGCCCCTCGGGACGAGCACCGTGTCGTTCGGCCCGACCACCGTGTCCGGCGCCTTGAAGAAGACCACCGGCTCGGCAGGCGGTTCGGCGCCGGTCTCGCGGGCGTGGTCGTGGTAGTTGAGCCCGATGCACACGATCTTCCCAATGCGGCCGAGCGGCGGCCCGATGCGGAGCCCCGTCGCGTCCAGCGCGGGCAGCTCGCCGGACTCGGCCGCCGCCCGTACCCGGTCGAGCGCGGCCTCGTCGGCGAGGAGCGCGCCGTCGATGTCGGCCACGAGGCCCGACAGGTCCCGCAGGGTCCCCTCGGCGTCGAGCAGCGCGGGCCGCTCGGCCCCTGCCGTACCGACTCGCAGCAGCTTCATGGTCACAATCTCCCTCGATCGCGGACGCCCGGACCGATGGGTGCAGCCATCGGAGGACTGGTCGATCGTCCAATCGGCCGGTCCAGTCCGCAAGACCTTGTTCACGTACTGGACCGTAACCGCGCCTGCTACCGGTACAGCGCGGCCCGTTCCAGCGCGGTCCAGGCCGTGCTGGTGACGACGTACAGCGCGGCGGCCAACGGTACGACCGCCACGGTGACGAGCGTGAAGAAGGACATGAACGGCATGACCTTGTTGACCGCGCCGAGCCCCGGCACCTGCTCGCCGCCCACCGCTCCCGCCGCGCCCGCGGCGATGGGATCGGCCGCCTTCATCCGCTTGGTACGAAGGCAGTTGAAGGTGGCGATGACCGCGACGGTCGCGAAGAGCCCGAGATAGACCAGCCCCGCCGGCCCGAACACCCCACCGCCGGCGAGGGCGTCGGCCCAGCGCCCGCCCAGCGGCGCCGCGAACAGCCGGTGGCCGAGCAGCCCGTTGCTCGCACCGCCGATCGTGGAGCTGGAGAAGAGGTGGTAGAGGAGGAAGAAGGCGGGCAGCTGGAGCAGGCTGGGCAGACAGCCGGACAGCGGTGACACCTTTTCCTCGGCGTGCAGTTCGAGCACCGCCTGCTGCAGCCGCTGCGGGTCCTTGGCGTGCTTCCTGCGCAGTTCGGCGATACGCGGCTGCAGTGCGGCGCGGGCGCGCCCGCCGCGGGCGGCGGCGCGGGACAGCGGGTGGACGAGGAGTCGTACGAGCGCGGTGAACAGGACGATCGCGGCGGCGGCCGCGGAGGCGTGGAAGAGCGGCTGGAGCAGGTCGGCGAGCTGCTCGACCAGACGGGCGAAGACGGAGAAGACAGAGAAGACGGACATGGGTGAGCCCTCCGGGGGTCTCGTCGTGCCGGAAGTGAACAGAGCGGCATGACGACCCGCGCGGGGTCACGTGTGCGAAGGAGGGACGTGCCCTACGCGGCGGTCGCCGGAAGGACGTGCCCGGGTGCCCTGGGCCGGCGCCGGCCGGGCGCGTCGGGATCGCGCTGCGGCAGGAAGGCCGTACGCCGGGCCCGGTCGCGGATCGCCGTACGCACCCGGGTGGGCGGGACGGCGGGCGCACAGCGGGCGGCGATCAGCGCGCAGGCGGTGAACGCCGCCCCGGCCGCCGCGGTCGCGGCGAGCGCCACGGTCGCGGAGAGGTTGCCGGTGTCGAGCAGCATGAGCGGCAGGAGCAGAAGCAGCAGCGGGGCGAGCGCACGCGACCGCGCGAGACTGCGGACCACTTGGCTTCCCCCTTCCACGGTCTCAACCTCCGGTGCCTGTTTGCCCTTTATACAAGTAGAGCCGAATACAGGCAGAGCCGACCCGACACCGGAAAGGGCCCCGTATGCCGCGCACTCCCACCTGCGTCCTGACCCACACGAATTCCGCGCAGGTAGACGACGGTCACGCCGTGGACCGGTTCGTCGAGATCGGCTCCTTCACCAAGGTGCTCACCGGTACGGCGCTCATGCGCATGGCCGCCGCGGGCCTGCTCGACGTCGACGATCCCGTCGAGCGCTGGCTCCCCGCCGCGCCGCGCACCGGCATCACGCTGCGGCACCTGGCCGAGCACACCTCCGGGCTGCCGCGCCTTCCGCCCGGCGCCGGGGGCCGCGATCCGTACGCCGCGTTCGACGGCGACGCGCTGCAGCGGCTGCTCGGGCGGCTGGACGGGGTCGTGGTCCGGCCGCCGGGAGAGCAGGAGGAGTACTCCAACCTCGGGTACGCGGTCCTGGGCGCGGCACTGGTCGGCGCGGCCGGTGCGCCGTACGAGGAGCTGCTCGCCGAGCATGTCCTGCGGCCGCTGGACGTGCATGAGGTCAGCGCGCGTCCCGACCCCGGCCGGCGCCTGCTGGCTCCCGGGTTCCTCGGCAGGACTCGCAGGCCCTGGACCATGGACGGGGCGATCCTTCCGGCGGGCGGTCTGTGGGCGACCCCGCGTGCGGTCGCCGATCTGCTGGTCCGGCTGGTGCTGGAGCGCCGGCTGGGAGATCCCGCCCCCTCCTGGCAGACGGCCGGCCCGCTGCTCTGGCACAACGGCGCGACCCGCCATGCCTCCGTCTTCGCCGGAGCCATGGCGGACGGCCGGTGGGTGGTCGTCCACCGGCTGGGCGGCCGGGCGGAGGCGACGGATCAGGCCGGGATCGACGTCCTCAGGGGCGCCGGATCGGGCAGCTCCTGACCGGCCGGCTCGGAGCACGGCCTGTGCTCAGGCCGGTTCCGTCTCCAGCGGCTCCAGCAGCCGCTTCGGCTTCAGCAGGACCCGGCTGACCGGATCCGCCGGGTCGGGGTCGAGGCCCGGGCCGGGCTCCATGACCACGTCCTCGACCGGTACGACGACCCCGCAGGCGGGGCATTCGCCGTACGGCCCGAGGTCCGTGCCGCAGGCCGCGTGCCGGAAGTACCGCAGCTGTGTCTCGGTGAAGTGCTCGCGGCCCCACAGGCCGAGGGCCCGCAGGGTGGGCCACAGGGCGATGCCGCGCTCGGTGAGGACGTACTCGTCGCGCGGCGGCGACTCCTGGTACCGGCGCTTTTCGAGGATGCCCTCGGCGGTCAGGGTCTGCAGGCGGGCGGCCAGGACGGCGCGCGGGATGCCGAGGTGGACCAGGAAGTCGTTGTAGCGCCGCACGCCGTAGAGCGCGTCCCGGACGACGAGCAGCGTCCAGCGCTCGCCGACGACCTCGAGCGCGCGGGCGATCGAGCACTCCTGTGTCGCGTAGTCCTTGCCCAGTGCCATGCCGTCCACTGTAGCCACTTTCCGACACATGGGTTCAGTGACCGAACCGACGGTGTTACGGTGGAGGAGCCAGGTTAGTTCAATGACCGAACTGACAGTCGGTTCGCCGAGTGACCCACACGTCACCGCAGGCCCCGTAAGGACAGGACCCCGCCATGACCGGGCTCGACTCCGCCACCACCATCCCCGCCGCCACTGCCGTACGCGGCACGAGCGCCCCCGACGCCCCCGTACGCCCCCGGGCCACCCTCGCCCTGACCAGCGCTGCCACCGCCGTGGCGCTGATGACGTACACGGCCCCGATGGTCACGCTCCCGGAGACCGCGGCCGCCCTGCACACCCCGCTCTCCGGCCAGGCCTGGCTGCTGAACGGCACCCCGCTGGGCCTGGCCGCCCTGCTGCTGGTGGCCGGCAGCCTCGCCGACGACTACGGCCGCCGTCGCATCTTCCTCGGCGGCACCCTGGCCCTCGGCATCACCACCGCTCTCGCCGCCTTCACCACCTCGACCTGGCAGTTCACCCTCGCCCGGATCGCCCAGGGCGCGGCGAGCGCGGCGATCCTGGCCAGCAGCCTCGGACTGCTCGTGGCGGCCTTCCCCTCGCCACGCGGCCGACTGCACGCCACCGGCGTGTGGGGCGCCTTCGTCAGCGGCGGCATCGCGGTCGGCCCGCTGGTCGCGGGCGCGCTGCCGACCTGGCGGATGGCGTACGGCGTCCTGGGCGCCGCCGCCGTCGTCGTGGCCGCGCTGGGCACCCGTACGCTGACCGAGTCCCGCGCCCCGCGCGGCGGCCGGCCGGACGTCCTCGGCGCCCTGACCTTCGGCCTCGCCCTGGTCGCCCTGGTGGCGGCCCTGACCCTGGGCCGCGACGGCTGGCTCCGCGCACCGGTGGGACTGCTGCTGGCCGCCGCCGTCCTCCTGATCGCGCTCTTCGCCGCCGTGGAACACCGGACCGGCACGCCGATGATCGACCTCGGCCTGCTGCGCCACGCCCGCTTCCTGGCCTCGGCCGCCGGCGGCCTGTTCACGGGCCTCGCGGTGATCGGCATGTTCAGCTTCCTGCCGGCCCTGTTCCAGCAGACGCTCCGGCTGTCCCCGATGGGCACGGCCTGGCTGCTCCTGCTCTGGTCCGGCCTGAGCTTCGCGGTGGCCCTCCAGGTCAAGCACCTGGCCGGCCGTATCGCCCCGCGCGCCCAACTGGCCGTCGGCTTCGCCCTGCACACCATCGCCGTACTGACCATGCTCGGCGCCCTCGCCTCCGGCTCCTGGACCCGGCTGCTGCCCGGCCTGATCATCAGCGGAGTGGGCAGCGGCCTGCTCAACGGCGCGCTGCCGCTGCTCGCCGTCGAGTCGGTCCCGCGCGAACGCGCCGCGATGGGCTCCGGCGCCCAGCAGACCTTCCGCTACATCGGCTCCTGCGCGGGCGTGGCCCTGACCATCGCCCTCGCCACGTCCACCGGCAACCTGGCCCACGGCGCGAACATCGCCCTGCTGGTGTCGGCGGCGCTCGCGGCGGTCGGGGCAGTGAGCGTGCTGGCGCTGCGGGAGCGGGCGTAGCGGCGCGCTGAACAGGCCGGGCGCTCAGCGGGGCCGCATGGACACCAGCTTCCCCCACACCACCATCCGGTAGCGCGAGGTGAACTCGGGGGTGCAGGTGGTGAGGGTGATGTAGTAGCCGGGCTGGTCGTACCCGTACCCGGGCCGCACGAGCGAGCGCGGGACCGGCCGCACGACCCCCGAGTCCAGGGCGGAGGTCTGCGGCAGGATCTGGTCGACGTCGTACGTGTACGTCGCCGTCCGCGTCTCCACCTCGATGTCGTCCCCGCGCCGCAACCGGGGCAGGTACCGGAACGGCTCGCCGTGCGTGTTGCGGTGCCCGGCGAGCGCGAAGTTGCCCGCCTGCCCCGGCTGTTGGGTCCCCCGGTAATGGCCGACGTACCCCTTGTTGAGGACGTCGGCCTTGCTCACACCCTCGGCGATGGGCACGCGCAGCCCCAGCCGGGGGATGGTGAGGACCGCGTACGCCTGGGACCGCCGGGGCAGGCTGACGGGCGTGTACGACCGCTGCGGCGTACGGGACTCGGAGGCGTCCGGGGTCGATGCGGGGGCCGTGGATGGTGAGCTGGAGGTGGCGTTGGGCGCCGGGGCCGCGCCACCGGCGCCGTACCCCCCATGCCCCCACTCCCGCTCCAGCGCCTCCACCTGCCGCTCGGCGCCGCGCCGGGCCTCCCGGTTGGTCCACCACAGCTGGTGCACGACCAGCAGCATGAGCAGCACACCGACGGTGACGAGCGCCTCGGCCCCGCCCCACAGCACGCGCCGCCGCCGGGCACGCCGACGCCGATCGCTGTGCCGTACGACCCGCACACCCGACCATGCCGGCATCCGCACCCACCTCCACGGGCCCCACGGGAGCCGCCCGCAGGGTAGGCGCAACGGGCACAACTGGCCATAGTCGCAAGCGAATCACCGACTTGACGACTTCCTCAACGGGTTTGAGAGACCACGGCTACCAGGGCTCGGGTGGCCGCCGCGACCTGCTCCACACGGACGTGGTGACGACGGCGGGCAAGGCCCTGTGGAACTCGGAAACGGGAGACGCCGACGCCACGGGCCTGACCCGGCCGCCGCGTTCGACCTGTCCCGCTTCTCTTCCGTTACCTGCGGCTCGGGAGGCCTGGTCCCCCGCTGGAACACGGTGACGACGGGCGGATCGGACCTCTACACACCGCACCCGGACACATACGTCTCCGGCAAGTCCCTGTCGGTCCCCTTCGCACCGAAGTCGATCCAGACGCTCCAAGTGGACGGAGTGACGGTGCGAGGAGAGCAGAGGGAAGCCAATGAACTGGCCTTACTCCCTCCTGTCACCGCTCGGCAGTACGGTGTCCCCCATGCGCCCCGACACGCCTGCCGAGAACGTCGACCACACCGCCGAAGCGGCACGCCTGGAGCGAACCGCCGGACTGTACCCCGAGGACGCCGAGGCCCTGCTGCTGCGGGCGGCGGCCCACCTCGAACTGTCCGGCGACCGCCCCGCGGCCACCGCGCTCTACGACCGCCTGCTGTCCACGACGGACGCCCTGGAGAACCCCGCCCTCGTACGAGCCCTGAAGGCGTCGAACCTCTGGGAGTACGGCCACGAGGCGGAGGCAAGGGCGATCATCGAGGGCCTGCGCACCTCCGCTCCCCGCGACCCGGCCCCCTGGGTGATCATCGCGGAGTCCCTGGAGTCGCACGACGAGCTGGAGGCCGCGGCGGAGACCTTCACGGAGGGGGCGAGCCTGCTCCTGCCGGAGGCGGACGACCCGGAACCCGCACCCGCCACCCACCCACTCCTCTACGGCCGCCACCGCGTCCGCCGCATGCTGGGCCTGCCCCACGACACCTGGGACACACTGGCGGACACGCTCCACACGTCCCCCGTGTCCCTGGACGAGCTCCACGACCCCAAACGCGTCTGGTCCCTGGGCTCGGAGAACCCGGCGGAACTCCAGGCGGAGATCACCCGCCTCCAAGCCGAACTGGGCGCCTACAGAGAGGCCCTCTCCCGCCCCTTCCCGGTGGCGGTCCTCCACTGGCCGGCGGGTGAACTGACAGAACTCCTCTCGGCCTACCCGCCCCTTGCCGTGGAGTACCCCTCCCACGACACCCACCTGGCGACCATAGAGTCGTCCCTGCGCGAGCTGTCGTCTTCGGGCACGGCGAACCTGGGCATCGTGACGGGGACGGTCCCTTCGTACGAGGCGTTCGCGGCGTCGGAGGGGTCATCGCCGGAGGACGTCACGCTGCTGCCGCAGTATGCGACGACGCTGGCGGCGCGGGGGCGGGCGGTTGCCTGGCCGCCGCAGAGGGGGGCGGAGTGCTGGTGTGGCTCTGCCCAGTTCTATGACGCGTGCCACGGAGCGTAAGAACACGCCGATCCGCCACCCCCGCAAGCCTCCGCCCCAGCCCGGCGTGCCGCCACCCAGCCGGCACGCCCCTCATTCCGGCTCCCCATCCAGCCCCCCGAATGGCCACCCACCCGGGCTCGGCCTTGCAGCCACTGAAAGACCCCGGTGCCCTGATTTCGGCACACGACCTCCACCTGTCAGTGGCTGCTGTTAGAACTGATCCACATCGGCGGGCAAGGCCGCGCACGAGCAACATGAGGGATCAGGGGGGAGCAGCCCGTGGCAAACCCGATGGGTCGGTCGGAGCCGATCGCTGGCATCTACGAGAAGCTGATCACGCATGACCTCCGCAACGAGTTGGAGCGATTCGAGGCGGCTGGCTGGAAAGCCATTGCCGCCGAGGTCAGCTCCGAGTCCGCACCCCATGTCCTAGCTCGCTATATCGGTGAAGCTGTCGGCCAGAGGCTGGCTCAAGTTCCGGCCGAGGATCGCGTCAGCGTCGCGAACCACATCCTCAAGGCACTGGCCGCTACGGACGCTCCAGAATCGAGCGATACCGACGCCGTCAGCTCCATCATCGAGGGGCCGCGACAACTGCTGACTCTTGCACGGCAGGAGGCTCCGGGCGTCTACGCCTTGCGCCCCTTGACGCCTCTGTCCGAGACGTCGCTCATAACCAACTCCCCGGAGGACCTCAGCCTCGGTGCCGAGCTGAGGGCGGAGCTGGCCACGGCGGATCGCATCGACCTGCTTTGCGCGTTCGTGAAGTGGTACGGGATTCGCGTTCTGGAGGACTCACTGCGCGCCGCGCGGGACAGAGGCGTGCCGATTCGCGTCATAACGACCACCTACATCGGCGCCACCGAACGCCACGCGCTCGACCGTCTGGTCCGGGACTTCGGTGCCACGGTCAAGGTCAACTACGAAACGCGTTCCACTCGACTGCATGCCAAGGCCTGGCTGTTCAGGCGCAGAACAGGCTTTGACACGGCGTACGTTGGCAGCTCCAACCTCTCGAAGGCCGCACTGCTCGACGGCCTGGAGTGGAACGTGCGACTGTCGTCCGTCGCCACACCTGCCGTGCTGAACAAGTTCGAGGCGACCTTCGATGCGTACTGGAACGACGCCGCCTTCGAGACATACGACCCCGATCTCCACGGCGAACGTCTCGATGAAGCGCTGGCCCAGGCGAGCGGCACCAACGGCAGCTCGGACCTGAAGATCAGCCTCTCGGGTCTCGAGGTGCGCGCCTATCCCCACCAGCGGGACATGCTGGAGCGGCTCACTGCCGAGCGGGAGCTGCGCGGGCGGCATCGGAACCTGCTGGTCGCGGCGACCGGCACCGGGAAGACGGTGATGGCCGCCCTCGACTACCGCAGTCTGTGCGGCAAGTCCGAGGGAGACCGGCCAAGGCTGCTGTTCGTGGCCCACCGCAAGGAGATCCTCAAGCAGTCCCTGCGTACCTACCAGGAGGTACTGGACGACGCTTCCTTCGGAGAGCTGCTCCACGCAGGGCAGGATCCCCGCGACTGGGACCACGTCTTCGCCAGCGTCCAGTCGCTCAATGTCCAGCGTCTTGAGCAACTGGCTTCGGATCACTTCGACGTCATCGTCATCGATGAGTTCCACCACGCCACCGCCGCCACCTACCGGCGCGTCATCAACCACTTCAGGCCGAAGGAGCTGCTGGGCCTGACGGCCACCCCCGAACGGATGGACGGGCTCAACGTCCAAGACGAGTTCTTCGAGGGCCGAATCGCAGCCGAGATGCGGCTCTGGGAAGCCCTGGAGAACGACCTCCTCTGCCCCTTCCACTATTTCGGCATCCCCGACGGCACGGATCTGACGAACCTCGGCTGGCAGAAGGGTTCGTACGCCGATCAGGAGCTCGGCAACCTTTACACCGGCAACCACGCGCGCGCCCGGATCGTGGTGAAGCAGATCCGGGACAAGATCTCCAACCCTGGCGCGATGCGGGCGCTCGGCTTCTGCGTGACGAAGGCCCACGCCCACTTCATGGCGGACTTCTTCCAAGAGGCCGGCTTCAAGGCAGTGGCGCTCGACAGCGACTCGCCCTCGGAAGTGCGCTCACAGGCCTTGTCCGACCTCGGTGACGGAAAGCTGCAGGTGATCTTCTCCGTCGACCTGTTCAACGAGGGACTCGACATCCCCGACGTCGACACACTGCTTCTCCTCCGCCCCACCAACAGCGCCACCGTCTTCCTCCAGCAGTTGGGCCGGGGCCTGCGCCGCACCGAAACGAAGCCCGTCCTCACCGTCCTTGACTTCATCGGTCAGCACCGGGCCGAGTTCCGCTTCGAGGAGCAGTTCCGGGCCCTGACCAACCTGTCGCGGAACCGACTCCTTGATCACATCGAGCACGACTTCCCCCAGCTGCCGTCCGGCTGCCAGATCATCCTGGAGGGCAAGTCGAAAGACCTCGTCATCGACAACATCCGGACCCAGCTGGGTGCCACGGTGAAGACACTGATGAAGGAGGTCAGGGCCTACGGCACGCCGCGCCTCGCCGGTTACCTGCGGGAGAGCCGTCGGGAGATCAAGGAGCTGTACAAGAGCGACAACTCCTGGACGACCGTGCTGCGCCGCGCCGGCCTGATCGACGAACCCGCACCCTCTGGAGAGGCCGCACTCCTCAAGCGGGTCCACGCCTTCCTGCACGTAGACGACCCGGAGCGCGCGGAGGCCTACCTCCGCCTCCTCCAAGACAACGCTCCGGCCTATGAGGAGCTCAGTCCCACCGACAAGTCGTATGCCCGCATGCTGTTCTTCAACCTCTGGGACAACGCAGGCGGCTACACCAGCCTCCAGGAAGGTCTGGAGTCGCTGCGGGACCAGCGGGTGTTCCGGGACGAGTTGCGGCAGGTGATTTCACACGTCATCGAGCAGGCCGACCACGTCCCCATCCCGCTCTCCGGCCCCCTCAGCCATGTCCCAATGAAGGTACACAGCGCCTACAACCGCTCCGAGATCCTGGCCGCTCTCGGCGTAGCTCGCTTCGGCGGTCAGATGCCCCGTTCCTTCGCGCAGGGCGTGCAATGGGTCGAGGAGCTTGAGACCGACGCACTTCTCATCACTCTGGACAAGGACGAGAAGGACTTCTCGCCCACCATCCGGTACAAGGACTACGCGTTGAGCCCGACGCTCTTCCACTGGGAGTCCCAGAACTCAACGGCCGCCAACTCCCCCACCGGCCTGCGCTACCAGAAACACAAGGAACGCGGCAGCCACGTCCTCCTGTTCATGCGGCGTTACAAGAACACCGACATAGGCAAGTCCCAGCCCTGGATGCTGCTCGGCCCGGCCACCTACGAAAACCACACGGGCAGCAAGCCGATGGCGATCACATGGCGTCTGAAGCACGAACTACCGGCCGACATGTGGACGTACTCGGCTATCACTGCTAGCTGACCGACGCCGAGATCAGCGGGCTTCAGCGTCGGCCTGGAAGTGCGTCTGAGCGCGCTCCAGGACCTCGTCCGGGTCCCGGCCGTGTGCGTCGAGCCAGTGGAGGAGGTCAGCGATCACGTTGATCGCCGCCTCCTCCGCCACCGCCGTCCCCACCCGGCCACGCTTCGACCCTGTCGGCAGGTTCGTAACGTCGGCGTAGAACCCGAGGACGTTCGCGGCGCGGTCCACGCGAAGGCCTGCGGTGTGTCCGTCGGCCGCCTTGAGGCAGGTGCGGAGCTCGCACCAGGTCGTCTTGCGCCCAGGGGCAAGGTCGACGCCCCAACGGTCAGTGATGGCGTCGATCAGGGCCATGCCGCGTCCCGACTCGGCGTCCGCGCCTGCGTCCGTGAGCGTCGGAAGGGCCCGAGGGTCGGGGTCGTGGACTTCGATACGCAAGCGGGTCCCGCTCATGGAGACCGCGAGCGTGGTCGGGGTGCCAGGGCCGACGTGCTTGATGACGTTGGCGACGAGCTCGCTGACGCACAGTTGCGCGGTTTCGCTGAGTTCCTGCAGTCCCCAGCGTTCCAGGTGAAGCCGCAGGATCCGCCGTAGCGCGGCGACTTCCTCCGCCTCAGCCAGAAACGGCAGTTTCCACGCCCTTCGTGGCATACACCCCATGCAGTCCATGATCTACTGCGCTCCTTCGCTCACACGGCGGCGGACATCCGATGCGCCAAGTAACCTCACGACAACTAAGAGTTGCATTGAGACTTCCAAAATGGAACTCTCATCTCTCGCGAAGAGGAGCGCAGGGCAACGCAACGCGCCCCCGCGCGCACCACCTTGCAGACCCCTCAGCGGGCGAGGACGATCTACCGCACGAACAGGAAGGGCCGTGGCCATGGCAGTTGGACCCACCACTCGTAGGCGCCAACTGGGAGCTGACCTACGTCGACTCCGGGAGTTGAAAGGGCTGACCCTGGAGGAGGCAGGCGCGCGCGTCGGCATCTCCAAGGCGACACTCAGCCGGTACGAGACGAAGGAAGGCACGGTCAAGTGGCCGGCCGTCGATGCCCTCTGTCGTGAGTACGGCGCCACAGACGAGGAGCGCCTGGCGCTGGTCGAGCTAGCCAAGGGCGCCAAGATCCAGGGCTGGTGGCGTTCCCTCGCCGATCCGATTCCCGAGTCCATGAACCTCATGCTGACCCTCGAAGACGAGGTCGTACGCGAGGACCACTACGCCTGCATGTACATCCCCGGCCTACTTCAGACACGGGCGTACGCCGAAGCCGTACACCGGGCCTCGGAGGTGCAGTGCCCGGAGCGCGAGGTCCAGCACATGGTTGATATCCGCATGAAACGTCAGGAGTTGATGGACCGTGAGGACCCACCGCACATCTGGTGTGTGATCGACGAGGCGGCCATCCACCGGTTGGTCGGCGGTCGAGAGGTCATGCGACAGCAGTTGGAACACCTGCTCGCCCAATCGCAACGGCCACACATCACAGTCCAGGTACTGCCGTTCGCACGTGGCGCACACGCCGCAGCCGTAGGCAGCTTCGCCGTCTTGCGGGGGCAAGCGCGAGAACTCGACGTGGTGTACGTCGACCTCATCGGCGGCGGCCTCTTCATGGAGAAGCCGCAGGAACTGGACCGTTATAAGTTGGCGTTCGAGTACCTCAGCGCTCAAGCACTCGACTTCGAGTCGTCAGCCGAGCTCATCGAGCGGGTCAGCAAGGAGCCTTGATGACAGCGTCCTCAGAACTTCACTGGTTCAAGTCCTCTTACAGCGGCGGCAGCGGGACCGAGTGCGTGGAGTGTGCGCCGGCCGTTAACGAGGTAAAAATACGCGACTCGAAGAGACCCGAGTCAAACATCAGAGTCGGACACGACACTTGGCAGGTCTTCATCCGGGCGGTCACCCATAGCGAAGGAATTAGCTAGGGCGAAGACGATTCATAGCCAGCTGCGGCTGGCTCATCGACGGCCGATGAGCCAGCCGCTGAGTAAATCTCAGGGACTCCACGGCTTTCCGCTCGTAAGAGCCTCCATCGCTGTTGCGACGACCTCGGCCCGCTGCTCTATGAACGCCGCGTAGTCGTTCTCACGCAGTGGAACCTCTGGCATTCCATGTGACTTCAGCCTGAATACCGTTTCATCGTCTCCGAGGCTATTCGCCTCGGCCCGATCCCTCATATAAACCAGAGGCTGCTTATCATGGATGGTTCGATTCGTCTTCCACGTAATGAGCGCACAATTAAGAGCTAGACTGGCCGCTATCTCCGACTGAAGTGAATTAAGGTAGGCGTCAGGGAATATGTGATGATATTCGCGCCGCGTGGCATTGAGGACAGTTATTGCCTCACCATCTGCGAGATCCGTCGCCCCACCCTGGAGGCTAACCAAGAGAATTGCCCGGGCAAGTCGATCCTTCTTCTTCGGCCAGCCAGCTTCTTTCAAATCCTGGAGACTAGGCAACTCCGATGCAAAGATGGGCGGATTGATGTTCGTGGCACCATCGCGAACGGCCTTCGTAAGCTCTCTCACATCCTGAATAACTGCAGAGTGAGCACTACTCTCATACCGTTCGGTAAAGAATCCCCGCCACATGAACTTGCGTAGGAGCGTTCGCGCTTCTCCCAGCCTATCCGGAGTAAGGCCATCACCATGCGACCAGAGAGAAATCAAGGCCGGGACCACAGTGAAGATAGGCAGCCTAGCTGCATCCAACACCTTCTCGGCCTCCAGGAACTGCACCGCCCTCTCTGCCCCTGAGACAAGCTGCGGCCAAGACTTTACGACCGCTCCCCAATCAAGGCTAAGAATGCTTGGGCGGTCTGGAGTCTTGTCCTGCATCAAAGTCGCAGCTCTGAGTACGATGTCTTGAACGTCCCCGTACCTAGCCAAACCCGGGACACGCCCATTCAAGCTTTCCATCAAGTCATGCAGGGACTCGCCGACCGCTTGCTCAATATCCGCAGTAATGATGTCGAATATAGATAGCGGAGTTGAACCCGTATTGATCCTCGTGAATACCTCAAGGACCTGGGCCGCACTAGTGCCGGCGGGAAGAGACAGGAACGGAATGTTGAATGACGAGAATCGCGAACGCCAATCATTGACTCGCATCATCAGATCGAGGATTCGCTCCTGATCCTCTCCACAGGCAGCCTTTATCCATTCAAGTGCCATTTTATTCGCCTCCTCCCCAGGAAGGAGCAGTCGAATAGGAACTAGGCCTCGCTCGAGAAGTCTACTCGAATCGTCAATCCATAGCGGGTATCGCTTCCCTCCTCTGGTGCTTATCTTGACGGCTTGCACCGCTATTCCGTCATAATCAGTCTTCTCGTCAAGACTGACGAAAAATTCACGCTCCGGGTAATTCCCATGAAGGCTCTTCCAGAGAGCAGTGATACGCTGTTGCCCGTCCAGCAGGAGTTCGCTAACTTTATCCCCGGTAGGACCCGTACTTATCGGACGGGGATGAAACGGCGGGTTACCTTCGACTTGAAGCACAAACATGGCACCGATAGGCAGATCGTTCAGCACACTCTCTAGCAGGCTTTGAACCTGTGAGTAGCTCCATGCTTCAAACCGTTGGAAACGGGGTAGCTGTACCTGGCCCGTCCTGACAGCTCCCAGCCAATCATTCAAGCTACGGTTCCTGGCTTCCAAGACCCCTCCCTCATTTCCGTACCTGTAAGTTACCGTCTCAAGTGGTCAAGGTGTAGAGAGCACGCAGCCTCCTCCATGCACCAACTGAGTGAGCCTCTTGGGGAAGCAGGGTGGCTCGCCGAGGGC
Organism: Streptomyces sp. NPDC007856; assembly: GCF_042868225.1. Classification (NCBI taxonomy): domain Bacteria; kingdom Bacillati; phylum Actinomycetota; class Actinomycetes; order Kitasatosporales; family Streptomycetaceae; genus Streptomyces; species Streptomyces sp. NPDC007856. The sequence goes on along the minus strand of NZ_JBIAEC010000008.1, from coordinate 166,585 downwards.
GGGCAGTCGGACCGGCCCCTGAGCACCCTCGGGCTAAGCGAGACCACCGTCTTGTCGGCACGCTGCAGGACACTGTGCCGAACTGACGTCAGCCCAGAGTCGCGACGGCCTTGGCCATCAGGGCCCGGGCCTCGGTGCCGTGGGCTGCCATCGCAGACATCTCAGCGAACGCTTTGAGGTACGTACGGATCTCGCCGGGTGCTGTGATGTTGACCTCCGCCGTAAGGGTCTCGACCGCGACTTGGGCATCGTCGAAGGCGTAGAAGGCTTCCAACGGCCACATGGTGCGCCGCGCCGTGAAGGGGATGATCCCGAGGGACACGTTCGGTCGGCCCATGACGTCCAGCATGTACCGGAGCTGGTCGACCATCGCTGCCGTCTCGCAGAGCCGGTAGTACAGCACCGCTTCTTCGAGCACGAAGGCGAATCGATGGTTGCCCTCGTGGACAACGCGGGATCGGTTCAGCCGGGCCCGCACGGCGTCGGCCACGTCGTCCGGAGTGCCCTGAAAGGCTGTGATGGTGCGCAGGAGCCCCGTCGCGTACTCGGCGGTCTGGAGCATGCCGGGAACCACGTTCGAGGCGTAGACGCGAAAGTGCCTGGTGCGCTCGTACAGCGGGACGGTCTTCTCGTGGATTTGCCGCATGCCGTCGCGGTGGATCTGCCGCCAGTGGACGTACATTGACTCGGCGGTGCGGGAGGCGGCGATCAAGTCTGTCGCCTGATCCTCAGCGCCGCACGCCCGGCACCATGCGCATATGTCGTCATCGGACGGGGCGGTCTTGGCTCTGGCGATGCGGGAGGCCTTCGACTTGTGCCAGCCGCACCGCTGCGCCAGTTCATGCCCGGTGAGGCCTGCATCCTTCCTTATTTCGTCCAGGCGGACGGCGATGGCCATGCGCGCGGCCTGGACGGTGGCAAGTGGCGACTTGGGCATGAACTGGCGTACCGGACTTCTCAGATGACGTACTTGTCGTGCGGGATGGCCCGCTCCCAGACGGCGTCGAACGCTGTCGAGCAAAGTCGGGCCACGGCCGGCTCTGCGGTCTGATCGGTATGGACCCAACGCCCTTCGCCGTCGAAGACGTTGAACTGGACCACTCCGCCGTCGAAGAGCCAGAAGTCATTGCCGGGCAGGGCGAGATCGGAAGTCCGTCGCCTCGGTAGCCAGCGGATCTCCTCACCTGCAGCGACGTTGGTGAACGTGAAGGAGTGCTCGTACGCGATGTACTCAGTCACCGGCTCCGAGACGATCCGTGCCCGGCGCATGACGACACCCTTGGCAGTGACCTCTTGAACGAGGTCGAGCCAGGGGCGCCACCAGGACGCGCGGTCGTCGGGGTCGAGTGTGTGGCCCCGCTTCCAGGCCGCGAATCCCTCGTCTTCGTCCGGAATGGCGTACACGTCGCGCATCTCGAGGTGGACGGCGAAACGCTCCACGGACCGAATCAGGTCGGCGAAGCTACTCAGGCTCTGCGCCATCAACTGCCTTCCTCAGCAGCGGGATCATGCGCTGCGGTAGCCGGATCACGCCTTCGTGCTCCGGGAGCGGGCTGTCCTGGGCGGTCCGGGCGACCGTATCGGTGTCGGCCCTGAGGCCCTGGATGACGAGATCTTTCGTGTCTTCGTCCACCCATACGGCCGGGCAGCCGTGATCTCCGGACTCTGGATCCTTCCCGACGAACCGTAGCTGCATCGCCCCTCCGCCTATCGAGTCGGTTACTTCCCGTTGCACGAGCGTCACGGTCCTCTGATCAGGGCGTCAAGGTCGCCACAGGCCTCGTGCAACCGCGTGCAACATTGTGGACCGGCCCCTTCACGGCTTCCTACGGTCATTGTCACTATCACGAAGAGTCGGGGAACGCTGATGGCCGCGAAGTACCAAACCACCCAAGGACGCCCTGTCGAACTCCCAATGGGGTATCACGCCTGGCTCCTGGACTGTGCTCCCATCGCCGGCTGCTCGACCTGTCAGACCGAGTCTCGGCACCTTCACGAGGCGAAGGCCGCCGGGAACATCACGCAGGCCGCGAGGCATGCGACGAATGTTCGCGATCACGCCTCTGGGGCCCACTGACGACGTCGGCACCGATACCTCGGTGGCGGCGGCCAACGCCCACCTCGGCCAGGCGGTCCTCGAAGATGACGGGTCGGACCGACGTGGGTCAGCAAGTGCAGAACGGCGCGGAGACCGACTCTCCGCACAGCAGTTGCGTCAGAAGGAGTGTCCATGAGTGATGACCTCTACTCCCTGCCCGCCGAAGGCGCCAAGTTCCAGCAGTTCTGCGGCGGCAACCTCCAGGGCGAACACGAGGCGTGCGTCAAGTTCGCGAAGATCCCCGGCTCGAAGTCGGCGTACGTCCTCACGGACTCCAAGCCGGAGGGCGCCGGCAGGGAGGTCCGCTACAGCGCGGCCGAACTCGACACGTTCGTCATCGGCTACGCCAAGGAACGGGGCTTGAGCCTCTAGTCTGTCCCCTCCCCACCACGCACACGGCGGGCCGCCCCTCCACGGCGGTGGCGGCCCGCACCTCACAGAGGGGCGCAAATGAGCTGGTCAGGACACTTCCACGGGTACGGCCCGTGGATCGGGACCGCGGAGAGCTACCACAAGGAAGGTAACCGCCGACCTCCCCACCCTGGCCACCCGGCGCCTCCGACCTCCCCCGACGACAAACAGGCCGAGCGGGTGCTCGCGCGGTACCGCGAGGTCGCCGCTGAGTTTCCAACCTCGGAGCTACCGCCCCTGATGACGGGGCACTGGCTGCTGAAGCGCAATCGCGTCTCCGCCGGGCGCACGTGGACCGAACCGGCGGCGGCGCTGGAATGGATGACAAAGCACTACCTCGAAAACCTCCCGTTCGAACGCGAGGACGGTAAGCAGGCATACGTCGGCCTGGACACCAAGCGCGCGTACGCGATCGATGTCCTGCCGGTCGGAGTCGACGTGAGCTGGGTGTACTACATGCGCTCGGGCCATATCGTTTCGCTCAGCGTTGTGTGCTGCCCGAACCGCCACCACCCCGAGCTGGTGTGCCCGCTGCCGCCCGCTTAAGCCCAAGGACAAAGCCCATGTCGCTGCGCCTCTTACTCCCCGAGGACGGTGTGAACGAGCTCCTGACCGCGTGGCCCGACGAACCGCGTGTCTTCGAGCGCGGCAGGACCGCACTCGACGAGACCGTCACCGAAAACCTCCTCACGTACTACGCCTTCACCGGCTGCGTGCCTGCGCACGAGGTCGCGGTCGTAAAGGCCCCCGGTCCCTCCCTGAACCAGAACGCGTACATGGCCAACGGCCGTACGGACGCGGCCAAACTCCGCAAGCTGTACGACAACGGCTACACGATCCGACTCGGCAACCTTCAACGTGTTATCCCCTTCATGGCGACGCTTTCACGGAGCATCCAGGAAGAGACGGGGTTTTCCAACTACGTCCACGCCTTCCTTACCCCGCCAGGCAACCAGGGGCTGTGCCACCACTGGGATCAGCAGATGGCTGTGATCGTCCAAACCTGCGGGGTGAAACGCTGGCAGCTTTGGTGTCCACCGGTCGAGTCCCCCATGAGGGAGTACAACGAATCCTGGCGCGTCTGGCGCGACCACTACATCCCCGATTGGGAAGCAGCGGGGCCCGACTTCGAGATCGACCTCAAGGCAGGGCAGTCGCTTCTGCTCCCAAGGGGCTGGGTCCACAGCCCTCACGTGATTGACGAGGTTGAGCACAGCGCCCACTTGACGTTCGCCATCCGCGAGCGCACGCCCCTGTGGCTGGCCGAAAAGTTCGTCGCGGAGGCGATCGAAGACCCCGAGTTCCGGCGGACCATCCTGCCCGGCGACATCACAGGCCCGGCTCTCGTTGATCGCATGAACGAAGTCCGCAATGCGCTTCACGCGCACCTGGACAGGCTCGACCTGGATCGTCTTGCCGCAGTCGTACGACAGACTGCACTGACCGAGCTGGAGTACACCACGTAGTCACCGGAATCCCAACGAAGGCGGATACAGCTTTACTTGGACGGTGAAGCTGGGCCGTGAAGTTCCGAGACCTTCCAGAGCGAGGCGGTGGCTGCGTTCGCGCCCTTGGCTGAGAGCGCGGGTACGGCTCACACACACGCCGGGCGGGTCGGAGGGTCGGTGTCGGCTGGGCGAGCGGCTTTGAGGATCCGCGGGCGCCGCAAGTACGAGGTGCGGCGCCCGGTGACTGTCGCATTACGCCGCCGGCGCCAGATCCCCCCGTCCGAAGAGGAGGGCGTAGCCCGGGGGGAGTTGGGCCAGGATGCGCGTGGTCAGGGGGTCGCCGACCCAGTTCGCCAGGGTGCTGAGGACCGAGCTGACGTCCCAGCGGGCCGTCGCGGGGGTCGAGCCCTCGATGCGCGTCGCCACCGACTCCACGAACTCCCTTGCCGTCAGGGGGTGGGTCGCCGGGATCTGGGAGGCGATCACTCGGGCCGCCTCTCGGGGGAGGGACTGGGCCAGGGCGACGCGTTCGTCGCCGGTCACGTGGCCGCCGAGGGCTGAGAGGACTATCCGGGTCACGCGTTCCGCCTCCGCCCTCGTGGTGTACTGACCCGCCTCGCGCACCCGCTCCGCCAGTTCGTGCCAGCGCCTGGTGTCGGCATCGCCGTCACGGGCCGCCAGGGCGGACGGGGTGGGGATCGTTGTTCTCGGCTGCGGGGTCGTCACGGTCATCGTGCTGGCTCCTCCTCCGGGACACGTGGGGGCACGGGCAGGGCCGGTGCCCCGTGATGCAGGGGACTTGAGTGGGTGGATCGGCGCGTCCCGGGTTCCGCTCGTGACCCGGGACGCTCTGTGCCGTCAGTCGTCAGCCGTCAGCCGCCGCCTGTCCGCCGTGCGGGCGGTCAGCCGCTGATCTGCTTGCGGCCGGCGTCGCCGCCCGTGATCTGGATGCGGCGTGGCTTGGCCGCTTCGGCCACCGGAATGCGCAGCGTCAGGACGCCGGCCTCGTACGACGCGTCGATGCGGTCCGTGTCGAGGGTGTCGCCGAGGAACAGCTGGCGGTTGAAGGTGCCCGTGGGCCGTTCGGCGACGAGCATCTCCGCGTCCTCGGGGGCCGGGTTGCGGCGCTCGGCGCGGACGTTGAGGACGTTGCGCTCGACGTCCAGCTCGATCGACTCGGGATCGATGCCGGGCAGATCGAAGTGGACCAGGAAGTCGTCCCCCGAGCGGTAGGCGTCCATCGGCATCGCGGCCGGGCGCGTGGCATCTCCGAAGAGCTGCTGTGTGAGGCGGTCGAATTCACGGAAGGGGTCCGTGCGCATGAGCATCACGGGTCACTCCTCTCTACAGGGACTGGGATGCGATGCCCTACGGCTTCTTATATAACTCCAGGACGGAAAGTTGACAAGCCTCGACTCAGGTTGGTCGAGTCGGCTGACCTGCGCGTTAACCTCGGCGCAGAGACAACGCAAAAGTGGAGAAAGAGGAGGCAGTCGTGGCCGGGGTTCCCAGTGCAGTCGTAGCCGCCACCGGGCTTGTCGGTGGGTATGGCGTGGCCCGTTGGACCAAGAAGCGGCAGCTGGGTGGGGCCGTGCTGGCCGTCGCCGGGGTCGCCGCCGCTCAGCAGTGGCGTGCGCAGGCCGGTGGGAAGGCTGCGGGTGCGCTCACGGCCGCTTACGTCGCCGCGTTCGCCGGGTCCCATCCGCTGGCCAAGAAGGTCGGCGCCTGGCCGTCCGTCCTCGGTGTCGCCGGTGCCGTCGCCCTCGCCTCCTGGGCCGTCGCCGACCGCCGGGGCTGACCGAGGCCGCGAGCGCTTCGGCCGACGCCGACCGCCGGGGGACGCCCCCCGGCACCGGCACTTCCTCCGGCGCCGGCCCCGCCGACGCCGACCGCCGGGGCACAACCCCCGGCACCGGCACCCTCCTGGCGCCGCCCCCGGCACCGGCACTTCGGCCGGCGCCGCGAGACCCCGCCGGGCAACGGCGCCCATCATCTGCCGAGCACGTCCCCGCCGGGCAACGGCACCCATTACCCGCCGAGCACATCCGACCCAAGCGGCAAAGCAGCCGTCAGGGGCTCACGCGCCCCGCATCGCCTCACTGCGTCAGCGATTCCGCGACCAACCGCCAGATCTCCGCGGCGAGGTCCATGTTGCCGCTCGACTGGGCCTGCTCGGCGAGGTCGCGCAGGCCGGTGATGGCCGCCTCGCGATTGCCCTCCATGAGCAGCACCCTGTTGCGCAGCATGTCGAGCCTGACCTGTTCCTGGTAGGGCGTCACGTCCTTGAAGCCCTCGAGCCGGGTCAGCAGCGCGCGCGCTTCGGCGGTGCGGTTCTGGTAGACGGCCACTCGGGCGTGCAGCGCCAGCAGTTGCTGCTCCATGGTCGGCGTTGCCGCGAACGGCATGCACGCCTCCACTTCCTCGACGCGCCGCTGAGCGGACTCGATCTTCGGCGGTCTGCACAAGAGATCGAGCTGGGCCGCATCGAGGCGCAGGCGCATCCACAGCGTGAGGTCGTCCCGGCCGTTGAAGCCGCGGATCGTCTGGTCCATCAGCTCTGCGGCGGCATCGAGATCGCCCTGGCGGGTTCGGATGTTGGCCATGGTCCACAGGGCTTCGGCCCAGCGCACTCCGGACTGTCCCTCGACCAGGGCGAGCAGCTCGTCGCAGTAGCGCGCGGCATCGGGAAGCCGCCCGGCCTCGGCGAGGGCCGACACCAGGGCCAGCAGCGTGGACGTCAGCACCCGGTGGGGAAGGTCTTCGCTCTTCGCCAGCTCGTAGGCGCGCGTCGAAGTGGTGACGGCGTCGTCGATCTGGCCGGTGCTGCGCATGCAGCGGGCCAGCTCGGCCAGGACCCTGGCCCGCAGCTCGGGCAGTCCGATGTCGTCGCTGAGCGCGACCAGCTCGTCGAGGCTCTCGCGCTGTTCGGCGAACTCCCGGCGCCGGCGGCGCCACTCGGCGACCTGCCACAGCGCCTGCCAGCGAAGGAGCGGATCCTCGCCGCCCGACGCCTTCAGTGCCTCGGCGAGCGTCTCGCCGGCTTCGTCCTGGCCCAGGCCGGTGGCCAACGTCAGGCTCTGCACCAGTGACGTGGCCGTGGACTCCGCCAGCTCGGCCGGGCTGATGCCCAGCTGGGCGGCCAGATGCGCCACGGCCCGCTCGGTGGGCTGCCGCGCGCCGGACTCGAGCCGGGACAGATAGCCGGTCGACATGCCTTCGCCCGCGAGGGCGGCGAGGGTCAGGCCCCGCTCGGTCCTCAGTTGCCTGAGTCGGCGGCCGAAAACCGGCTGCTCCAGCATGTCTGAACTCCCGCGGGTGGCGACGTCGTACGACGTCCGACTGATCCCTTCACCCCGATCCTAACCCGCTTGCCCATATGGCGGCAATTCTTTGCCCGCTCGCAATCACTCCGATCGAGCGATCCAAGCCACCTTGGCAATCACTTGTGGCAACTACTTGCCAATGTTATGGCAAGCGTCGTAGCGTTCCTGTCGTCGCCAAACGCCGTACACGACAAGGGGATTCGTCATGGGACAGAGCAACCGCGGTTTCGCCGAGGCAGGACTGCGCCGGCTGCACGACGTGCTGGCGCGGCATGTCGAGTCGGGGAAGATCCCCGGTCTCGTCGCCCTGTTCAGCCGGGGAGACGAGACGCACGTCGAAGCGCTCGGGACGATGCGTCATGACGGTGGCGCGCCGATGCGCCGGGACGCGATCTTCCGGATGGCCTCGACGTCCAAGCCCGTCACGATGGCGGCGGCGATGGTGCTGCTCGACGAGTGCCGGCTGCGGCTGGACGACCTGGTGGAGCCGTGGCTGCCCGAGCTGGCCGACCGGCGGGTGCTGAAGCGGATCGACAGCCCGCTGGACGACACCGTGCCGGCGCGGCGGCCGATCACCGTACGGGACGTGCTGGCCTCCACGTTCGGGCTTGGCATGGATATGACCTCACTCGGCACCCCGATCATGAACGCGGTCTTCGAGCAGGGGCTCACGCCCAATCTGCCCGAGCCGATGCCCGAGCAGGACGAGTGGATGCGCCGCCTGGGCACGCTGCCGCTCATGTACCAGCCCGGGGAGCGCTGGCAGTACCAGATCAGCAACGACCTGGTCGGCGTGCTCGTCTCCAGGGTCACCGGCCAGTCGTTCGAGAGCTTCCTGCGCGAGCGCATCTTCGAACCCCTGGGCATGAAGGACACGGGTTTCCACGTGCCCGCCGACGACATCGACCGGCTGCCCACCCTCTACGCCCCCGACCCGCAGACCGGCGAGTTCATCGTGTGGGACGAGGCCAAGGCGGGACGCTGGAGCGAACCTCCGGCGTTCCAGAGCGGCGGCGGCGGCCTGGTGTCCACCGCCGACGACTACCACGCCTACTTCCGGATGCTGCTGAACGGCGGCATGCACGACGGCGAACGGATCCTGTCCCGGCCCGCCGTCCAGCTGATGACCACCAACCGCCTCACGCCCGAGCAGAACGCCGCCCGCAACGCCATGGCCCGCGACAACGTCCACGTGTCCTTCGGCCAGGGGCAGCACGGCGGCTGGGGCATGGGGATGGCGGTGCGCACCTACCGCGGTGACTACGCGCCGGTCGGCCAGTTCGGCTGGGACGGCGGAAGCGGCACCTCGACCTACGCCGACCCCGACAACCAGCTCACCGGCATCCTGCTCACCCAGGTCGGAGCGTCCGTCCCGGATTCGGTGCTGCTCATGCACGACTTCTGGACCACGCTCTACCAGGCCATCGACGACTGACACCGACCGACCACCCGACGTCCCCGTGGCCCCGCCTGTCGTCCGACAGGCGGGGCCACGTCCAGGGGCTACGTCGTCCGGGCCGCCGGCCGCGCCCCACGCCCCGCCCGGCACTCCGGTCGACCTCGAAAACCCCTCATCACCCCGCCGGAACGCCCTCACCTCGCCGGAACGCCCTCCGATACGCCTGGGGGCTCGTCCCCACCACCCTCCGGAAGCGTTCCCGGAAAGCCGTCGGTGAGCCGAAGCCCGTCTGGGCGGCGATGCGCTCCACCGGGTACGGCGTCGTCTCCAGCAGGTACTGGGCACGGCGTACCCGGGCCCGGTGCAGCCACTGCAGCGGTGTCGTGCCGGTCTGCTCGCGGAAGCGGCGGTTGAGGGTGCGGGTGCTCATGCCCGCCCGAGCCGCGATCTCGTCCACCGTCATGTCGCGGTCGCAGTGGTCCTCCAGCCAGTGGAGGAGCGGTTCCAGGGTGGCACCCGACGGTGCCGGGGGGAGGTCGTGGACGATGAACTGGGACTGGCCGCCCTCCCGTTCCAGCGGCATCACCGACATCCGTGCCGCGTGCGCGGCGACCGCGGAGCCGAAGTCCCTGCGGATCATGTGCAGGCACATGTCCAGCGCCGCCGCCGCGCCCGCCGACGTCAGGAACTGGCCGTTGTCGACGTACAGGACGTTCGGGTCCACCGTCACCTTCGGGTACCGCGCCGCCAGGTCCCCCGCCGCGCACCAGTGGGTCGTCGCGCGCAGGCCGTCCAGCAGGCCCGTCGCCGCGAACAGGAACGCCCCCACGCAGATCGAGGCGATCCGGGTGCCGTTCGCCGCCGCCGCGCGAAGGGCCTCCGGCACTCCCGGCGGCAGCTGCTGCGGCACTTCCGCCACGCCCGGCAGGATGATCGTGTCCGCCTCCGCCAGCGCCTCCAAGCCGTACGGCGCCCGCACCATGAAGGCCCCCGCGCTCACCTCCCCCCGCACCGAGCACACCCGCACCCGGTACGGCACCCGGCCGTCGGGCAGCCGCGCCCAGCCGAAGGTGTCGATGGGAGCGGAGAGGTCGAAGGGGATGACGCCGTCCAGCGCCAGTACGGCCACGGTGTGCATGGCAGGATCCTAGGTCTACGACGGATTACGGCCGATGGCGCCCATCGGCGCCGTAACCGCAGAGACAACCGTCCACCTTTCTGGCGGGAATCCGTTGAAGCCTGGCACTCCCGCCACTTCTGCGAGATCCGGCCGCCGCCTACCGTCACCGCGTGACCAAGTTCCTCCTCGCCGTCCACGTCCTGGCCGCCATCGTCGCCGTCGGCCCCGTGACCGTCGCCGCCAGCATGTTCCCGCCCGTCGCACGCCGGGCCCTCGCCGCGCCCGGCGATCCCGGTGCCGGCGGCACGCTGCACCTGCTGCACCACATCTGCCGGGTCTACGCCCTCGTCGGCGTCGTCGTCCCGGTCTTCGGGTTCGCCACCGCGAGCGAGATGGGCGTGCTCGGGAGCGCCTGGCTGATCGTGTCGATCGCGCTGACCGCCCTCGCCGCCGTCGTCCTCGTCGCGCTGGTGCTGCCCGCCCAGGGCGCGGTCGTGGAGGGCCGGGACACGAACCCCGCGCGGCTCGCCATGGCCACCGACATGTTCAACCTGCTGTGGGCCACCGTGACCGTTCTGATGATCGTGCGGCCCGGCTCCACGACGGGGGCCTGACGGCACAGGCGCCCTACGGCGTACTCGGCGCCGAAGGCCCCTGCGTACCCCCGACACCATGCGCATCCCGTGTGGCCGCCCTGGTCCGGCTCGCCACCGCCGTCAGCGGCCGGGCGATGTCCTCCAGGGAGCGGCGCTCCGCCCGCACCGCCAGGAAGGCCGCGACCAGGCCCGCCGCGCACATCAGGGCCGCACCGATCGAGAAGGCCAGGACCGTGTCGCCGACCTTGCCCGTGCCGGTGAGGTCGGCGAACAGCAGCGGGCCGCTGATGCCGCCGGCCGCCGTGCCGAGGGCGTAGAAGAACGCGATGGACATCGCCCGCGTCTCCATCGGGAAGACCTCCGAGACCGTCAGATACGCGCTGGAGGCGCCCGCCGAGGCGAAGAACAGGACCGCGCACCAGCAGGCAGTCAGCGTGCCCGCGCTCAGCTCGCCCCGGTCGAACAGCCACGCCGTGCCGAACAGGAGCAGACCCGACAGCAGATAGGTCGAGGAGATCATCACCCGGCGGCCCACCGTGTCGAACAGCCTGCCCAGCAGCAGCGGGCCGCAGAAGTTGCCGACCGCGATCACCGCGAAGTAGTAACCGGTGTGGCCGGAGGGCACGTTGAAGAACCTGGTCAGGATCGCGCCGAAGCCGAAGGTGATCGCGTTGTACAGGAACGCCTGGCCGATGAACAGGGAGAAGCCGAGGACCGCGCGCCTGCGGTAGTGAGCGAAGACCGTGCGGGCGATCTCCCGGAACGTCACGCTCCTGCGCTGGTGGATCTCCAGCTCGCCCCGCGGCTCGGGCAGCGTCACGCCCTTCTCCCGCTCCACCCGGCGCTCGATACCGGAGACGATCTCCTCCGCCTCCCGGTCCCTGCCGTGGATCAGCAGCCAGCGCGGGCTCTCCGGGACGTGCCGCCGTACCAGCAGGATCACCAGCGCCAGGACCGCCCCCAGGGCGAAGGTCAGCCGCCAGCCGACGTTCCTGGCCAGCAGATCCGTGTCGAGCGCCACGATCGACAGCAGCGCGCCGCCCACCGCGCCCAGCCAGAAGCTGCCGTTGATGATCAGGTCGACCCGGCCGCGGTGGGCGGCCGGGATCAGCTCGTCGATCGCCGAGTTGATCGCCGCGTACTCACCGCCGATGCCGAAACCGGTCACAAAGCGGAACAGGAAGAACCACCAGGCCTCCCAGGAGACGGCGGTCAGCGCCGTCGCCGCCAGGTACACCGCCAAGGTGATCATGAAGAGCTTCTTGCGGCCGTGGCGATCGGTCAGCCGGCCCCAGAAGAGGGCGCCCGAACAGGCGCCGGCCACGTACAGCGCGGCGGCCGTGCCGGTGATCTGCCCCGACGTGATCGACACCCCGCTGCCCGGTTCCGCCAGCCGGCCGGCGATGTTGCCGACGACCGTGACCTCCAGGCCGTCCAGGATCCAGACCGTCCCCAGGCCGATCACGATCGTCCAGTGCCAGCGGGACCAGGGCAGCCGGTCCAGCCGGGCGGGCAGGTCGGTGATGACGGTCCGGCCCGTCCCGCCGGGCCCGCCGGTCTGCGGTGCCGGCGTCCGCGCTGCGGCCATGGGCTCCCTCCTCGCCGAAAGACGTCCCCCCGACATGCGGGAGACGGCGGGACGGGTGCCCGCGTACCGCGGATTCAGGCACCCAGCGTCCGCGTCACCGTATAGATCAACAGTCCCGCCAGTGACCCCACCACCGTGCCATTGATCCGGATGAACTGCAGGTCGCGGCCGATGTGCGCCTCGATCTTCCGGGTGGTGTGCTCGGCGTCCCAGCTCGCCACGGTGTCCGTGATCAGCGAGGTGATCTCCCTGCGGTACGTCGTCACCACATGCACCGCCGCGCCCTCGACCCAGCTGTCGACCTTCTCCTGCACCTTCGGCTCCGTCGCCATCCGCGCCCCCAGCGACAACAGCGCGGACCGCACCCGCATCCGCAGCTCGCTCCGCTCGTCCTCGGCCGCCGCCACGACCATGGCCCGTACGGCCGTCCACGCGGACGCGATCAGATCCTGCACCTCGCCCCGCCCCAGCACCTCGCCCTTCAGCCGCTCCACCCGCGCCCGGGTGTCCGTGTCGGACTGCAGATCGGAGGCGAAGTCGGTGAGGAAACGGTCCAGCGCGCCACGCGCCGGATGCGAGGGCATGTCCCGCATCTCGGTGACGAACCGCAGCAGCTCCTTGTAGACCCGCTCGCCGACCTTCCGGTCCACGAACCGCGGGGTCCAGCCGGGCGCGCCACCCTCCACCGCCACCATCACGTCACCCCGGTGCAGCACCAGCCAGTCATGCGCTCTGGCCACCACCAGGTCCACCGCCCGCCGGTGCCCGCCGTCGGCGACGATCCCCTCCAGCAGCTTGCCGATGCCAGGCGCGACCTCCTTCGTGTTCGCCCGCCGGGTGATCGCCTCGCTCACCACCACCTGCACATCCCTGTCCCGCAACACGGTCAGCGCACCGCGCAGCGCCGTGGCCAGCTCCGCCGTCACCCGGTCCGCGTGCTCCGGCTCGGCCAGCCACGCCCCCAGCCGGCTGCCGATGCCGACCGCGCGCAGCCGCTGCCGTACGACGTCCTGGGAGAGGAAGTTCTCGCCGACGAACTCGCCGAGCGAGACACCCAGCTGATCCTTCTTGGTCGGGATGATCGCGGTGTGCGGGATCGGCAGCCCCAGCGGGTGCCGGAACAGCGCCGTCACGGCGAACCAGTCCGCGAGCGCACCCACCATGCCGGCTTCGGCGGCCGCCGCGACATAACCGGCCCAGGGCCCGGCGCCCTCGTGCGAGGCGAGCTTGGCCAGGACATAGACCACCGCCACGACCAGCAGCATGCTCGTCGCCGTGAGCTTCATGCGCCGCACCCCGCGCCGACGCTCCTCGTCGGCCGGGGTGAAGGCCGTCATGGTCCGGTACGACACACCCCGCGCCGGCGCCGCTTCCGTCTCGGTCGATTCCATCGGCTCCACCCGTTCAGCTACGCCCACTCACTGATCCGTCCAGTGATCCGGTCCAGTGACCCCGTCCGGTGACCCCGTCCGGTGATCCCGCACACAATTGTCCCTTCCTGACCGACTCCCGGAACGGAACAAGAGTTCCCGGCGTCTGTCAGAAAAGAGGTTTTGAGCAGGGCCCTGACAGCTCTCCCCGGCCCATGACGCATCATGGGCTCACCAAGATCGGAGCCTCGGGCTCCCATCCCCGAGGAGAACAACACAAGCATGACCAAGCGTCATGGTTATGCCGTACTGAGTGCGCTCATCGCGCTGGTCGTAGCCGTCTCCGCCGCCATCTACCTCACCGTGGCGGCCGACGACGGCACCCCGCACGGCGCCCTCACCGACGACCGCCCCCACCACGGCTCCTCCGTCGCCCCCGCCTCCACCGGCACCTGGGTCGGCGCCTGGTCCGCCTCCCCGGTGGGCGGCGAACCCGGCACCGAGACCCACGGCCTCGCGGGCCGCTCCGTGCGCAACATCGTCCACACCAGCACCGGCGGCACGAGCGCCCGGATCACGCTCTCCAACCTCTACGGCCACGAGCCGCTGACCATCACCGACGCCTCCATCGCACTCTCCGCCGGCGACGGCACCGCCGCGGCCGTCCCGGACTCCATGCGCCGCCTCACCTTCGACGGCGCCACCAGCGTGGTCATACCCGCCGGCGAAGAGGTCGCCGGCGACCCCGTGCACCTCGCCGTCCCGCACGACAGCGACGTCCTCGTCACCACCTACTCCCCCACCCCGTCCGGCCCGGTCACCTACCACCCGCACGCGAGGCAGATCTCCTACGTCGCCACCGGCGACGCCACCGAGGACGCCACCGGCACCCCCTACACCCAACAGACGTCCTACTGGCGCTACCTGACCGCCCTGGACGTCCTCAGCAACGAGGCCGACGGCACCGTCGTCGTCTTCGGCGACTCCATCACCGACGGCATCACCTCCACCATCGGCGCCAACCACCGCTGGCCCGACATCCTCGCCGGCCGACTGCGCACCGCGCTCGAAGGCGGACAAAAGCTGCCCCGCTACAGCGTCGTGAACGAGGGCATCAGCGGCAACCAGGTCCTCACCGACGGACTCGGCCGCCCGGCCGAGAACCAGAGCGGCCTCGACCGCTTCGCCCGCGACGCGCTCACGCACCCGGACGTCAAGGTCGTCGTCATCGACCTCGGCGTCAACGACATCCTCCGCAACCCGCGGCTCGCCGACCCGAACCAGATCCTCACCGGCCTGCGCACCCTCGTCCGCGAGGCCCACGCCCGCGGCCTGAAGGTCGTCGGCGCCACGCTGATGCCCTTCCAGGGCCGCCGCGGCTGGACGGCCGCCCGCGAGGCGGTACGACAGCAGGTCAACGCCGAGATCCGCGCCGGCCGGGTGTACGACGCCGTGGTCGACTTCGACAAGGCGCTCCGCGACCCGTACGACCCCCGGCGCCTCCGCCCCGACTACGACTCCGGCGACCACCTCCACCCCAGCGACCTGGGCTTCAGCAGGATGGCCAAGGTCTTCGACCTGAACACGCTCGAGGGGGCGGGGCAGACGGAACTGTAGGTACGGGGCGAGGAACACTGACGGGATACTGGCTGGCATGACCCGCTTGATCCTCGCCACCCGCAACACCGGAAAGATCACCGAGCTGAGGGCGATCCTCGCCGAGGCCGGACTCCCTCACGAGCTGGTGGGCGCCGACGCGTACCCCGACATCCCCGACGTCAAGGAAACCGGCGTCACCTTCGCCGAGAACGCCCTCCTCAAGGCCCACGCCCTGGCCCAGGCCACCGGCCTCCCCGCGGTCGCCGACGACTCGGGCCTCTGCGTCGACGTCCTGAACGGCGCCCCCGGCATCTTCTCCGCCCGCTGGTCCGGCCGCCACGGCGACGACAAGGCCAACCTGGAGCTGCTGCTGGCCCAGCTCGCCGACATCGCGGACGAACACCGGGGGGCCCACTTCGCGTGCGCGGCGGCGCTCGCCCTGCCGGACGGGCGCGAGCAGGTGGTCGAGGGCCGGCTCCGGGGTGCACTCCGGCATGCGCCCGCGGGCACGAACGGCTTCGGCTACGACCCGATCCTCCAGCCGGATGGCGAGACGCGCACGTGCGCCGAGCTGAGCCCGGAGGAGAAGAACGCGATCAGCCACCGGGGGAAGGCGTTCCGGGCGCTGGTGCCGGTGGTGCGGGAGTTGTTGGGCTGAGAGCGGAAGAGGGGCCGTCTGGATGGACGGCCCCTCTGTGCGCGTGCGGCCGGTGGGATTCGAACCCACACGGGCTTTCGCCCACTGCGATCTAAACGCAGCTCGGCTGCCAGTTACGACACGGCCGCGTGCACGGCCATGGTACCGGTCACGCGGTGCTTGCATGAGGGGTACGTCGACGGCTCCCTCTGCACCACGTGCTGGTGATGGCGTGGCAGTTCGGACACAGCAACCGCAGGTTCTCCCGCCGGTTGTCGCGCCAGTCCCCGTTCATGTGGTCCACCTCCAGCGTCAAGGGCTTGCCGAGCCACTCCGGACCGACTCCGCATCTGGCGCACTGCTCAGGTACGCCCACTTCGCAGAGCGCACGACGGAGGCGTTCGGTGGCGGTCCGGTGTCTACCGTCGTGCCGCACCAGGACTTCCTCCGGCCGCTTGGCATTCGTACCCGGCTTGCCTCGCTGATGGGCTTGCCCGAGAAAGTGGGCGG
Source organism: Streptomyces sp. NPDC007856 (assembly GCF_042868225.1). Classification (NCBI taxonomy): domain Bacteria; kingdom Bacillati; phylum Actinomycetota; class Actinomycetes; order Kitasatosporales; family Streptomycetaceae; genus Streptomyces; species Streptomyces sp. NPDC007856. The sequence continues at coordinate 150,486 of NZ_JBIAEC010000008.1, read as the reverse complement.
TGTCGAGGCAGTCGTCGGCACCCCCACTTGCGAAGCATCGCGCGCTGACCGCCGTTGTTCGGGCGCCCCAAGCGGCGAAGTACCTCGGCGATGGATGCCGACTCATCGACCACCGCCCGTAACTCATCCGGAGTGGGACGCGCTTGCCTGCCGTACGGCGAGAAGTGCGAGATGTCGATGCCGAAATCGGCGAATCGCTTTGTGAGGTACCGACGGGCATTGGCGTAGGGCCGGGTGCCGAAGAAGGCAATAACCTCATCCAGGTTCGAGCACTGCGCGGCTGCCTGGGCCATCCGCTCGCGGGTGTACTGCACTCCGCCGCTCATGCGGCACCTGCCCGCGCATGGCCTTTGCCGCGCCCTCGGTAAGTGTCGGTCGTCGAGTGGCAGTTGGGGCAGAGGAACCGCAGGTTCACGACACTGTTGTTGCGCCAGTCGCCGTCAATGTGGTCGACCTCGAGCGGGAGCGGCTCTCCGTGCCAGACCGGCTCGATACCGCACAAGGCGCAGCGCTCCTCTACGCCCAACTCGATCATCGCCCTCTTGAGTCGCTGGCTCGGGATGCGCCGAGCATGCGCCGATGTGTCCTGGACAAGAATCTCCTCAGCGCTTCGGCGGCGCTGGTTGTACCTCATCCGCTCGGTTCGGACCACAGACGTGAAGTGTGAGGTGTCGATGCCGACGCCTTGATCCGTCGGGCGATGTTGGCCTGGTGACCGCCCACGGAGTCGAGCCCGAGTCGACGCACGACCTCGTTGATGCTCGCGGACACCGCGACGACCGGGTCAAGAATCTCCCGCGTCCGCTTCACCCCCTCCCGCTCGAAGTGCCCGACATCCACCCCGAGCTTCTTCATTCGCTCCCAGACACACCGCCGCGTCGAACTCCTCGGATCCACCCCCAGCCTCTCCAGTGCCTCCGACAACGTCCGCGCCCCGCGAGCCGCCTCTTCCAGCCGCTCCCTCGTGTATGCGCCGACCCCCATCGAGCCCCTCCGTTCCGGGCGTGCGTTCGCCGCCCGTACGGAGTAACGAACCGGTTATCGGACAGTCACGTACGGGGACGAGAAGGCGGCCCGCACCGGAATGTCCCGGTGCGGGCCGCCGACAGTGGAGACAGGTGTCCTCAGATGCCCAGATCCTTGATGATCTTGGCCACGTGGCCCGTGGCGCGGACGTTGTAGAGGGCTCGTTCCACCTTGCCCTCCTCGTCGACGACGATCGTGGAGCGGATGACGCCCATGTAGGTCTTGCCGTAGTTCTTCTTCTCGCCGTACGCGCCGTAGGCCTCGGTGACCGTCTTCTCCGGGTCGGCCAGGAGCGTGACCCTCAGGGACTCCTTCTCGCGGAACTTCGCCAGCTTCTCCGGGGTGTCGGGGCTGATGCCGAGCACGTCGTAGCCGGCGGAGGCGAGGACGTCCAGGTTGTCGGTGAAGTCGCAGGCCTGCTTGGTGCAGCCGGGGGTCAGGGCGGCCGGGTAGAAGTAGACGATGACCTTGCGGCCCTTGTGGGCGGACAGGGAGACATCGTTGCCGTCGGCGTCGGGGAGGGTGAAGGCGGGGGCCACGTCCCCCGGCTGGAGTCGCTCGCTCATCGGGCCAGCGTAACCGGGGGGCCTTGCGGTGCGCCGGGAGGAGAAGCTGACAGACTGTCTGGAACAGCATCACAGACTTCGGAGGCCGTACGGTGGCGGACACGTCGGACACCAGAACCCCGGCGCAGATCGAGGCGGACATCAAGCGCCGCCGCGAAGTGCTGGCCGAGACGCTCGACGAGATCGGGGTGCGGGTGCATCCGCAGACGATCATCGGGGATGCCAAGGCCAAGGTCGTCGCCAATATCGATCACACGGTCGGGCGGGCTTACGTCCAGGTCAACCGGGTGGTCAGTGAGGTGCGGGGGCAGTTCGTCGACGAAGAGGGCGCGCTGCGGGTGGAGCGGGTCGTGCCGGTCGCGGTGCTCGCCCTCGGCGTCGTGGGACTGCTCGCCGTGGGCCGCAGGCGGCGCAGGCGCTGACCCGGGCTCGGACGAGCGGGGCGAAGGCAGGTAGGTTCGAGGCGTGAGCGCCAACAGAAACCAGCACAGCACCCCCCATCACGACAAGCTGCCCATCCGGATGCTGCACGACCGGGTTCTGGTCAAGCAGGAGACCGGTGAGGGCGAGCGGCGGTCGGGGGGCGGCATTCTGATTCCCGCCACCGCGGCGGTCGGGCGGCGGCTGGCCTGGGCCGAGGTCGTCGCGGTCGGGCAGAACGTACGGACCGTGGAGCCGGGTGACCGGGTTCTGTTCGATCCGGAGGACCGGGCCGAGGTCGAGGTGCGGGGTGTGGCGTACGTGCTCATGCGTGAGCGGGATCTGCACGCCGTGGCCGCGGACCGTTTCGAGGGGTCGGAGGACTCCACGGGTCTGTATCTCTGAGTCGTCGTCTTCGAGTCGTTCCGGTAGAGGGGTTCCGGCAGAGGGGCTGGTGACCGTGGTCACCAGCCCCTTTGTCACGCCGCGGGGTCGCCGCCTCCGGTGCCGGCGGCCGTGCCTGTCGTGCCGCCGCCGCCATCGGTACCGCCGCCGGTGGCCGTGCCGCCTCCGGTGGTCCCTCCGCCGGTCGTGCCACCGCCCGTCGTGGTGCCGCCGCCCGTCGTGCCGTCGCCCGTGGTGCCGCCGGTGGTGCCGGTGCCGCCGCCCGTGGTGGTGCCACCGGTGGTGCCGGTGCCGCCGGTGGTGGTCGTACCGCCGTTGGTCGGGGTGCCGGCGGTGCCGCCGCCGGCCGGGCTGGTGGTCGCACCGCCGCCCGTCGGGGTGCCGGTGGTGCCGCCGTTGCTCTGGTCACCGGTCGTGCCCGGCTGGGCCGAGCCGGTGGCGCTGGGCGCCTGCGGCTGGTCGGCGCCCTGCTCCAGCTGGAGGTCGAAGGCGGAGGCCGACGTGTTCTTGAGCGCGTCCGCCGTGTACTGGGCCCAGATCTGGGTCGGTGCGCCGCCACCGTTGATACGCGGCTGGCCGAGGGCGCCGTACAGCGGCATGTGCTTGGCCGTCACCGGGTCCTGGCCCATGACCGAGACCACCGTGGCCAGGTCGGGGGTGTAGCCGGCGAACCAGGCGGCGGTGTCGTTCTCGGCGGTACCGGTCTTGCCGGCCGCCGGGCGGCCCGCGGCCTGTGCGGCGGTGGCGGTGCCGTTGTCGACGACGCTCTGCAGGATGGAGGTGGTGGTGTCGGCGGCCTCGCGGCTGACGACCTGCTTGACCGACTGCTCGGGCAGCTTGACCTCGTCCGTGCCGTCCTTGGTGATCTTCTCGATCAGCGTGTACGTGCCGTGCTTGCCGTGGTTGGCGAGCGTGGCGTAGCCCTCCGCCATGTCCAGCACGCTGGCGGTGGCGGTGCCGAGGGCGATCGACGGGTACGGCTGGAGGTCCGGGGTGTCGGAGGGGATGCCGAGGTCGATCGCGGTCTGCTTGACCTTGGACGGGCCGACGTCGACGGCCATCTGCGCGTAGACGGCGTTCACGGACAGGTCGGTGGCCTTGGTGACGTCGATCTGGCCGTACGACTTCTGGTCCTCGTTCTGCGGGGCGTAGGCGCCGCCGCTCCAGCCCTGTACGGGGCGTTCGTTGGTGCCGTCGTACAGGGTGTTCGGGGTGATGGGGCGGCCGTCCTGGGTGGTCGAGCCGTTCTGCACCGCCGAGGTGAAGACGAAGGGCTTGAAGGTGGAGCCGACCTGGAAGTCACCGCGGGTCGCGCCGTTGGTGTACTGCTTCACGTAGTCGATGCCGCCGTACATGGCGACGACCTTGCCGGTCTTCGGGTCGACGGAGGCGCCGCCCGCGCGGACGTATCTGTCGACCTTGTTGTTCTTCTTGTCCAGCTTGGCGATCAGCTGGTCGTTGACCGCCTTGACGAAGGCGTTCTGCCGGTTCTTCTGGATGGTGGTGGTGATGCGGTAGCCGCCGGAAGCGAGCTGGTCGTCGGTGAGGATGTTGTTGGTGGTCAGGTAGTGCTTGACCGCCTCGACGAGGTAGCCGCGCTGGCCCGACATGCCCGTGGAGACCGTCTGCTCCTTCGGCATCGGGAACTTCATCCCGGCGCGCTGGGACTGGCTGAGCCAGCCCTTCTTGACCATGCCGTCCAGGACGTAGTTCCAGCGGGCGACGGCCGCGGCCTTGTTCTCGGGGTGGGCCACGACGTCGTACTCGCTGGGCGCGTTGACGAGCGCGGCGAGGTAGGCGGCGCGGGCCGGGTCGAGGTTCTGGGCGTCCACGCCGTAGTAGGCCTGGGCGGCGGACTGGATGCCGTAGGCGTTGCGGCCGAAGTAGCTGGTGTTGAGGTAGCCCTCGAGGATCTCGTCCTTGGACTTGTTGCGGTCCAGCTTGATCGAGATGAAGAACTCCTTGGCCTTGCGGGTGACCGTCTGCTCCTGGCCCAGGTAGTAGTTCTTCACGTACTGCTGGGTGATCGTCGAGCCGGACTGCTTGCCCTTGCCGGTCGCCGTGTTCCAGGCGGCGCGGAGCATCGCCTTGGGGTCGATGGCCGACTCGGTGTAGAAGTCGCGGTCCTCGGCGGCCAGTACGGCGTGCTGGGCGTCCTTGGATACCTGGGCGAGGCTGACGTTCTCCCGGTTGATCTGGCCGTCGCGGGCCAGCTGGGAGCCGTCGGCGTAGAGGTAGACGTTGGCCTGCTTGGTGGCGAGGGCGTTGGCCGGCGGGATGTTGACCATGGAGTAGCCGAGGAAGAAGAGGCCGACGAGCAGCATGATGCCGATGACGAAGGTGCCGAGCACCATGCGCCAGGTCGGGATGATCCGCCGCCATCCGGTCCGCTTGGGCCGCTTCGGCTTCTTGCCCTTGCCGCCGTTGCCTCCGGCGGGCTCACCGTCGCCGGGGCTGGGGGTGGCTGCCGCGCGTGCCGCGCCCGCGGGGCCGGCCTGGGAAGCCTGGGCGGCGGCACCGGCGGTGCCGACCGCTCCGGCTGCCTGGGTGGCGCGGGGGGCGGTGTCGGGGCCGGGCGTACGAGGGGTGCGCCCGGCGGCGTTCGGCTCGCCGGCGGCCGTCTTGGCGGGGTCGCCCGGCTCGGCCGCTCGGGGTGCGTTGATCCGCCGGAGCACCTGGGTGGTCTCGGGCGCGGGCGCCTGCCCGGAGCCCTGGGCTGCTTCGGCCGCGGGCGCCGTGACGCGCCGCAGCACCTGGGTGCTCTCGGCGGACTGAGCCTGCGCCGGGACCTGCGGCTTCCCGGAGCCAGTACGGGGCCGACCGGAGCCCTGGGATACGGCGGAGCCGCCGGAGTCCTGGGAAGCGCTGGAGGGCCCGGAGCCTTGGGAAGCGACGGATGGCCCGGAGCCCTCGGAAGCGCTGGAGGCACCTGCGGCCTGGGACGCACTGGAGCGCTCCGAGCCATGGGAAGCACTGGAGGGCTCCGAGCCTTGGGAAGCGACGGATGGCCTGGAGCCCTGGGAAGCGTTGGAGGCACCTGCGGCCTGGGACGTGCTGGAGCGCTCCGAGCCATGGGAAGCGCTGGAGGGCTCCGAGCCCTGGGAAGCGACGGATGGCCTGGAGCCCTGGGAAGCGTTGGAGGCACCTGCGGCCTGGGACGTGCTGGAGGGCTCCGAGCCCTGGGAAGCGACCGAGGACCTGGAGCCCTCGGAAGCGCTGGAGGCACCTGCGGCCTGGGACGCACTGGAGGCGCCGGACGCCGAGGCGGCGTCGGCTGCCGGGCCACCCGAGGCCTGGCCCTCACGAGCCGCCGAGCCGCTGCCGAACGCCGACGCGCCCTGGTCCGACGCGGCCGTACCGGAGCCCGCGCCGCCGCGAGCCCCCGAGCCGTCACCAGCAGCCCCACGGGACACCAGCGCGCCTCGGTCCACCGAGCCTGCGCCGAAGCCCGAGCCCCTGCCGGAACTCGAGGCCTCACCGGACGCCGAGCCTCCGCGCGCCGCCGAGCCCCCACCGGGGCTCGAAGCCGCGCCGGAAGCCGAAAGGTCACCGGAACCCGTGTCCTCGTTGGACGCGGTCGCCCCCTGCTGTTCCGTCCGGCCGCCTCGGGCCGCCTGGCGGGCCCGGGCCATGGAGGCCGTCCGGTCCAGGGCCGAGCGGTCCGCCGGAGTCGACGAGCCCGCCGGAGTCGAGCGGTCCGGGGAGGCCGTACGGTCACCGGTTCGGCCGGACCCGGTCCCCTGGACCTGACCACCCTGCCCGGTCTCCCGGGCATGACCACCCTGCCCAGTCGTGCCGCTCTGCTCAGCCTGTCCAGCTCGGCCAGCCGTGCCACGCTGCTCAGCCCGCTCGGCCGCACCGCCCGCCTCGGCCCGCGAGGACTCCGCCGTACCCGCCGAACCCGCCGGCCCCGGCGTCTCCCGGGACTCCGCCCGCCGACCGGACCCCACCGAATCCGCCGTACCAGCCGAACCCGCCGGCCCCGGTGTCTTCCCGGGCTGCCCGCCAGCCGCCTCGGGAGGTGTCGCTGTGCCGGCCCCCTCGGGCTCGGCCTCCCCGGGCCGCTTTCTCGGCGGCATGCCTTCGTTCGGCTGCTGCGGCTGCGGCTCGTCGCTCATTCGTGCACGGACTCCTGTTTCGCGTCGTACGTTCCCGTACGCCTCGTACGCTCTTCTGCGCCCCCGGTTTGAAGACTCTCGCACCTGGCGTTCCGTTCCCGGATTCCAGCACGCTTCGGGCACGAAATTGCGTGGCCGGACGCCGGGCTCCGGGACTAGGCTCCTGCGCTTCGGTGTCGAGCGGTCCCGGGAGGTTGACTGGCGTGGGCGCGGGACGGTTGTACGTGGCCGTCGCGGCGGGGGGATTCAGACGGTACGCGACGTATCGGGCCGCCACTGCGGCAGGGGTGTTCACGAACACGGTCTTCGGACTGATCCTCGTCTATACGTACCGGGCGCTGTGGGACGAGCGGCCGCACCTCGGCGGGTGGGATCAGGCGCAGGTCGTGACCTATGTGTGGCTGGGGCAGGCGTTCCTGTCGACGCTCGCGATCGGCGGCGGTGGCGTCGAGAACGAGTTGATGGAACGCATCCGTACGGGGGACGTGGCGATCGACCTGTACCGGCCCGCCGATCTGCAGATGTGGTGGCTCGCCACCGACCTGGGCCGGGCGTTTTTTCAGTTGGTGGGACGAGGGATCGTTCCCTTTGTCTTCGGTGCTCTGTGTTTTCCGGTGTACCTGCCGACGGACGTGGGCACCTGGGTCGCCTTCTTCGTCGCCGTGCTGCTCGCGATGCTCGTCGGATTCGGCATCCGGTACCTGGTGGCGCTCAGCACGTTCTGGTTCCTGGACGGCATGGGTGTGACGCAGATGTCATGGCTGGTCGGCTACTTCTGCTCGGGCATGCTGCTGCCGCTGAACATCTTCCCGGGGGCGCTCGGCGAGGTCGTGCGGGCGCTGCCGTGGTCCTCGCTGCTGCAGGCGCCGGCCCAGGTCCTGCTGGGGCACGCGGATCCGCTGGGCACGTATGTGTTCCAGGGGGCGTGGGCGGTGGTGCTGCTGGGTGCGGGGCGGCTGGTGCAGTCGGCGGCGACGCGCAGGGTGGTGGTCCAGGGTGGCTGAGATCGGCTCCGGCCGGGTGCGGGAGGGGGTGCGGGCCTATCTGATGATCGCCGGGATGTGGATCAGGTCCACCATGGCCTACCGCGCCTCGTTCCTGATGACCACGTTCGGCAACTTCTCGGCGACCCTCCTCGACTTCGTCGGGATCATGCTGATGTTCTCGCGGGTGGACGCCCTGGGCGGCTGGTCGCTGCCGGAGGTGGCCTTCCTGTACGGGCTGTCCGGTACGGCCTTCGGTCTCGCCGACCTGGTGATCGGGTCGATGGAGCGGCTGGGGCGGCGGGTGCGCGACGGCACGCTGGACACGCTGCTGGTGCGGCCGGCGCCGGTGCTGGCCCAGGTGGCGGCCGACCAGTTCGCGCTGCGCCGGCTGGGCCGGGTGGTGCAGGGCCTGCTGGTGCTCACCTGGGCGGTGGCCCGGCTGGACATCGCCTGGACGCCGCTGAAGCTGCTGCTGATGCCGGTGATGGTGGTGAGCGGCTGCGGGATCTTCTGCGCCGTGTTCGTGGCGGGGGCGGCCTTCCAGTTCCTGGCGTCGGACGCCTCGGAGGTGCAGAACGCCTTCACCTACGGCGGTACGACGCTGCTGCAGTATCCGCCGACGGTGTTCGCGAAGGAGCTGGTGCGCGGGGTGACGTTCGTGCTGCCGCTGGCCTTCGTCAACTGGCTGCCCGCGACCTATGTGCTGGGGCGGCCGTATCCGCTGGGGCTGCCCGAGTGGCTGGCGTTCGCTCCGCCGCTGGTGGCGGTGGGGTGCTGCGCGCTGGCGGGGCTGGCCTGGCGGGCGGGACTTCGTTCGTATCGGAGTACAGGGAGCTAGCGCGGTGGCGGACAGCGATTTCATCTCACTGGAGAAGGTCGAGAAGGTCTTCGAGGTGCGCAGGAAGACCGGGTTCCTGAAGCGGGAGCGGCGCGAGGTGCGGGCGGTGGACTCGATCTCGTTCAGCGTGGCGTGCGGGGAGATGGTCGGGTACATCGGGCCGAACGGCGCCGGGAAGTCGACCACGATCAAGATGCTGACCGGCATCCTGACGCCGAGTGGGGGCCGGCTGCGGGTGGCGGGCATCGATCCGTCGCGGGAGCGGCGGCGCCTGGCGCACCGGATCGGGGTGGTGTTCGGGCAGCGTACGACCCTGTGGTGGGACCTGCCGCTGATCGACTCCTACCGGCTTGCGCACCGCATGTACCGGATCCCGGATGCGCGTTACCGCGAGAACCTGGACCGGTGCGTCGAACTGCTGGAGCTGGACGCCCTGTTGGACGTGCCCGTGCGGCAGCTCTCGCTCGGGCAGCGGATGCGCGGGGACATCGCGGCGGCCCTGCTGCACGACCCGGAGGTGCTGTACCTGGACGAGCCGACGATCGGGCTGGATGTCGTGTCGAAGGCGAAGGTCCGGGGTTTCCTGCGGGAGTTGAACGCCGAGCGGGGTACGACCGTGCTGCTGACCACGCACGATCTGCAGGACATCGAGCAGTTGTGCTCCCGGGTGATGGTGATCGACCACGGCCGGCTGATGTACGACGGCCCGCTCGCGGGGCTGCACGAGGCCGGAGAGAGCGAGCGGACGCTGGTGGTGGACCTGGAGCGGGAACTGCCGCCGGTGGAGGTGCCGTCGGCGCGGGTGGTGCGGGTGGAGGGGCCGCGGCAGTGGCTGGCCTTCCCGGCGGGGCAGTCGGCGGCGCCGCTCGTGGCGTATCTCGCGGCGGAGTATCCGCTGGTGGACCTGTCGGTGCGGGAGCCGGACATCGAGGCGGTCATCGCCAAGATGTACGCGGAGAAGGCGGTCTCGTAGGCTGCTGTCATGACCGACGACGCAAGTCCGGACCTCCGGGCGTCCGACAGCGACCGTGAGCGGGTCGCCGAGGTCCTGCGGGACGCTCTGGCCGAGGGCCGGCTCGACATGGCGGAGTTCGAGGAGCGGCTGGAGGCGACGTACAAGGCGCGTACGTACGGCGAGTTGGCGCCGCTCACCCGTGATCTGCCGGCGGCCGGCACGGTGACGGCGCCCGTCCCGGTCTCCTTCACCAAGGAACCGGCGGAGAGCGGGAGTTGGGCGGGCCGGATCGTCGGGGGCGAGGGGTCCTCGTCGGGTGCGGTCGCCATCATGTCCGGCTTCCAGCGCAAGGGCCGCTGGACGGTGCCGAAGCGGTTCGACTGCTTCGCGTTCTGGGGCGGCGGCGAGATCGACCTGCGGGAGGCGGACTTCGCGGACCGCGAGGTCGAGATCAACTGCGTGGCGATCATGGGCGGGGTGCAGGTCATCGTGCCGCCGGGGGTCGAGGTCGTGGTCCGCGGCATCGGCATCATGGGCGGCTTCGACCATCCCCGGGACGACGGCCCGCCGGAGCCGGGGGCTCCGCGGGTGATCATCGGGGGCCTTGCGTTCTGGGGCGGGGTGGACGTGACCCGCAAGATCACCCGAGCGGAACGGCAACGGCTGAAGGAGCGGCGCCGGGACCTGGAGCGCTGAGCCCCGCGCGCCTGCGTTACTTCGTGCAGACCTTGGTGAGTTCGCCGGCCGCGTCCGTGACCGGGCCCAGGTCCGGCGTCTTGTCGCCGTTCTTGAGGGCCGTACGGACGTTCCCCACGGCCTTGTCCAAGTCGTCGACCGCCTTGTTGACGTCGGCGTTGTCGGTCTTGTCGCCGATCTTGTCCAGGTTCTTCTCGATGGAATCGAGTGAGCTGTCGGCCTGGGAGGGGTCGTTGGCCGCGTTCTCCACCGCCTGCTGCAGATCCGTGACGCTGTCGGCGATGGAGTCGGCGGTCTGCACGCAGTCCAGGGCCTTGTTCACGGCGTCGCAGCCGGTGGTGAGGCCGGCGGTGAGCGCGGCGAGCGCCACGGCGGCGACGGCGGTGAGACGGCGTCGGCTGACGGCCATGGTGGTGTTTCCCTCCCCTGGTAGGGCCCGTACGGCCCGGTGCGGCCGCCGTACCCCTAGGACGCCGGGACGGGCGCGCGGGTTGCCCCTGCGCGCCCGCCCCTTTGGCCTGCCCTTTACTTCCGGGTCTTCCTGCTTCCGGGTCTTCGCCTACTTCGCGAGCGTGGCTTCGAGGGCCGCACGCTGGTGGGCGGCCAGTTCGGCGCAGCCGGTGACGGCGAGGTCGAGCAGGGCGTCGAGTTCCTCGCGGGCGAAGGGCTCGGCCTCGGCGGTGCCCTGGACCTCGACGAAGCGGCCGTCACCGGTGCAGACGACGTTCATGTCGGTCTCGGCGCGCACGTCCTCCTCGTAGCAGAGGTCGAGCAGCGGGACGCCGCCGACGATGCCGACGGAGACGGCGGAGACGGTGCCGGTGAGCGGCTGGCGGCCGGCCTTGATCAGCTTCTTGCCCTGGGCCCAGGAGACGGCGTCGGCGAGGGCGACGTAGGCGCCGGTGATGGCGGCGGTGCGGGTGCCGCCGTCGGCCTGGAGGACGTCGCAGTCGAGGACGATGGTGTTCTCGCCGAGCGCCTTGTAGTCGATGACGGCGCGCAGCGAGCGGCCGATCAGCCGGGAGATCTCGTGGGTACGGCCGCCGATCTTGCCCTTGACGGACTCGCGGTCGCCGCGGGTGTTGGTGGCGCGGGGCAGCATGGCGTACTCCGCGGTGACCCAGCCCTCGCCGCTGCCCTTGCGCCAGCGCGGGACTCCCTCGGTCACGGAGGCGGTGCAGAACACCTTGGTGTCGCCGAAGGAGACGAGGACGGAGCCCTCGGCGTGCTTGCTCCAGCCGCGTTCGATGGTGACCGGGCGGAGCTGTTGGGGGGTACGGCCGTCGATGCGAGACATGGCAAGGAGCCTAGCCGCACCTGAGGAAGGGGCTCCGCCCGCGTCGGGAAGAGCCCCTTTTCCGGTGAGCCCGTCGGCTCACATCATGTCTTCGATCTCCGCGGCGATCGGGTCGGCGTCGGTGCCGATGACGACCTGGATGGCCGTGCCCATCTTGACGACGCCGTGGGCGCCGGCGGCCTTCAGGGCGGCCTCGTCGACCAGGGAGGGGTCGGACACCTCGGTGCGCAGCCGGGTGATGCAGCCCTCGATCTCCTCGATGTTGTCGATGCCGCCGAGGCCGGCGACGATCTTCTCAGCCTTGCTGGCCATGTTCCTTCTCCCTGATCCGAACCGCTTTGTCGCAGTAACCCACAGTTGGCCCATCTTCGCGAGCGGTCATGCCGTGCGTGCCGAATGATGGCGATCACGACAGCGGAACCGTCCGCCAACTGGTCTACACCACAGGGGGTACGGTCGCCAAACCGCGTGCGAGTCGAGTGTCCGGGAGGACGCCATGAGTGCCGACAGCGCGCCCGCCGACAGCACGGCCCGCCCGGCGCGGGAGCGCTGGAACCGGCTGTTCCAGGGCCTGCAGAAGATGGGTCGCAGTCTGCAGCTGCCGATCGCGGTGCTGCCGGCGGCGGGCATCATCAACCGGCTGGGCCAGCCGGACGTGTTCGGCAAGGACGGACTCGGCTGGACGAACGTCTCGAAGGTCATGGCCGGGGCGGGCGGCGCCCTGCTCGACGGCTCGATCGGGCTTCCGCTGCTGTTCTGCGTGGGCGTGGCGATCGGCATGGCGAAGAAGGCGGACGGCTCGACGGCGCTGGCGGCGGTGACGGGTTTCCTCGTCTACTACGGGGTGCTGCACCAGTTCCCCCAGCCCTGCCCCGGCGGCTCCAAGGCGGTCCCGCAGGTCGGCTGTCAGGTGACCGTCGGCGTGGGCACGGGTTCGGTGACGCCCTTCACCTTCCAGAACCCGGGCGTCTTCGGCGGCATCGTGCTGGGCCTGCTGGCCGCCTTCTTCTGGGCCCGCTTCCACCGCACCAGGCTGGTGGACTGGCTGGGCTTCTTCAACGGCCGGCGACTGGTGCCGATCATCATGGCGTTCGTCGCCATCGTCCTCGCGGCGCTGTGTCTGTGGATCTGGCCGCCGATCGGCGGCGGACTGGAGAGCTTCAGCAAGTGGCTGCGGGACGCGGGTTCCTGGGGCGCGGGGATCTTCGGCGTCGCCAACCGGGCGCTGCTCGTCGTCGGTCTGCACCAGTTCCTCAACGTGCCCATCTGGTTCCAGTTCGGCAGCTACACCAAGCCCGACGGCACGGTGGTGCACGGCGACATCAACATGTTCCTCCAGGGCGATCCGCACGCCGGCCAGTTCACCTCGGGCTTCTTCCCGATCATGATGTTCGCGCTGCCGGCCGCCGCGCTGGCCATCACGCACTGCGCCAGACCGAGCCGTCGCAAGGAGGTCGGCGGCCTGATGCTGTCGGTGGCGCTGACGTCGTTCGTGACCGGCATCACCGAGCCGATCGAGTACTCGTTCATGTTCATCGCGCCGCTGCTGTACGCCGTCCACGCACTGCTGACCGGTGTCTCGATGGCGGCGACCTGGGCGCTCGGGGTGCACGACGGGTTCAGTTTCTCGGCCGGCCTGATCGACTACGTCATCAACTGGCGCCTGGCGACGAACCCGGGGCTGATCATCCCGATCGGCCTGTGCTTCGCGGCGGTGTACTACGCCGTCTTCCGGTTCGCGATCACGAAATTCGACCTGAAGACCCCGGGGCGTGAGCCGGAGGACGAGGTCGAGGACACCACCAAGGCGTGACGCCTTAGCACATCGGCACGCCGCGTAGCGTTCCGGTAGCGGATTTCGTGGTTCCTTATACCGCCTTCATCGTGCTACAACAGGTCTACACCACTGAGTGGTGTAGACCACCACCGATGGAGGAACCATCCATGAGCACCGCCACCGCGACGGCGGCTCCCGCGAAGAAGCGGGGATCCGGCCTGTTCCAGGGCCTGCAGAAGGTCGGCCGCAGCCTGCAGCTCCCCATCGCCGTACTGCCGGCGGCGGGCATCCTCATGCGGCTCGGTCAGCCCGACGTGCAGGCCAAGCTCCACCTTCCCACGAACGTCGCGAAGGTGTTCGCCGGTGCCGGCGGCATCCTGTTCGACAGCTCGTTCGGCCTGCCGCTGCTGTTCTGCATAGGCGTGGCGATCGGCTTCGCCAAGAAGGCCGACGGGTCGACGGCGCTGGCCGCCGTGGTGTCCTTCCTCACCTACTACGCGGTGATCCACCAGTTCCCGATCAAGGACGGGCACGAGGGCGCCGTCTACACCCCGGTCGCCCCCTTCGGTGGGTTCTGGCAGAAGGGGCACGAGGCCGCCCAGGCCGCCACCTTCCAGAACCCGGGCGTGCTCGGCGGCATCGTCATCGGTCTACTCACCGCCGTGCTGTGGCAGCGCTACCACCGCAAGCAGCTCGTCGACTGGCTCGGCTTCTTCAACGGCCGCCGGCTGGTGCCGATCATCACCGCCGTCGTCGGCGTAGCCCTCGGTGTCCTGGTGGTCCTCGGCTGGCAGCCGATCGGTGACCAGATCACCAGCTTCGGCAAGTGGATGACCGGCCTCGGTTCCGTCGGTGCCGCCCTCTTCGGCCTCATCAACCGTGCGCTCATCCCGATCGGCATGCACCAGTTCGTCAACTCGGTGGCCTGGTTCCAGATCGGCGACTACACCAACCACGCCGGCACCGTCTTCCACGGCGACCTGCCGCGCTTCTTCGCGGGTGACCCGCACGCCGGTATGTTCATGACCGGCTTCTTCCCGATCATGATGTTCGGTCTGCCCGCCGCCGCCCTGGCCATCGCCCACTCCGCCCGCCCCGAGCGCCGCAAGGCCGTCCTCGGCATGATGACCTCGCTGGCCCTGACCTCGTTCGTCACCGGTGTCACCGAGCCGATCGAGTTCTCCTTCATGTTCATCGCCCCGCTGCTGTACGCGATACACGCGGTCCTCACCGCGGCGTCGATGGCCGTCACCTGGGGGCTGGGCATGCACATGGGCTTCAGCTTCTCGGCCGGGCTGACCGACGTCCTCTTCAACTGGGGCATCTCCACCAAGCCCTGGCTGCTGATCCCCGTCGGCCTCGTCTTCGCGGCGATCTACTACTCGGTCTTCCGCTTCGCGATCGTCAGGTTCAACCTCCCCACCCCGGGCCGCGAGCCCGAGGAGGAGGTCGAGGACATCACCAAGGCCTGACGGCAACGACATGACGAAGGCCCCCGGGACCTGATCGGTTCCGGGGGCCTTCGTCATACGCCGAGGCTAGATCTCGTACGTCACCCGCGGCGCCGCCAGCTCCACCGGCCCGTCGAACACCGCACGCGCGTCACGGAGGTTCACCCGCGGATCGGTCCACGGCGGGATGTGGGTGAGCACCAGGCGCCGCGCGCCGGCCCGTGCGGCCGTCTCGCCCGCCTCGTGGCCGTTGAGGTGCAGGTCCGGGATGTTCTCCTTGCCGTGCGTGAACGCGGCCTCGCACAGGAACAGGTCGGTGTCCCGGGCCAGCTCGTCCAGCGCCTCGGTGACCCCCGTGTCGCCGGAGTACGTCATCGACCGCCCGCCGTGCTCGACCCGGATGGCGTACGCCTCCACGGGATGGCGGACCCGCTCGGTGTGCACCGTGAACGGGCCGATCTCGAACGTGGACGGCTTGACGGTGTGGAAGTCGAACACCTCGCTCATGGACGAGGCGGACGGGGTGTCGGCGTAGGCGGTGGTCAGGCGGTGTTCGGTGCCCTCGGGGCCGTAGACCGGGAGGGGGTCGCAGCGGCCGCCGTCGTGGCGGTAGTAGCGCGCGACGAAGTACGCGAGCATGTCGATGCAGTGATCGGCGTGCAGATGGCTCAGGAAGATCGCGTCCAGGTCGTAGAGACCGCAGTGGCGCTGCAGCTCGCCGAGGGCGCCGTTGCCCATGTCGAGAAGCAGCCGGAAGCCGTCGGCCTCGACGAGGTAGCTCGAGCAGGCCGATTCCGCGGACGGGAACGACCCCGAGCAGCCGACGACGGTGAGCTTCATGAAGCAGAAACCTCCGTTGGCGGAAAGATCATAAAGGGGCTGGAAACGGGGGTCGTGCGGTTCGTCGAGCGTAAGGCGCGAAAGCACGGGTCGCTCCTCCGCCAGGGGCCGTTGTGGGCGAACTCACCTGTGCTGTCACCGGTTCGGCTGGACCGGGGGCGCATGAGGATCCGCAGAGGGCGCGCAATCCTCGGCGCGCGCCGGTAACGTCGTCGTATGGACACGTCCTGGTGGCTGGCACTCGCCGCGGTGGTACTGCTCGCGCTGGTCGCCACGCTCGTCGACGGCTGGGGGCGCGGCCGCCGGTACGCCGGCCGGCGCCTCGGATCACTCGGCCGCATACGCCCGGGGCAGGCCGCCCGGCCGGTCCCCGGGGACATCTGGTGGGCGGACGTCCCCTACGAGGACCGCGCAGACGCCAAGGACCGGCCGTGTCTGGTGCTGGCCGTGCGCGGGAACCGGGCCACGGTCGCCAAGATCACCAGCAAGTACCACGACGAGCGCGCGGGCGTGATCCCGCTGCCGCCGGGCGCGGTCGGCGACGCCCGCGGCCGCCCGAGCTTCCTGGAGACCGACGAGCTGCGCGAGGTGCCGGTCGGCGACTTCCGGCGCCGGGTGGGTGTGGTGGACCCGGTTCTGTGGGACCAGGTACGGCACCTGGCCGGCTGATCACTTCACGTTCACCGTGACCGTCCACTCCTGAATGCCCTTGCAGGACACCTGGCCCGGTGCCGTCGGCTCGGCGCACAGGGGGCGGGAGGACGTCAGTTTCTCGGTGCCGGTGGCCACCGCCTGGTACGCGGCCGTCGCCTGGCCCGGCAGGATGACGAAGCCCGCGTTGATGCCCTTCAGCGCGCTGCCGGTGGCCATGAGCGGCTTCCAGGGGCGGGACTTGGTGCCGTCCAGGGTGACCCGGACCTCGCCGCCCTTGGCCACGCACACGGTACGGCCGCTGTCGGAGGCCTTGAGCTGGACGAGGGGGGCGCAGCCGGCGCCGCTCGGGGACGCGGACGGTGACACCTTGCTGCCACCGCTGCCGGCGTCCTTGCCGCTGTGGGAGCCGCAGCCGGCGAGGAGCAGCGCTGTGGCCGCGAGGGCACAGAGGGTCGTACGGCGCATGGGGGTTCGCCTTTCTGCCGTGCGTGGCCGTGAGGGTTCGGCCGCCTGGTGCAGATGTGACGTACCGGTACCGAAAGAGGATCCCGCACGCGGACGGTTTCCGCGTGCGGGACCCGGGGTCGTGCGGAGGATCAGCTGGTCGTCAGGGCGGTGTCGTCCACGACGAAGCTGGTCTGGAGGGAGGAGTCCTCCACGCCGTTGAACTTCAGGGTGACCGTCTGGCCCGCCAGCGAGGACAGGTCGAAGGTCTTCTGCGCGTACCCGGAGTTCGCGTTGACGTTCGAGTACGTGGCCAGGGTGGTCGAACCGGCGGTCACGGTCAGCTTGTCGTACGCGGTGCTGCCGGTCTCGGCGGTGTCGATGTGCAGGTAGAAGGTGAGCGTGGCCTTGCAGCCGGCCGGGATCGTCACCGACTGGGACAGCGTGTCGGTGTGGCTGGAGCCGTAGCCGTCGAGCCAGGCGTAGTACGAGCCGCCGTGGGCCGCCTCACCGGTGCCGTTGGTGATGACGCCGCTGGAGGCGCTCCAGCCGGTGTTGCCCGACTCGAAGCCCGGGTTGGCCAGCAGCTGGGAGGACGAGCAGGTGCCGCCGGAGGAGCCGACCGTCCAGGTGAAGGACGTCGAGCCGGAGGCGCCGGTGGAGTCCTGCGCGGTGACCGTGACCTGGTAGGTGCCCGCGGTGGACGCCGTACCCGAGATCAGGCCGGTGGCGCTGTTGATGGACAGCCCGGTCGGCAGGCCGGAGGCGCTGTAGGTGAGGGCCGCGCCCGCGCTGTCGCTGGCCTGGATCTGCAGGCTCGCCGAGCTTCCGGTGGTGGTCGACTGGCTGCCGGGGTTGGTGACGGTCACCGTGTTGCCGCTGCTGGAGCCGGCGGTGAAGGCGGCGGTGCCGTTCGGGGTGCCCCAGCCGGTCGGGCCGTCGTAGCCGGTGCGGGCGGTGCAGAAGTACGAGGTGGAGCAGGAGCCGTTGGAGCCGCTGGTCACGTCGTACAGGTTGGAGGTGTGGGAGTACGGGTACTTCGCCGGGTAGTCGCTCGCGCCCGGGGTGCCCGCGAGGGCGTAGACGCCGGCGACGATCGGCGAGGAGGCGCTGGTGCCGCCGACGACGCCCCAGCCGGAGCCGCCGTAGGTGTCGTAGACCGCCACACCGGTGGCCGGGTCGGCGACCGCGGAGACGTCGGCCTCCATGCGCTTGGCGCAGCCGGTGTCGGTCTGCCAGCTCGGCTTCGGGTCGTAGGCGGAGCAGCCGGAGCCGGTGCCCTCGGTGGAGTTGGTGTGCCACACCGACTCGCTCCAGCCGCGGGAGTTGGAGGCGGTGGTGAGCGCGGTGCCGCCGACGGCCGTCACGTACTGGGAGGTCGCCGGGTATTCGGCGCCGTAGGCGGAGTCACCCGAGGAGACGGTGATCGCGACACCCGGGTGCTTGAAGTACGAGGTGTCCTCGCTGGTCTGCGAGGAGGACTCGGAGCCGCCCCAGCTGTTGGAGACGAACTTGGCGCCGAGCGAGACGGCCTCGTTCTCGGCGATGCCGAGGTCGGTGTCGTTCGCGGAGTTGGCCTCGACCAGGATGATGCTGCAGTTCGGGCAGACCGCGCTGACCATGTCGATGTCCAGCGCCTCTTCACCGGCCCAGCCGCTGTCGTTGGTCGGCAGCGAGGTGGTGGAGCCGGTCTGGCTGACCTGCTTGAAGCAGCCGTTGGCCTTGGTGCAGGAGGACAGTCCGTACGTGGAGCGGTAGGTGGCCAGGTCCGACTCGGCGTTGGGGTCGTTGTAGGCGTCGACGATGGCGACCGTCATGCCCGAACCGCCCGTGGTGGGCAGGTTGTAGGCGCTGTGCAGGTTGGCCGGGGAGAGGCCGGAGGGTGCCGCGGCGGCGACCGCCGAGGCGAGGCGCTGCCGGATGTCGGTGCGGCGCTGGGCGAAGCAGGACGCGTAGCCCGGCTTGGCCTTGGCGCACAGGTGCTCGGTCGGCACCTGCTGGCCGGCCTTGCCGGTGGAGTGGAAGGTCTGCCGCCTGGGGTCGGTCAGCGCCTTGGCGTTCTGCGTGACCTTGGAGGTGTGGGGGTGTGCGGTGGCGGACTGGGCGCCGGCGGTCGGTGCGGCGACCAGACCGGCGACGGTCAGGGCGAGCGCGGGGAAGGCGACGGCGACGAGTCTTCGCAGACTCCGTCTCCGCCGCGTAAGGCGTGACTCACGCATGGGGTACTGCCTCCGGTTGACGTGGGGTATCGCACTGGATTGGCAGGCCCGTGACGCGCGTAGCGGCGGCAGAACCGCGCAGTCATGAGCATGACACTCACAGACACCTGACTGTCCGCCGCGTGAGCGTGACATGCCAGGGTGTGGGAGGAACCTAGCCTTGGCCCCGGCGCGACCGGCAGTACCTCAAAGGAATTCTTTGCCCGCCCATAGGAATGACTTAGCCCCCTCATTAGGAGGGGGCGAAGACGCGGTTGCGGCGGTCAGGCCCAGAGCTGGCCCTGCAGCGTCTCGATGGCCTCCTCGGTGGTGGCCGCCGTGTAGACGCCGGTGGACAGGTACTTCCAGCCGCCGTCGGCCACGATGAAGACGATGTCCGCGGACTCCCCCGCCTTGACCGCCTTCCTGCCCACGCCGATCGCCGCGTGCAACGCCGCGCCGGTCGAGACGCCCGCGAAGATGCCCTCCTGCTGCAGCAGTTCACGGGTGCGGGTCACCGCGTCGGCCGAGCCGACCGAGAAGCGGGCGGTGAGGACCGAGGCGTCGTACAGCTCGGGTACGAAGCCCTCGTCCAGGTTCCTGAGGCCGTACACCAGGTCGTCGTAGCGCGGTTCGGCGGCGACGATCTGCACGCCCGGCCTGTGCTCGCGCAGATAGCGGCCGACGCCCATCAGGGTGCCGGTGGTGCCGAGGCCGGCCACGAAGTGGGTGATCGAGGGCAGGTCGGCGAGGATCTCGGGGCCCGTGGTGGCGTAGTGGGCGCCCGCGTTGTCCGGGTTGCCGTACTGGTAGAGCATCACCCAGTCGGGATGCTCGGCGGCCAGCTCCTTGGCCACGCGTACGGCGGTGTTGGAGCCGCCCGCGGCCGGGGAGGAAATGATCTCGGCGCCCCACATGCCGAGCAGGTCCCTCCGCTCCTGCGAGGTGTTCTCCGGCATCACACACACCATGCGGTAGCCCTTGAGCTTGGCGGCCATGGCCAGGGAGATGCCGGTGTTGCCCGAGGTGGGCTCCAGGATGGTGCAGCCCGGGGTGAGCCGGCCGTCCTTCTCCGCCTGCTCGATCATGTGCAGCGCGGGACGGTCCTTGACCGAGCCGGTGGGGTTGCGGTCCTCCAGCTTCGCCCAGATACGGACGTCGGCGGACGGCGACAGCCGCGGCAGGCGCACCAAGGGGGTGTTGCCCACCGCGGCCAGCGGGGAGTCGTAGCGCATCGCTGCTCAGCGACCGATCAGCGCATGCCGCCGGCGACGGCCGGCAGGATCGTCACGGTGTCGCCGTCGGACAGCTTGGTCTCGATGCCGTCGATGAAGCGCACGTCCTCGTCGTTCAGGTACACGTTGACGAAGCGGCGCAGCTTGCCCTCGTCCACGATGCGGGCCTGGATGCCCGCGTGCCGGGTCTCGAGGTCGGCGAACAGCTCGGCGAGGGTGTTCCCGCTGCCCTCCACCGCCTTCTGGCCGTCCGTGTACGTGCGGAGGATGGTCGGGATGCGGACCTCGATGGCCATGGCTCAGGGCTCCTGTCGGAAGGTGTCGTCGGTTCGGTCAGGCGCGCGGCGGCGGCGCGCCGCGGCTCAATGCCGGACGGCGGCAGCGGGGTGGATCAACAGATGGCGCTGTTCAGCCTGCACAGGTCGACGTGCAGCCGCGCCACGAGCAGCATGCCCGGCGCCTTGTCGCTCACGTCGAGAAGAACCATGGGCTCATCGTAACGATTCCCGGTCGGGTCATCGGAGTGTGATCTCGCATGCTGGATGAAATCCGACCGCATCGCGGGATCAGTAGGCCTCCACGACCTTGACCTCCTCCTCCGTGACCTCGCCGTCCACGATCCGGAAGGAGCGGAACTGGAACTCGCCGAGGCCGTCGGTGTCGCGGGTGGAGACCAGGACGTAGTGGGCGCCGGGCTCGTTGGCGTAGGAGATGTCGGTGCGCGAGGGGTAGGCCTCGGTCGCGGTGTGGGAGTGGTAGATGACCACCGGGTCCTCGTCGCGGTCGTCCAGCTCGCGGTAGAGCTTGAGCAGATCGCCCGAGTCGAACTCGTAGAAGGTCGGCGACATGGCCGCGTTCGCCATCGGGATGAAGCGCTCGGGGCGGTCCGAGCCCGCCGGGCCCGCGACGACGCCGCAGGCCTCGTCGGGGTGGTCCTTGCGGGCATGGGCGACGATCTGGTCGACGAGGGCCTGGGTGATGGTCAGCATGGTTGTCAGGATAAGCAGGCAATCAAAAGGGGCCGCGCGAAGTGCGCGGGTACGGCGGCGTTGGGAGACGGCTGGGCCGTTCCGTACCGATGGATGGTACGGAACGGCCCATATGCCGGACGTCCTGAGCGGCAGCCGCCGCGGGGCACCACGAGAGCCCCGTGCGGCCGGACGTCCCGGAGGGGATGGTCAGCGCTTGCGGAAGGCCGCGGCCTCCGGGTTGCGGCGCTTGAGCACCCAGTAGGAGACGCCGAGGATCGCGGCCCACAGCGGAGCACAGTAAAGCGACACCCGGGCGTCCTTGTCGATGCCCATGAGCACGATCACCATCAGGATGAACGCCAGCGCGAAGACGCTCGTGTACGGCGCTCCCGGCGCGCGGAACTCGCTGTGCGGCAGCAGCCCGCGGTTCGCCTTCGCCCGGTAGCGGATCTGGCAGACCAGAATGACGATCCAGGCCCACATGCCGGAGATGGTCGCGAAGGAGACGACGTAGTCGAACGCCTTGCCCGGCCACTGGTAGTTGATCCAGACGCCGAACAGCATGAGCGCGGCGGAGAACGTCGTCCCGACCAGCGGGGTACCGCTGCGCGTCAGCCTGGTGAAGAACTTCGGGCCCTGGCCGTTGAGCGCCAGGTCGCGCAGCATGCGGCCGGTGGAGTACATGCCGGAGTTGCAGGAGGACAGCGCGGCCGTGAGGACGACGAAGTTGACGATGCCGGCGCCGACGGACAGACCCATCTTCTGGAAGGCGGCCACGAACGGGCTCACGCCCGGGTGGAACTCGGTCCACGGCACGACCGACAGGATCATGATCAGCGCGCCGACGTAGAAGACGGCGATGCGCCACGGCACGGTGTTGATCGCCTTGGGCAGCACCTTCTTGGGGTCCTTGGACTCGCCCGCGGTGACACCGACCAGCTCGACGGCGAGGAAGGCGAACATGACCATCTGCAGGGTCATCAGTGTGTTGCCGACGCCGTGCGGGAAGAAGCCGCCGTCGCTCCACAGGTGGCTCACCGAGGCGGTCCTGCCCGCGTCGGAGAAGCCGATCGTGAGGATGCCGGCGCAGATCAGGATCATGCCGATGATCGCGGTGACCTTGACCATGGAGAACCAGAACTCCAGCTCACCGAAGAGCTTCACCGAGATCAGGTTGGCGCCGTACAGCACGACCGTGAAGATCAGGGCCGAGACCCACTGCGGGATGTCGAACCAGTACGTCATGTAGGCGGCCGCGGCCGTGACCTCGGTGATGCCGGTGACCACCCAGAACAGCCAGTACGTCCAGCCGGTGACGAAGCCCGCGAAGGGGCCGATGAACTCGCGCGCGTACTCCGAGAACGAACCCGACACCGGGCGGTACATCAGCAGCTCGCCGAGCGCCCGCATGATCAGGAAGATGACGAGACCCGCGATGGCGTAGGCCAGGATGAGGCTGGGGCCCGCCTTGGAAATGCCCTTGCCCGCGCCGAGGAACAGGCCGGTGCCGATGGCTCCGCCGATGGCGATCATCTGGATCTGCCGGGACCCGAGCCCGCGCTGGTATCCCTCGCCGTCCTCGCTGTCGGCCGGCGCGGCGTCCTTGCCGTCCCGATGCTGGTCGACCTGCGCTGAGGTCATGTGTGGTGCGCCTTTCTCCATGCCGACCCGGGCCTTTCGTCGGCCTCGGATCGGGTTTCGATCCCCCCGGATTGCTGGAGCTGGGCGGCTTTCCAGGTCCGCCCGTGCCTGGCCGACGGTCGTCGGCTCGGTGGCGCACCCGGCCGGACATGGGTGGTGTCGGCCGGGCGGTCGTGAAGATTTATCACGGCCGCGATATTGATCACGGGGGCGTGATGTGGCGCATCACACAGGGAAAAGGGGGCAAAGAGCGCTCGAATGCGGCAAACCAGGCCGCAACGGTGACGGGATCGTTATCCGGATTTGAGCGTCCGCTGAGCGAACACCCGTGCACCGTAAAATGCCCTGATTACGCCATAAGCGTGTGGACCAGGGTCTCCTGGAGCCCGCCCAGCCACAGATAGGCCATCACCATCGGCTTGCGCGGGTCCTCGTCCGGGAGCCGGTAGAGCAGATCGGTGTCGTCCTCGTCGGTGATCTCCAGCCGGGTGCCGATCGCGAGCCGCAGGTCGTTGAGGGCGCCGAGCCACTGCCGGGACTCCGCCGGCGCCAGCTTCAGCACCGCCCCGCCCTCGTCCACCGGGGCGAGCGAGTCCAGGGCGCGGATCACCGCGAGCGCGTTCTCGCGCTTGCCGGCGCGCAGGTCGTTCTCGGTGTAGCGGCGGAACTCGGCGGAGTGGGCCTGCCGCTCCTCGGCCTCGGCGGGCGAGTCCGGGGCCTGCTCCGGGTCGCTGTAGGCGTCCGGGAGGAGTCTTCTGAGCACCGGATCGGCGGGCGGCTCGCTCGGGCCCTCCGCGAACAGCTCGGCGAGCGGGTCCTCCGGGCTGTCGGCGCCCGGCCCGGGGCCGATGAGCTCCAGGAGCTGGACGGCCAGCGACCGGATGATGGAGATCTCGACGTCGTCGAGCGCGACGGCCGCGCCGCCGCCGGGGAGCGGTTCGAAATGTCCTGGCATGTAAATGAGTTCGCTACTTCCGGTCCTGCTGCAGGGTGGCCCACAGACCGTAGCCGTGCATCGCCTGCACGTCGCGCTCCATCTCCTCGCGGCTCCCGCTGGAGACGACCGCCCGGCCCTTGTGGTGGACGTCGAGCATGAGCTTGGTGGCCTTGTCCTTCGAGTACCCGAAGTAGGACTGGAAGACATACGTCACGTAGCTCATGAGGTTGACCGGGTCGTTGTGCACGATCGTGACCCAGGGGACGTCGGGCTCGGGTACGGCGAAGACCTCCTCCGCCGACTCTGTGCGTTCGATCTCTAGGGGCGCGGGTGACGTCACATTGCCCATGCTGCCACGGCAAGGAAAAATCGTCACACCGACGAAAAGGGAGTACGATCCCCAGTCATGAACACAGCGGACCTTGGGCTGCCGGTGGACGTTCCCTCGACGGCGCTCTTCACCGACCAGTACGAGCTGACGATGCTGCAGGCCGCCCTGAAGGCCGGTACGGCCGAACGGCGGAGCGTGTTCGAGGTCTTCACCCGGCGCCTGCCGGAGGGGCGCCGCTACGGCGTGGTGGCGGGCACCGGGCGTGTCCTGGACGCGGTGGAGAACTTCCGCTTCGACGCGGACGTCCTCGGCTTCCTGCGCGAGCGGCAGATCGTCGACGAGCAGACCTTGAAGTGGCTCGCCGACTACCGCTTCAGCGGGGACATCTGGGGCTACCCCGAGGGCGAGGTCTACTTCCCCGGCTCGCCGATCATGCGCGTCGAGGGCACCTTCGCCGAGTGCGTGCTGCTGGAGACGGTGATCCTCTCCATCCTCAACCACGACTCCGCGATCGCCGCGGCCGCCTCCCGGATGGCCTCCGCCGCAGGGGAGCGCCCGCTGATCGAGATGGGCGCCCGCCGCACCCACGAGCTGGCGGCGGTCGCCGCCGCGCGCGCCGCGTACGTCGGCGGCTTCGCGACCACCTCCGACCTCGCGGCCGGCTTCCGCTACGGCATCCCGACGGTCGGCACCTCGGCGCACGCCTTCACCCTGCTCCACGACCGCGAGCGGGACGCCTTCCAGGCCCAGGTCGACACCCTCGGCCGGGGCACCACCCTGCTCGTGGACACCTACGACGTCGCCGAGGCCGTCCGTACGGCGGTGGAGGTGGCCGGCCCCGAGCTGGGCGCGGTCCGCATCGACTCCGGCGACCTGCTGCTCGTCGCCCACCGGGTGCGCCAGCAGCTGGACGAGCTCGGCGCGGCCAACACCAAGATCGTCGTCACCTCCGACCTGGACGAGTACGCGATCGCCTCCCTCGCCGCCGCTCCCGTGGACGCGTACGGCGTCGGCACCCAGCTGGTGACCGGCTCCGGGCACCCGACCTGCTCCATGGTCTACAAGCTGGTCGCCCGCGCCGAGTCCGGCGACCCGAAGGCGCCGCTGGTGCCGGTCGCGAAGAAGTCCAGCGGCGGCAAGACCTCCATCGGGGGCCGCAAGTGGGCGGCGCGCCGGCTGGACGAGGACGCGGTGGCGGAGGCCGAGGTGGTGGGCACCGGCCCGGTCCCGGCGGACCTCGCCGACCGACAGCTGCTGGTGGAGCTGATCAAGGGCGGGGACGTGGTGGCCCGCGAGCCCCTGGACGCGCCGCGCGACCGCCACATCGCCGCCCGCGCGAACCTCCCGCTCTCGGCCACCCAGCTCTCCCGAGGGGAACCTGTCATTCCGACGGAGTACGTCCAGGGGCGCTCGGGTAGCTAAAGCGGGACCGCCGTCCGCCCCGCCCACGCCCCCTCCCCTACGGGCCCGTAAGTCTCTAGGCTCAGTTACTTAATCCTCAGTCGAAGGACAACCGCCATGCGTCGCGCCTTGATCGTCGTAGATGTGCAGAACGACTTCTGCGAGGGGGGCAGCCTCGCGGTGGCCGGGGGTGCGGACGTGGCCGCCGCCATCACGGAACTGATCGGCCAGACCGGGGGCAGCGGATACCGCCACGTGGTGGCCACCCGCGACCACCACATCGCGCCCGGCGGCCACTTCGCCGACAACCCCGACTTCGTCCACTCCTGGCCCGCACACTGTGTCGCGGGCACGGAGGGGGTGGGCTTCCACCCCAACTTCGCCCCCGCCGTCGCCTCCGGCGCGGTCGACGCGGTCTTCTCCAAGGGGGAGTACTCGGCGGCCTACAGCGGCTTCGAGGGCAAGGAGGAGAACGGCACACCGCTCGCCGACTGGCTCCGCGCCCGCCACATCGACGAGGTCGACGTGGTCGGCATAGCCACGGACCACTGCGTACGCGCCACGGCCCTGGACGCCGCGCGGGAGGGCTTCCGTACCCAGGTCCTGCTGGACCTCACGGCGGGGGTGGCTCCGGAGACGACGGAGCGGGCGCTGGAGGAGCTGCGAGAGGCGGGCGTCGAGCTGACGGGCAAGCCCGTGGTCAGTGGCTGAGGGTCACTGAACCACCGCTGACCTGCGCAGAAGCGCCCGGATAGGGTGCCACAGCTCGGTCACGATGACACCGTTGTCCGTCGGTGCCGTGCGCCATATCAGGCCGTCCGGATGGTGCAGCACGGCCGTGATCTCGTCCAGGGTCGGGGGCGCGGCGTTCCCCCGGAGGTAGATCGCACGGAACCCCAGGTTGCGGAGCCTGGTCAGGGCTCGGGCCCGGTTCTGGGCGTGCACCAGAACCCGCACCCCGGCGGAGCCGTGGGGCAGGTTCAGCGCCACCACGACCGTGCCGTTCGGCAGCTTGCAGAAGCCTCCAGCGGCCATGCGGTCACATCCCCGTTTCGGTCGGTGTCAATAAGCGGTCCACAGGACGCACCTAAACACGATCGGCGGCGACCCGCCAAGGGGTCGCCGCCGATACGCGTCTGACCTGCGAAAACGTTGACCACTTCAGCGCGGGACCGACCTTGAGCAAGATCGTCGAGCCGTCCTTGGCCTCCTTGACGATCGCGATCTTGGTGTTGGTGTCAGTGACCCGCACGCCACCGGTGGGGTTCGACGGGTCGTAGTAGGTGCTGGTGTGGTCGTTGAAGACCGGCACCGCCTTCGGCGCCTTGACCACTTCAGCGCCGTCGGGTGCGAGTCGATCGGCAGGATCAGACCGGTGCCCGGGTGACCGGCTGCGCTGTTGGTGTTGTTGTCCGCCTCGGAGGCGTCCCACTTCCAGATCAACAGGCCGTTCCGGACTCCTTGGTGAAGGACGGGCCGATGCGGAAGAAGCCGTTCGAGTTCCAACCGGCGTCCACGGTCCCGGCGTTGTCGGAAGCGCAGGTCGATAGCCAGTCCTTGACTTGTTCGGGCCAAGTGCACTGGATGGCGCAGACGTTCGCTCTGCGAACCTGCTCGCGGTCTATGCCTCCACCCCATGACTCCGTGCGCCCCCTGTGCACCGGTACCGTGGGTTAGGTCACGCTTACCGGGTGCCTGGCTCGGGCATGCACGCGAAGAGAGTCGAATGGCACGCCCATCCGAAGAATCGAATCCCCCGAAGACTTCCGAGGACACGATTGCCATGCCTCGTCCGACCGCCGCACAGCTCGTTTACGGTTCGTGCACCGTGATCTTCTCGACGCTCGCCATGCTGCTGCTGTCCCAGACGAGTTCGCGCCTCGGGGTCAGCGTCATCGCCCTCTCGGCGCTGGCCCTCGGGCTGCTCGTGGCGATGACGGTGCCGCTGCCGAAGGCCCGCACCACCGGGGCACCGGCCCGGACGCCGGTCGCATCCGCCGAGCCCGCGCCCCAGGAGCAGCCGGTCTCCACGGCCCTGTGAACAGTCCGTACGAAAGCGGCGGGCCCGTGATCCCACGGACCCGCCGCTTTCGTACGGGCGCCCCTGACGCCTCGCTCAACCGGTGCTGACCACCACCGTCTTGGCCGCCTTGTCGTGCAGCCCCTGCTTGTAGGGCTTGTCGAAGTAGCTCCAGCCGCCGCAGATCGCCGTCCAGATGCAGGCACAGCAGAAGGCGAACGGCAGCCACAGCACCAGGGCGCGGATCAGGTTGGTCTGCACCGAGGGGGTGGCGCCGTTGTCCAGGTTCGCCACCCGCATGTTGAGCCACTTCTTGCCGAGGGTCTGGCCGTACTTGCTCATCATGAAGGTGTCGTACGCGATGTACAGCACGGCCGCGATGAAAGCCTGCCCCACGGACTTGCCGACCGTGACGTGGTCGCCGTTGACCTGGTACTCGCGCACTCCGAACGCCCAGGTGAGCAGCCAGACGACGATGCCGACGAGGATCATGTCGGCGATCCGCGCGAGCGTCCGCCTGCCGCTGTCGGCGAGCGGGGGCATACCGGCGAGCGGGTCCTCGGGGTAACCGCCGGCACCCGCGCCGTAGGGGCCGCCCGCGTAGGGAGGGGGCTGAGGCTGGTCTCCGCCGTACGGGGGCGGGGGCTGCTTGCCGTACGGCGGCGGGGGCTCGCCGCTTCCGTACGGGGGTGGCTGGCCGCCGCCCGGAGGCTGCCCGCCACCCGGTGGCGGAGGCTGCTGGGCGCCGCCGTACGGGGTGTCGTACGGCGAGCCCGGCCCCTGGTCCGACGGGGGCCGCTTCCTGAACGGGTCGTCCTCGGGGGGCTCCTCTCCGGAGCCGGGGGGCGGTTGGCTGCTCATGGCCCGAGTGGACCGCGAACGCCCCGGCTCCGCATCCGGCGGACGGCCGTACGGAGTACGTCCGTGCCCCGCGCTCAGCCCGCGACGAAGGTGTGCGCCGCCTTGTCGTGCCAGCACTGGTGCCAGGGCCGGTCGAACAGGCACCACAGCACGCCGACGATCCCGATGCCGAGCAGGCCGGGCACGCTGTAGACCAGCCAGCGGCGCAGCGCCAGGCCGAAGGTGGGGGGCTCGTGCGCCTCGATGTCCCGCACTTCGAGCCCCAGCAGCTTCTTGCCGAGGGTGCGGCCCCATTTGGCGGTGGGCAGCACCTCGTACCCGACGCCGGCCAGGAGCAGGACCGCGAGCACGATGCCGAGGCTGGTGGCGGTCGTGCCGTCGAGCAGCCAGACGGTGACCTCGCGGCCGGACAGCCTGGCCGCGTCGATCTTCTGCTGGACGTGGTCGACGGCCTTGCTGCCGAGCGGTACGGCGGCGGCGGCCGTCACGGCGCCCACGACCAGGGTGTCGATCAGCCGGGCGGCGAACCGCTTGCCGAGTCCGGCGGGACGGGCGGCGGCCTGGCGGCGCGCGGCCGCCTGGAACAGGTCCTCGACGGGCGGCTTCCACGGCGCCACGGGCTGCCCGTCCGCGCCGCCGGCCAGCTGGTGCACCTGCTGCGCCCAGGACGCCTGCCCGCCGCCGGGCCCGCTGGTCACCGGGGTGACCGGGGTGACCGGGGCACCGCTCTGCGCCGGCACCGAGGGGGCCACGGCCTCCTGAGCGGGCTGCGCGGACGGGGCCTGCGGCGTCTGCGCGGCGGCGCGGGCGGCGGCGGCCTTGCCGGCCCCGAAGCCGGGGCCGCCTGCCGGGGAAGCGGAGGCGGGGTTCGAGGAGGACGCGGCGGAGGGCGGGGTGGGCGCGCCGACGGGGCCCTGCGGTCCGAAGCCGGCGCCGGGAACCTGCGGGCCGTAGCCGGACGAACCGGCCGCATCCGCCCCGGGCCCACCGGAGGCCGGCGCCTGCGCGCCGGACGCCGGCGCGCCGAAGCCGGAGCCCTGGGCCGCGCCCTGCGGTCCGAGGCCGGAGCCCGGCCCGGCTTCCGCGCCGGAGGCCTGCGGTCCGGACCCGGACCGCGCGCCCCGCCGGCCCTGGCCGGGTACCGGGCGGAACGTCATCGTGCCGTCGTCCGTGACGGCCGCGGGCCCCGGGACCGGCCGGCGGAAGAGGAAGGTGCCGCCGGGGTCCTGGTCCTCGCCCTCGCCCGGGCCTCCGTCGGTGCGGCCGCCCTGTCCGGCCGACCCGGCCGAGCCCTCCGCGGGCACTCGCGGATCGGCACTCCAGGCGGTCCGCCCGTCACCGGCACCGGCCTCCTGGCCGGAGGGCGTCGGCTGTGGGTCCTCGTCGAAGAAGTGGGGGCCCGTCTCCTCCACCGCCGAAGGCGCGGCGCGGACACCGGGCGGCGGGATGAGCGGTTCGCCGTCCTTGGGCGCCGGGCGGCTGGTGCCGGGCACCCAGGAGGCGCCGTTCCAGTACCGGACGTATCCGGGGATGGACGGGTCCGGGTAGTAGCCCTCGCGGGGCCGGTCGTCACCTGGGGCCGGGGTTGGGGCGCTCATGTCCGTCGTCCCGTATCTGCTCGGGGGTGGGATGGGAGCCTCCACATCTATCAGACCGCGGCAGCCCGCAGCGCCAGTCCCGCAGGACCCACCCCTTTCCGGGCGACTCCGTGCCCGGCTCTCACACGTCCGCGGAAAGAGCTTCCCCGAACCCGCGTAATGGCCTGGCCCCTGCGGGAGCTGGAACTGAGGCTCATCCTGTCGCCGCAGCGCGGCATTCCGGTGCCGGCCCGGCTGAGCTACCGCTCCGACGATCCGTACGCCGGGCAGGGGGACGTGCGGGTGTGGCCGACGAAGGTGGAGGGGCGCGGTGTCGTGCTGTTGGCGCTGAGCTCGCCGGACGGGGACGCGCTGCTTCAGGCGCCGGTCCCGCAGGTGTCGGCCTGGCTGGAGCGGACGCTGCGGGCCGTGCCCCCGGGGACGGAGGGCGGGCAGCTGGGCATCGACGACGCGCTCGACCAGCTGCTCGCCCAGTGAGGGCCCGTACCGAGGGCTCAGAGGACCTTGCCCGGGTTGAGGAGGTTCAGCGGGTCGAAGGCCTGTTTCACGGCCCGCTGCATCTCCACCCCGACCGGGCCGATCTCCCGGGCCAGCCACTCCTTCTTCAGCACGCCGACGCCGTGTTCGCCGGTGATGGTGCCGCCGAGCTCCAGGCCGAGGGCCATGATCTCGTCGAAGGACTCGCGGGCCCGCCGGGACTCGGCCACGTCCTGGGCGTCGAAGCAGACCGTGGGGTGGGTGTTGCCGTCGCCGGCGTGGGCGCAGACGCCGATGGTCAGGTCGTACTTGGCGGCGATCCGCTCGACGCCCTCCAGCATCGCGCCGAGCCGCGAGCGGGGCACGCACACGTCGTCGATCATCGTCGTGCCCTTGACCGCCTCCAGCGCGGTCAGCGAGAGCCGCCGGGCCTTGAGCAGCAGCTCGGACTCGGCCGCGTCCTCGGCCGGGACCACCTCGGTGGCGCCGGCGGCCTCGCACAGGGCGCCGACGGCTGCGAGGTCGGCGGCCGGGTCCGGGGTGTCGAAGGCGGCCAGCAGCAGCGCCTCGGTGGTCTCCGGCAGGCCCATGCGGGCGAGGTCGTTGACCGCCTTGACGGTCGTACGGTCCATCAGTTCGAGGAGGGACGGGACGTGACCGCCCGCCATGATCCGGCACACGGCGTCGCAGGCGGCCGCGGCGGACGGGAACTCGGCGGCCAGCACCAGCTGCTGCGGCGGCTTGGGCTTGAGCGCGAGCACGGCCCGTACGACGATGCCGAGCGAACCCTCGGAGCCGACGAACAGGCGGGTGAGGTCGTACCCGGCGACGCCCTTCGCGGTGCGACGGCCGGTGGACATCAGGCGGCCGTCGGCCAGCACCACGTCCAGGCCGAGCACGTACTCGGCCGTGACCCCGTACTTCACGCAGCACAGGCCGCCGGACCCGGTGCCGATGTTGCCGCCGATGGTGCACATTTCCCAGCTGGAGGGGTCCGGCGGGTAGTACAGGCCGTGTTCCTCGACCGCGCGGGAGAGGGTCGCGTTGATCACGCCGGGTTCGACCACGGCGATCCGGTCGACGGGGCTGATCTCCAGGATGCGGTCCATCTTGGTGAGGGACAGCACGATGCAGCCGTCGGTGGCGTTGGCGCCGCCGGACAGGCCGCTGCGGGCGCCCTGCGGGACCACCGGGACGCGCAGTGCGGTGGCGGTGCGCATGACGTGCTGGACCTGCTCTACGGTGCGCGGCAGGACGACGACGGCCGGGGTGCCGGCCGGGCAGAAGCTCGCCATGTCGTTGGCGTAGGCGGCGGTGACGTCGGGGTCGGTCAGAACGGCCTCGGCGGGCAGGCCGGCCAGGAGCCGGTCGGTGAGGCTGCCGGTGTCCACGGCGTCTTCGGAGCGGGGCGCTTCGATGCGGCTCATGATCTCAGGTTCGCACTGACGGCCATCGGTGTGAACCCGCGGGCGTCGGGCGACGGACGCAAGCGCCGCCGCCCGACTGAAGCCCGTACGGACCTAGAGGTTGCCGCGCTTGGCCTGCTCGCGCTCGATCGCCTCGAACAGGGCCTTGAAGTTGCCCTTGCCGAAGCCCATCGAGCCGTGGCGTTCGATGATCTCGAAGAACACCGTCGGGCGGTCCTGGACCGGCTTGGTGAAGATCTGCAGCAGATAGCCGTCCTCGTCGCGGTCGGCGAGGATCTTCAGCTCGCGCAGGGTCTCGATCGGCACCCGGGTGTCGCCGACCCACTCGCCGAGGGTGTCGTAGTAGGAGTCCGGGGTGTCGAGGAACTCGACACCGGCCGCGCGCATGGTGCGGACGGTCTGCACGATGTCGTTGGTGTTCAGCGCGATGTGCTGGACGCCGGCGCCGCCGTAGAACTCCAGGTACTCGTCGATCTGGGACTTCTTCTTGGCGATCGCGGGCTCGTTGATCGGGAACTTGACCTTGAGGGTGCCGTCCGCGACGACCTTCGACATCAGCGCGCTGTACTCGGTGGCGATGTCGTCGCCCACGAACTCCTTCATGTTCGTGAAGCCCATGACCTTGTTGTAGAACCCGACCCACTCGTTCATCCGGCCGAGTTCCACGTTGCCGACGCAGTGGTCGATGGCCTGGAAGGTGCGCTGGGCGGGCGGGGCGACCATCGGCTTGGCGGCGACGTAACCGGGCAGGTACGGGCCGTCGTAGCCGGAGCGGTCGACCAGGGTGTGACGGGTCTCGCCGTAGGTGGCGATCGCGGCGAGGACGACCGTGCCGTGCTCGTCCTTCACCTCGTACGGCTCGACGACGCTCCGCGCGCCGTGCTCGACGGCGTACGTGTACGCGGCGCGGGCGTCCGGGACCTCGATGGCCAGGTCGATGACGCCGTCGCCGTGCTCGGCCACGTGCCGGGCGAGGAAGTGGCCCCAGGCGCTGCTCGGCTTGATCACGGAGGTGAACACGAAACGGGCGGAGCCGTTCTCGAGCACGTAACTGGCGGTCTCGCGGCTGCCGTTCTCCGGTCCGGAGTAGGCGACCAGCTTCATGCCGAAGGCGGTGGAGTAGTAGTGCGCCGCCTGCTTGGCGTTGCCCACGGCGAAGACGACCGCGTCCATTCCCTTGACCGGGAAGGGGTCGGCCTGCCGGGCGGTGTCGGGAGTGTGGTGAGTGGTCTGCGTCATAGCGGAAGCGTGGACCCGCCCTGCAAGGTGCGCAATAGTTTCCGTGTTCGCTGGGCAATCTGCTCAGTAGTACGGCCGTATCGGCGGTCTTTCTGTACAGGATGCCCATCCCTGGAGGTGCCGTGGCGATCGATCATCTGGACGGGCGGATCATCGTGCTCCTCGCCCGCGAGCCGCGCATCGGCGTGCTGGAGATGTCCCGGCGGCTCGGGGTCGCCCGGGGCACGGTCCAGGCGCGCCTGGACCGGCTTCAGTCGAACGGGGTCATCCGGGGATTCGGCCCGCAGGTGGACCCGGCGGCCCTCGGCTACCCGGTGACGGCCTTCGCCACCCTGCAGATCCGCCAGGGCCAAGGCCCCGATGTCCGGGCGCACTTGGCGACCGTGCCGGAGGTGCTGGAGCTGCTGACCACCACCGGCAGCGGCGACATGCTGTGCCGCCTGGTGGCCCGCTCCAACGCCGATCTCCAGCGGGTCATCGACCGGGTCGTCGGTTTCGAGGGCATCGTCCGGGCCTCCACGGCGATCGTCATGGAGAACCCGGTTCCGCTACGGATCATCCCGCTGGTGGAGCAGGCGGCCGCGGACAGCGGGGAAGGGACGTAGGCCGGCTCAGCAGCTCGGCACGGACCCCTTGCCGCTCTCCAGCGTCTGAAGGGAGTTCACGGCGCCCTTGAGTGTGGTCACCGGGATCAGGCGCAGGCCCTTGGGCAGTTCCGCCCTGGCGTCGGCGCACTCGGCCTTCGGGACCAGGAAGATCGTGGCGCCGTCGCGCCGGGCGGCCTGGGTCTTGAGGGCCACGCCGCCGACCGCGCCGACCGTGCCGGAGGCGTCGATCGTGCCCGTACCGGCGATGGTCCGGCCGCCCGTGAGGTCGCCGCCGCTGCCGTCGCCGTGCAGCTTGTCGATGATCCCCAGCGTGAACAGCAGGCCCGCGCTCGGCCCGCCCACGTCGGCGAGCCTCAGTGTGACCCTGACCTTGTCGGCGCTCAGCCCCAGGTACTCCAGCGCCGCCTCGGTCGCCGCGTCCTGGGACTGCCGCATCTGCGCCTCGTTGTGCTTCTCGATCTCCTTGACGGTGTTGCCGCTCGGGTAGACCGCGTCGCGCGGCATGACGGCCCGGTCGGTGCGGAACCAGTTGCCGGCCACGTCACCGAGGGTCACCGTGGCGTCGGGACCGGTCGCCTCGATCGTCACCATCCGCAGTTGCCCGCTGGTGTTGCGGACCGGCGCGCCGGAGACGCTGATCACCTGGGTGCCCTTGTTCGCTCCCAGGACGTTCGCCGTCATTCCGGGCTGCGCCACCGAGAACGGCAGCGGCGCGAACGCCGCCGTGGCGAGCAGGGCCACGACAGGCAGAGCGCAGACGGCTACGGCCTGGGGACGCGTGAGACGTGAGAACACGGGATCAATCTAACGTGACCAGCGGCTGTGCCTTATGCCGTGTACAGGTCCCGTCGCCGACGGGTGAAGCGGCGCAGGGCCTCCGGGAGGGGCTCGACGCCGATCCCGGGGGCGGTCGGGACCGGCAGATGGCCGTCCTGGAGGACGAACGGCTCGGTGATGTCCTCGGCGAAGTACCGGGAGGAGGCGGAGGTGTCCCCGGGCAGGGTGAAGCCGGGCAGGGCGGCCAGGGCGAGGTTGGGGGCGCGGCCGACGCCCGTCTCCAGCATGCCGCCACACCAGACCGGGACCCCGTGCGCGTGGGCGACGTCGTGGACCCGGCGGGCCTCCGGATAGCCGCCCACCCGGGCGGGCTTGACGTTCACCACCCGGCAGGCGTCCATCGCGATCGCGGCGGCGGTGTCGGCGGCGTGGTGCAGGGACTCGTCCAGGCAGACGGGGGTGCGCAGGCGTTTCTGCAGCTGGGCGTGGGCGTGCAGGTTGTTCTCCGCCAGCGGCTCCTCGATCAGCAGCAGCCCGAAGTCGTCCAGGCGCCGCAGGTGCTCGGCGTCGGCCAGGGTGTAGGCGGTGTTGGCGTCGACCTGGAGGGGCAGTGCCTCGCCGAAGCGGTCGCGCACCGCCCGTACCGGCTCCACGTCCCAGCCCGGCTCGATCTTGAGCTTGATGCGGACGTACCCCTCGGCGAGATAGCGCTCGACGTCGTCCAGCAGCTCCGGCACCGAGTTCTTGATGCCGACCGACACCCCGGCGGGCACCCGGTCCCGGACCGCGCCCAGATACGTCGCGAGCGGCATGCCGTACGACCGCAGCTCGGCGTCCAGCAGGGCCGTCTCCAGGGCCGCCTTCGCCAGCTCGTGGCCCTTGATCTTCGCCATGGCCGGGGCGAGGGCGGCGGTCGTGACCTCCCCCAGCGCCGCGACGCGCGGGATCAGGAAGTCGCGCAGCACGATCTCGGCGCCGGCGACGAACTCCGAGCAGTACAGCGGCTCGGGGTCGGCGGCGAACTCCGACCAGCCCTCGGCGGAGTCCGTGACGACGTGCAGCAGGAAGGTGTCCTTCGTCGTCATCGTCCCGAAGGACGTACGGAACGGGGTGACCAGCGGGATCGCCACGTGGACGATCTCGACGCGCTCCAGCTTCACGCCGCAGCCTCCTCACGGGTGAGGGTGTACCAGCCGTCGCGGGACATCCCGGTGGCCCGGAACCCGTCCTCGAAGGCCGTCAGCAGCACCTCGCGCACCGCGTGCCGCCAACGCAGCGCCAGCGCCGGGTCGGCGGCGCGCAGCTTGACGATGTCCTCCGGCACCCGGCACCACAGGTGCCGCTCGTCGCGGCGGGCGAGGGGGTCGCCGTCGGGGGCGGTGGCGGTGACCGGTCCGCGCGGTGCGAGGTCGTACGACGTCGCGGGTGTGCCCGGGTCCGCGCCCAGGTCCCATGTCACCGTCAGCCGGTCGCTCTCGTCGCCGTCGTTCACGCCGTCGGTCATCGGGCCGTAGAAGTCGACCAGGTACTCGGTGCCGGTGGCGCCCAGCTTGGCCAGGTTGAAGCGGGCGTTGCGGCCGACCAGCGGGTCGAAGGTCCAGCGCATGGTGCGGGCGCCCAGGCAGAGGGCCCAGTCGCGCTGGGCCAGCTTCACCGCGTGCCCGAGCCCCCGGTCGGCGGCGGCCACCAGCGAGTACGTGCCGCGGCCGGCGCCGAGGACGGCGACGGAGGCGCCGGCGAGCCGCTGCCCGTCGTACGCGGCGTGCACCGCGCCGCCGGCGTGCACCAGGCTGTGCAGGACCTCGGCCGGGTAGGGCGGGGCGGTACGGGGCGTCTGCCAGACGTCGCTGAAGTAGTCGGCCACGGCCGCGAGAGAGGCGACGTCGTGGACGGTACGGATGGTGACTCCTGCTGTCATGGCACGAGTCTTAAAGGAGCCGGCTTCACTTGTGTTGTGCGAGTGGCCAACGCACGCGTACGTTCGTTTCACCATCCGCCAACAGCCCGCTGGAGACCGCCATGGACGCCTGCACCCTGGGTGACCTCCTGGACGTCGTCGGCGGCCCCGCCCTGCGCCTGCACACGGCCCCCGCCGGGCAGGCCGTCCCGGTGACCGAGGTGGTGCTCCACGACGGCCGCACCCCGCTCCCCCGGCAGCCCGGCGCACTCCTGCTCGCGGTCGGTGTCCCGGCCGCGGAGTCCGGGCCGCTGCTGCGTGCGGCCGCCGAGGCCGGGCTGACCGGGGTGGTGGTGCGCGGCGCGGACGGCCCGGTCGCCCAGGCGCAGGAGCACGGCGTGGCCCTGCTGTCGGTCGCCGAGGACGCCGCCTGGCACCACGTCCATCTGCTGCTGGCTTCGGCCATCGCCGCCCAGCCCGCCGCCGTGTCCTCCGACACCGGGCTCGGCGATCTGTTCGCGCTGGCCGACGCGATCGCGACGGCGACCGGCGGGGCCACCGCCATCGAGGACCCCCGGCAGCGGATCCTCGCCTACTCCACCGTCCCCGGTCAGCCGGTGGACGAGGACCGCCGGCAGGGCATCCTCGGTCGGCAGGTGCCGGCCAGCGCCGAGAACACCGAGCAGTACCGCAGGCTGTTCGCGGCCGACCGCCCGCTCCGGCTGCCCTCGCTGACGGACGGGGAGCTGCCCCGCCTGGCGATGCCGGTGCGGGCCGGCGGGGAGACGCTCGGCTCGGTGTGGGTGATCGACGGCGGCTCGCTCGCGCCGGACGCCGAGGACACCCTCGCCCAGGGCGCCTCCACCGCCGCCCTGCTCCTGCTGCGGGCGCGCGCCGCCCGGGAACTGGCCCGGCACCGGGGCAGCGAGCTGCTGCGCCGACTGCTGGACGGCACGGCAACGGATCCGGCCACGGCCGCCGAGCGCCTGGGCCTCGCCGGTCCCGCCCGGGTGGCGGCCTTCGTACTGGACTCCGCCGCGAGCGTCCCGGACGCCGAGCGCACGGCGCTGCGCCTGCTGGACGTCGTACGGCTGCAGTGCGAGGCACGCTACGGGCGGCACGCGGGCGTGCTGGTGGACGGGGTGGTGTACGCGGTGCTGCCCGGTCCTGGTGAGCGGCACAAGCGGCTGGCCGAGGACATCGTGGCGCGGGCCGGGCAGGCGCTGCGGGTGCCGGTGCGGGCGGCGCTCGGCGAGGTCGTGCCGGACGCGGCGGGGCTGGCGGACTCACGGGCGGACGCGGATCTGGTGCTGCGGGTGCTGGACGCCGGCCTGCCGGTGGCGGTCGTGGACGAGGTACGGCCCCGGGTGACGCTGCTGCGGCTGGCCGAAGTGATGGGTGAGCGACGGGAGTTGAGCGCGGGCGCCTGGCGGCGGGTGCTGGCGTACGACGCCGCGCACGGCACGGAGTACGCCCGCACCCTGGTCTGCTGGCTCGACGCGGGCTGCGACATGGCGGGCGCGGCGAAGCTCCTCGCCGTGCACCCCAACACCTGCCGCTACCGCCTGAGGCAGCTCCAGCAGCACGCCGGGGTCGACCTGGACGACCCCGACGAACGGCTGGTGCTGTGGCTCCAGTTGCGGGTGCTGGCGGGACTCAGAGGAGCCACTGCCTGAGCCGGTCCTCGCACCGCCGAAGGTGCTCCACGGGGACGTACTCCCCCGCCGTGTGGGCGAGGGAGGGGTCCCCGGGGCCGTAGTTGAGCGCGGGCACGCCCAGCGCGGCGAACCGGGCGACGTCCGTCCAGCCCAGCTTGGGCCTGGGCTCGGCGCCGAGCGCGGCGACGAGCCCGCCGACCCGGTCCAGGTGCGGCAGGGCTCCGCCGACGACCTCGGTGACCCGCGCCTCGTACTCCGGGAAGAGCGAGCGCACGTACGCCTCGGCCTCCTCGGGTGAACGGCTCGGCGCGAAACGGCAGTTGACGGTGACGACGCACTCGTCCGGCACCACGTTCCCGGCGACCCCGGCCCGTACGGCGACGGCGCTGAGCCCCTCCCGGTACTCCAGCCCGTCGACGAGGATCCGCTCGGGCCGGTGCGCGTCGAGCCGTTCGAGGACCCGGCCGGCCTTGTGGGCGGCGTTGACGCCCTGCCAGGCGCGGGCGGTGTGGGCGCGGGCACCCTCGACCACGATGTCGGCGGTGAGGATGCCCTGGCAGCCGGCCTCCACACGCGCGTCGGAGGGCTCCATGAGGATGGCGAGCCCGGCGTCGGCGAGCAGTTCCGGCCGCTCGGCCCCGATCCGGGCGAGGCCGTTGCGGTCCCCTTCCACCTCCTCGCACTCGTAGAAGACGTAGGTGAGATCGCGCACGGGAGCGGACACGGTGGCCGCCAGCCGGAGCGCCACGGCCACCCCGCCCTTCATGTCGCAGGCGCCGAGCCCGTGCACACGGTCGTCGGCGAGCCGGGAGGGCAGGTTCCCGGCGGCCGGGACGGTGTCCAGGTGCCCGGCGATCAGGGCGCGTTCGCCCCGTCCGAGGTGGGTGCGGGCGACGACGGAGTTGCCGATCCGGTCGACGGTGAGATGGGGCAGGGCGCGCAGGGCGGTGTGGACGGCGTCGGCGATCTCCGCCTCCCGCCCGCTCTCGGAGGGCAGGTCGACCAGGGCGCGGGTGAGGGTGACGACGTCGGCGGTGAGGTCGAGGGCGGTCATGCGAGGTCTTCCGGGGAGATCTGGGCGAGCTTGGAGTGCCGGATGCCGTAGAAGCCGTAGATCACGAGCCCGGCCGCCATCCATGCCCCGAAGGCGATCCAGGTGTCGGCGCCCAGGCTGCCCAGCATGTAGACGCAGAAGACGACGCCGAGCAGGGGCGTGACGGGCGAGAACGGCACCCGGAAGGAGCGCGGGGTGTCGGGGCTGCGCCGGCGCAGCAGTACGACCGCCAGGTTGACCAGCATGAACGCGAAGAGGGTGCCGATGCTGGTGGCGTCGGCGAGGCTGCCGAGCGGGACCAGGGCGGCGAGGACGGCGATGAACGCCGACACGATCACGGTGTTGGCGCGGGGCACGCCGGTGCGCGGGTGCACCTTGGCGAACAGGGGCGGCACGAGCCCGTCCCGGGCCATGGCGAAGAGGATGCGGATCTGCCCGTACTGCACGGTGAGCACCACGCTGGTGGTGGCGACGACCGCGCCGATGGACAGCAGGATCGGCCACAGGTTGCCGCCGCCGACGGACCGTACGAGCACCTCGCTGAGCGTGGCCTCGGTCCCCGCGAACTGCTTCCACGGCATGGCGCCGAGCGCGGCGACGGCGACGAGCACGTACAGGGCGGTGACCAGGATCAGCGACAGGATGATGGCGCGCGGCAGGTCCCTTTGCGGGTTGCGGGCCTCCTCACCCGCGGTGGAGGCGGCGTCGAACCCGATGTACGAGAAGAACAGCGAGGCGGCTCCGGCGCTCATGCCGGCGGCGCCGAGCGGGAAGAGGGGGTGGAAGTTCCCGGCCCGGAAGGCGGTGAAGGCGACGGCGCAGAACAGCACGAGAGCGGCGATCTTGATGCCGACCATGATGGTGTTGGCGACGGCGCTCTCCTTGGCCCCGCGCAGCAGGACGGCCATGGCGAGTACGACGATGAGGGCGGCCGGGATGTTGAGGGTGCCGCCGGCCCCGGGCGGCGCACTGAGCGAGTCGGGCAGCGTGACGCCGAAGGTGAGCTGGAGCAACTCGTTGACGTACTGCCCCCAGCCCACGGCGACGGCGGCGACCGACACCCCGTACTCCAGGATCAGACACCAGCCGCACACCCAGGCGACCAGCTCGCCGAGGGTGGCGTAGGCGTAGCTGTACGAGGACCCGGAGCCGGGGATCATGCCGGCCAGCTCGGCGTACGACAGCGCCGAGAACAGGGCGGTGACACCGGCGAGGACGAAGGAGACGACGATGGCGGGTCCCGCCTCCGGCACGGCCTGCCCGAGCACCACGAAGATGCCGGTGCCGAGGGTGGCGCCCACGCTGAGCAGCGTCAGCTGGGCCACGCCCATGGTCCGCTTCAGCGGGCTGCCGGCGGCCTCCCCGACGAGGCGTTGCACCGGCTGGCGCCGGGTGAGCCGATGTGTGCTGCTTGCTTCGTGTGCTGTGGCCTCCGGCCGGGTGCCCACTGTGTCCACCGCGCTGTTACCTCCGCCTCGGGGTGTATGGCCCTTGATGATGCGGAGGGGCAGGGAAGGCGGGGTGTGCGGATCGGCCAAAGGTGTGTGGCGGGGGTTGGCCGGATGAGCAAACGCAGCTGCGGGCAGTCGTGCCGCCGGGAGGCCGGACACTCATCGCACCGCTCGGCGCGGCCGGCGTCAGCGCAACGCTTCGGCGACCTCCTTCGCCGCCTCCACCACTCTCGGCCCCACCCGCTCCGGCACGGAGTCGGCCAGCATCACGACGCCCACGCTGCCCTCGACGCCCGTGACTCCCACCAGCGGCGCAGCGGCCCCGCTCGCCCCGGCCTCCAGTTCCCCGTGCGTGAGGGTGTACCCGGGATCCGCGGACGACGACTGCCGCGCGGAGAGGATCGCCTTGCCGGCCGCCCCCCGCTCCAGCGGATGCCGGAACCCGGCGCGATACGCCACGTGATAGTCGGTCCACGTCGGTTCGACGACGGCGACGGCCAGCGCCTCCGTCCCGTCCACCAGCGTCAGATGCGCCGTCGCCCCGATGTCCTCGGCGAGCGACCGCAGCGCCGGCAACGCGGCCTCCCGCACCAGCGGATGCACCTGCCGGCCGAGCCGCAGCACCCCCAGCCCGACCCGGGCTCGCCCGCCCAAGTCACGCCGTACGAGCGCGTGTTGTTCCAGGGTGGCGAGCAACCGGTACACCACGGTACGGTTCACGCCCAGTTTCGTGGACAACTCCGTGACGGTCAGCCCGTGGTCGGTGTCGGCCAGCAGCTTGAGGACACGCAGTCCCCGATCGAGCGTCTGAGAGGTCTCCGCGGTCACGACGCCCACTCCTTCGGCGGTGAGGTCGGCGGACCCCTGAGCGGCGGATGCGCCGCCGAGTCCCGTCGGCGACGCGCTTCAGAGGCCGCCGATCGGCAGGACGCCCGGCGGCTCCGGGCCATGTCGCTTCACGGCTGCGCTCCGCGGCGGCGCTGCCACGGGGCGTGTGCGTAGCCGGACAGTAGCGAAGCAGGTTCGCTGAGCGGAAGTCTCCGTCCAGAATCCGGGCAAGACCAGTTCCGGCCTGCCTGAATTCGTCCGGATACGCACAGGCCCCAGGAACTGACACGTGGCGGACCGGGTCACCTCATCCGGGTCGCCCACTCCTGCACCTTGGCGATCCGCTGCCGCAGCTGCCCCGCCGTGGCCTCCGCGCTGGGCGGTCCGCCGCAGACCCGGCGCAGCTCGGTGTGGATGACCCCGTGCGGCTTGCCGCTCTGGTGGACGTACGCGCTGACCATCGTGTTGAGCTGCTTGCGCAGCTCCATCATCTCCTTGTGGCTGACCACCGGCCGCCGCTCGGCCGGCAGCTCCAGCAGGTCGGCCTCGCTGTCCGGTTTCTTGCGGCTGTGCGCGATCTGCCGGGCCTGCCGCTTCTGCAGCAGCAGCTGCACCTGCTCGGGCTCCAGCAGGCCCGGAATGCCGAGGTAGTCCTGCTCCTCCTCGCTGCCCGGGTGCGCCTGCATACCGAACTCGGCGCCGTCGTACAGCACCCGGTCGAAGACGGCGTCGGACTCCAGCGCCTCGAAGGGCAGCATGTCCTGCTCGCCGGTGTCCTCGTCCTGCTGCTTGTTCGCCTCCTCCATCTCCTTCTCGGATTCGGCGTACGGGTCCTCCTCGCCCTCCTTCTTCGGCTTGTCGAGGGCGTGGTCCCGTTCCTTCTCCATCTCGTTGGCGAAGGTCAGCAGATCGGGCACGGTCGGCAGGAACACGGACGCGGTCTCGCCGCGCCGCCGGGACCGTACGAAACGCCCGACGGCCTGAGCGAAGAAGAGGGGGGTGGAGATCGTCGTCGCGTACACGCCGACCGCGAGCCGGGGCACGTCCACGCCCTCGGACACCATGCGCACCGCGACCATCCACCGGTCGTTGCTGTCGCTGAACTCGTCGATCTTCGTCGAGGCGCCCGCGTCGTCCGACAGCACGAGGGTGGCCTTGGTGCCGGTGATCTCACGGATCAGCTTGGCGTACGCGCGTGCCGAGTCCTGGTCGGAGGCGATGACGAGGGCACCGGCGTCCGGGATGGCCTTCCTGACCTCAGTCAGCCGCTGGTCGGCGGCGCGCAGCACGCTGGGCATCCAGTCACCGCGCGGATCGAGCGCCGTACGCCAGGCCTGGCTGACCGCGT
Organism: Streptomyces sp. NPDC007856; assembly: GCF_042868225.1. Lineage (NCBI taxonomy): Bacteria > Bacillati > Actinomycetota > Actinomycetes > Kitasatosporales > Streptomycetaceae > Streptomyces > Streptomyces sp. NPDC007856. Next base: position 108,056 of record NZ_JBIAEC010000008.1, on the reverse strand, counting down.
CCTTGGTCATCGGCTCGCCGAGCCGGGCGGCCACCTCGTCGCCGGCCTTCGTGCGCCAGCGCATGTTGCCGCTGTAGGAGAGGAAGATGACGGGCCGCACGACCCCGTCCGACAGGGCGGAGCCGTAGCCGTACGTGTAGTCGGCGGCGGACCGCCGGATGCCCGCGTTGTCCTCCTCGTACGTCACGAAGGGGATGGGGTTGGTGTCGGAGCGGAAGGGCGTACCGGTCAGGGCGAGCCGGCGCGTGGCGGGCTCGAACGCCTCCAGGCAGGCCTCGCCCCAGGACTTGGAGTCACCGGCGTGGTGGATCTCGTCGAGGATGACGAGGGTCTTGCGCTGCTCGACCCGGTTGCGGTGCAGCATCGGGCGCACGCCCACACCGGCGTAGGTGACGGCGACGCCGTCGTACTCCCGGCCGAGCGGCCCCGCGCTGTACTCGGGGTCGAGCTTGATCCCTATCCTGGCGGCCGCCTCGGCCCACTGCTTCTTCAGGTGCTCGGTCGGCGCGACCACGGTCACCTGCTGCACGACGTGGTGGTGCAGCAGCCAGGAGGCCAGCGTCAGCGCGAAGGTGGTCTTGCCGGCGCCGGGCGTGGCGACGGCGAGGAAGTCACGCGGCTGCTCCTGGATGTACTTCTCCATCGCCCCCTGCTGCCAGGCACGCAGCTTGCTGGCGGTACCCCAGGGCGCGCGGCCCGGGAAGGCGGGCGACAGGTGGTGGGAGTGAGCGGAGGAAGCGGCGGTAGTAGTCACGGTCTCCGTATGTCTTGCGGGTCGGGCGGCTCGGCTACGTATGACAACCGGGCCACCCTACCGGCGCCCCGGTGGTGTCAACGCGCGAACGAGGCCGGGTCGCCCGTGGGTGGGAGCCACGTCACAGTCAGCGCGCGAAGCGCGGCAGTTGCGCCGCGCTCTTGGCAACGTCCAGCGCTCCCTGGCAGACGTCCAGCACGAATCGCTCGGCCTCGTCGACGTCGAAGTCCGGGTCCAGTGGATGCCCGTTCATCTGCAGGAAGACCCAGGTCGCGTACCAGGAGAGGCGCCTGTTGCCGTCCACGAGGGCGCGATTGCGGGCGAGGGACTCCATGAGGGCTGCGGCCTTCTGCCACACGTCCGGGTATGCGTCCTGCCCGAACACGCTCGACTGCGGACGTGCCAGCGCCGAGTCCAGGAGCCCGTAGTCGCGCACTTCATCCGCTCCGAGCCGCTGCGCGAGGTTCAGCAGCTCGGGGAGCGTGAGGTAGTGCATCAGGCGAGCCTCCGGTTCAGCTCGGCGCTGGCCTTCAGGACGTGCTCGGCCGCCTCGTTGAACAGTCGTGAGTGCTCGTTGATGGCTGCGATCACCGCGTCGTGCGCAAAGGCCTGCATGCTACGCCCCTCGGCCGCAGCGCGCTCCCGCAGGGCATCCAGCTCTTCGTCCGTGAACCGCAGGTTCAGTCCAGCCACGCGTCGACGGTACTAAGTAGTACCAATCGGTGCCACCGGACTCCGCTCCCGCAACCGCGTCGTCACCCAAGCCCCCACCAGTGCCACCCCCGCCATCGGCAGGAAGACGGCGGCGAAGGCGGCGGGGTGGGTGCCGTCGGTGGCCGTGGCCGGGCCGGCCGCCGCGGCGGCCGCCGTGCTGCCGCCGCCCAGGGCCGCGAAGGCGGCGCCGGTCGCGGCGAGCAGGACGACGTTGGAGAGGGCGTCGGAGATCTGGAGTGCGGCGGAGTTGGCGCCGGCCTCCTCCGGGGCGGACAGCTTCAGCATGAGCACGCTGGTGGAGGAGATCACCAGGCCCATGCCGAAGCAGCCGAAGGCCCAGACGACGGCGAGGATCCAGACCGGCACGGCGTGCAGGAGCACACTGGGCGCGGCCGTGATCGCGGCGGCGACCAGCACCATGCCGACGGTCATCAGCCGCTCCCGGTACGGCCGCACGCGCGGCCGGGACTGCGCCCACGAGCCCAGCGCCCAGGTGCCGCCGCCCGCCGCCAGCGAGAACCCGGCGAGCGTCGGCGACAGCCCGCGCTGGGTGACCAGCATCAGCGGCACGAAGGACTCGGCGGCGATGAAGGAACCGGCGGACAGCCCGCGCAGCAGCACGACGGAGGGCAGGCCGCGGGCCGCCCGGTAGGTGCCGTGCGGGAGGAGACCGAGGACAGCGGGAACCAGCAGGGCGGTGCCGGCCAGCCCCGGGAGCAGGGACAGGGGGCGCAGGTCCTGCGCGGCGTACTGGAGGAGGCCGGCGCCGACGCAGATGCCGAGGGCGAGCCGGATCCGCCGCCGGTCGAGGGCGAGGGCGCCGGCCTCCTCGTCCACCGGGCCCGCCGCCCTGCGCCGTATCTGCGGCAGGGCGAGGGCGAGCGGGAAGACGACGAGGACCGGGATGCCGAGGAAGACCCAGCGCCAGCCGAGGTGCTCGGTGACGGCGCCGGAGGCGAGCGGGCCGACGACGGACGGCACGACCCAGGAGGCCGCGAACGCCGCCATGATCGCGGGCCGCAGCCGCTCGGGGTAGGCGCGGCCGACGACGACGTACAGCGCGACGATGACCAGTCCGCCGCCGAGCCCCTGCACGGCCCGGCCGAGGATGAACACCCACATGGCCTGTGCGGTCCCGGCCACGACGAGCCCGGCGGCGAAGGCGCCGATCCCCGTGGTCAGCGCCCCGAGCGGCCCCCGCCGGTCGGACCACTGACCGGCCAGCACCATGCCGAACAGGCTGGTCGTGAAGTACCCGGAGAAGGCGAACGCGTACAGGGCCACGCCGTCCAGCTCCCGCGCGGCGACCGGCATGGCGGTGCCGACGGCGGTCGCCTCGAAGGCGATCAGCAGCACGACGGACACGATCCCGACACTGAGCGCCCGATAAGCCCTGCCCAGTACACCGTCGCCCTGCTCGACGGGGCTCAGGACATCGGCGTCACGCGACTCAAGGGCACTCATGGCCGCAGCGTAAGGCGCACAGCACGGTTTTACCCCTGTCGGTGGTCCCGCTCGCCCTGCGACCTTGGTCGTACGCCGCCGGGCCGTTCATGAACGCCGTGTGGCAGTCGCATTGCGACGCCACCGATTCCCTTGAGCCCTTGAAGCAGCTCGCCATAACGTCATTCCCACGAACACGGCCGTGTGCCCGAGTGGTTCAGGGGCTCGCCTGCGCTGCATCCATCAGCGAGCTCCGCTCGCGGGGAGTCACGTGGGTCCGAATCCCACCACGGCCGAGAGCAACGATTCAACACGGCCGTGTGCCCGAGTGGTTCAGGGGCTCGCCTGCAAAGCGAGTTACGCGGGTTCAATTCCCGCCACGGCCTCCAAAAGTAGGTCTGACCAGCACGTTTCAAGGTCAGACAACGCTCCACAGCTCTGGGACTCCCACACCAGAGGGGGCTAGGTCAGTTGCTTGGTCCATCACGGACTGACCTAGCTCCACAGAGCGCCGCACGGCGCAGAGGGAGCCACAGTGCAAGCACGTACACCTCTCCGGAGTGCTGTCAGGAGCGCACAGAGCAGCGCTGAACCGACACAGCCGACAGCACCTCTCCGAGTCGTAGACGGACGCTCAGCCACAGATGCGCGTACGGCCATGCTGGAAGAACTTGATCTCCACCTGAGCACGATCACCAACAGGTACGGCCGTCCCTTCCAACGCAAGACCATCAACGCGTACAAGTTCGCTGGTGTCGCCCTGCACAACTGGATGACCGAGTGCGGAGAAGAAGGGGACTTCACCACGTGTGACGTAGCCACCCTGAACCGCTTCTTTCGCTGGTACTACCGAGTGCACGACGTGCCCAAGTCCCAGGACGGCAAGGGCGGTTACACGGGAGGGACCAACACCCTTCAAAGGAACCTGCGCCCTCTGTTCATCTACTTGGCAGAGGAGTACGACCACGCCAACCCCTATGACTCCCCCAAGCTCCACCGGTACGCCGCTCCTCCTCTCGGTAAGCCCAAGACACTCTCAGAGGAGTTCGTGACTGACGTACTCAAGGCGACAGGGAACGGCTCTGCCAAGGTTCGGGACTTCCAGACTGTTCGGGATCACGCAATCATCCGAGTTCTCACGGAGGGACTGAGGGCTGAGGAGTTGCTGAACCTGCGGGTACAGGACTTGGACCTAGCTCGGCGAACCATGCTGGTGATCCCGCTCAAGATGGATCGGAACAGCGTTGACGCCCGTGTGGTGCCTCTCCAGCCCAAGACAGCAAAGGCTCTTGCTCGGTATCTCCGAGTCCGTTGCACGCACGCTCTAGCCGACTCAACCCCGTTCCTCTGGCTTGGCACCCGTGGCAGGGGTCCACTCCAGTACAGGGGTCTGTACGTCATGGTGAAGAAGCGGGCAGAGCAAGCCGGTTACGACCCTGCGCAGGTAGCCCCTCACTCGTTCTGCCACACGTGGGCGGATGACCTCAAAGCGGCTGGAGTCTCGGGAGAGCACATCATGGCTATCAGGGGTTGGAAGTCCCCTGCCATGCTCCGCAGGTACGGGGCGGACATGGCCTCCACAAGGGCTGTGAACGCCGTACAAGGCTTGGGAGACAGGTACTGAGCCCAACCCCTTAAGAACACAGCAGAGAAGCCCTTAGACGCTGATCTAGGGGCTTCTCTGTTTCTGGATACTGTCTCGGCGCACAACACAAGTTGCGTGAAAGAGACCAGGCAGGCCACTTCCCTTAACGAAACTTTTAAGGGTGGGGTAGGTCATATCTTGGTAACGATGCTTGACATTGCGCGGCCTGACTGAGTGCCGAAAAGTCACCTGAGTATGCGTCAGGGACCGATGGGAGCGTTCATCAAACGATCGTTAGATGAACCCTGCCGACACCGGCCAACTCGGCCCCAGGAATCCCCGAATCTGTTCATCAACCCGTTCATCTATCTGGTAGTGTTCATCTTGTTGAGACAGGGGTTTGATGAACGCGGAGGGGTAGTCATGGCGCTGGTCGGACTGGTTCGAGTGAGCACGGACAAGCAGGAGACGGCACGGCAGCACGACGCACTCACTGAGGCAGGGTGCGTGAAGGTCTTTGAGGAGAAGATCTCCGGAAAGCTCACTGTTGCGGAGCGCCCTGGTCTCGTCTCTGCTCTCGACTACATGCGAGAGGGAGACATGCTCACGGTTCAGGAAGTTGACCGGCTCGGCCGGAACCTCCTTGAGGGTCTACTGATGCTGACTGAGCTTTTCGAGCGTGGTGTGTCCGTGAAGGTGTTGGACGGCATTGCCAAGGGTGAGCACACAGAGCGCTCCCTGATCCTTGACCTTGCTTTCGCGCTTGCCGAGGACCGACGCAGGGACATTGTGAAGAAGACCAAGAACGGCCTTGAGACGGCTCGGAAGAACGGCAGGGTAGGCGGACGTCGTGCGGTCATGTCTGAGGCTCTTACGGCTCAGGCTGTGGCGCTCAGGGACAAGGGATTCACCATCCGGCAGATTCAGCCGCACCTCACCTACAAGACGCAGAGTGGAGAGAGCCGTAACCCGTCCGTCGGTGCCATCTCTCAGGCTCTGTCGGCTCACGACACTCAGAAGGGGGAGTGACCAGCAATGGGAATCATCGGAATCGTTGTTAGTGCCATTGCGGGTTGGGTGTTCATCGGTATTGCGGTCGGTAACGCAATACTCTGGCCGGTAGTAGCGGTGATTGAGTGGGTGCAGGAGAGACGTAAGAAGCCGGAGTTTCAGCACCGGATATACCCTGGAAGGACTTTGCTCTATCCCTGCAATGGGGAAAAGACAGGAATATGTCTTTGCATGCCCGACCATAAGGATGAACCCTACTGCTATCTCAATATGGAGTACGGACTAAATCCCGGACTAACGCGTGTTGCGTATACCGGGGGGAGGTGTTTGTGTACGCCCCAAGCGGTAACCTGAAATAACCGATTAGGAAAGCCCCTGGATTTCATCCGGGGGCTTTCTTTATTTCCGATTCCAGAAATGGGACAATTAAAGGGAGGAGTAAAACCAACACTAGAAAGGCAATGATTATGGATCTAACCAGTGGAAGCACTACACAGACAGCACGGTTTGGGCAAAGCTCTGTAGAGCCATCTAACGGCGTCGCATCCCCTTCTACGCCTCCAGTACCGGAGAGCCGTAACGAGAGCTTCCTAGGGGGCGTACACAGCTCACGTAGCGGTATGCCTGCCGTAGGGGTTACCTCACCAGACCAGGAGAAGACTCCTGCGCCGCTCAATCCGCTTACGTTCGAGGGAGAGTGACTTATGAGTGCACCAGCAGGAGCAAACATCCCGGACATGGGAGCAGCCCTATAGATAAAAACCAGAAGGCGCTTAGCTGGAATTAACCGGCCGAGCGCCTTTGGTATTTCTGGGATTCCGTTGATGGGTCGGAGTGATTCCGTTAATGGAGCGGAATGTGAGATAATAGACTCAACAGCAACCCGTTTATGGAAGGGAAGACAGGAATGCCATTAGCCACAAAAGACGGATGGAATCCGTCTGAAGTCGGAAAGCTTTTGTACGACCAGAGACTATCAGCAATGGCGAAATTGCTTACCTGGTATCTGGGAGTATGGGCAGACGGAGTTCAGATAAGCCAGGAAGAGCTAAGTCAAGTAGTGAGTACCAATAGCGGCAGCAAGGCCGTACAGAGAGCCATTGAAGAGGCGGAGCGCTTTGCTTACATCGAAGTTGACAGATCAGTCAAGCCCTATTGGTATCGAGTTCAGTAATCGACAGAGGAGAAAGAACTATGAGTAATACACCATTTTTACAGTCAGCCGGCTTCAGTTTTGGCGCGCAAGAGCGCTCATGGTGGAGCGAAACTCTAGATCCGGCAGTACAGGCGCAGAGAGCTATGGAAAGTCAGTTAGCTGAACAGGCGGCATTGAAGGAAGCAGAGTTTCAGAGAGTACAGGAGTTAACCCAGCATGCTGGACCAGCACTAATTGAGATCATTCGAACTTACTCAGCCCAGAATATTCCGGCAAAGCTCGATGAAGTTTCTATGGCATTTAATGAGAGTTTTCCCGGTGTGAATTTCCGAGAAATTCTAGAAGTGCTTGTTAATCAGGGACTAGTCCATATGAATCGAGTTTCCCAGAATGGCTTTATGGGAGCCGAGACCTGGCACCTTCACCTGTTATGAGCCGCTATGGAACTCAGTACAGCAGCTATCGCGCTAGCCACAAAGATTGAGGATCTCCAGGGCCTCTCTAACGAGCTAGAAGTCTGGTTCGGTAGAGAGTTTCCAGGAGAGGACTACTTGGCGTCCCTCGCGGCCTTGAGAGCCGCTGGACTGATATATGTGGCTGTCTCATGGAAGCCAGAGGAACGAAGGGGAGTCCGCTTCAACCAATTGAGCGCCCTTCACCTACGGACCTACTAAATAGAAGAACTCCTCTAGGGCCGGTCCGACTAGAGGAGTTCTTCGCCAAGAAAAGGAATATAGCTACATTCTACCGGGAAATAGAAGAAGCCCCATAGGGGGGAACCTACAGGGCTTCTCAGGGATGACCGACCCAGCGAAAGGATGAGAAATGAATGTTCCGAGGAGCAACGCGAACCATAAGCAAAATCTCTATAAGGAGTTTAACACGAATGACTGACACAAATAAATTCACCAAAGGTGGGAGTAAGGACTTAGTAGTCAACGGGGTAAAGACCTCAGAGTTGGCAATGGTCTTAGATCAAGAGGGAGTCCAGTACGCTGCCGGGCATTTCAGCGTAGTGCCAAGAGCCCTCAAGTACGCCAAGGAAATTTCCAGTGACGCCAAGATACTGTGGGAGATCATCAATGACTACGCCGGAAGCAATCGACAAGCGTTCCCCTCACACAAGACTCTGGCCGATGATATGGGCAAGTCCGTGCCCTCCATCAAGAGGTACGTTGAAGAACTCATTAGCCAAGGATGGCTTACGGTACAGAACCGTATCGGAACGTCGAACTTCTACTACTGCGCCATTCCAGCAGTGCACTACAAGGCATTCGACAACCCGGCTATCGATGGGAACTACAAGCCCTCGATAGAGCGCAGAAAGTTGCCAGAGCTTCCCCCAACTCAGTAGAGGGGTAGCTCATCTATGAGCTAGGGGGTAGCTCAAATCTGAGCTAGGGGTAGTTCATGGATGAGCTATGGGGTAGCTCACCAATGAGCTACTAAATATATAGAAAGAAAGAAAAAGAAGAAAGAGACTAAAGAAAGAATACGTACCAACCGCCTACGGCGGCGGGTACGTTAGGGATACCAGGAGAAATCAGAGATTAGAGGGGAGTCCCTTGGTCTCTTGGATACCCGCCATCGTCGCTGCGCTCCTCTGGCTTAGGTATCTCCCTTTGGTGATGCCATCGGCGCTGCCGCGCCTCTGGAAGAGAAATCTTCTAATCAAAGGGAACTCAACATTATGCACAATATTCCCGCGCGTTGTGGTACGAATTCCATTACCCATCAAAACTGGGTATGCTATTTCGGCTCAGTATCCTTTTTGGGGATACGGGTTATAGAATTAAATCAAAGAATTCGCTGAGACTCCTGGTTTCCATGGGTATATTCAATTGATGGAGTTACTACTCTAATGGCTATTTCAGCCGGCTCGCGGCATTCTCCATTATTTGAAAAACCTGAAAACTCCGGGTGGAGTTGGTCCTGTTGACCTCACGCCGGGAGGCGTGATAGAACCTTGAGTACACTGTTCTTTAAAAAGAGATATATACAGGGAAGAGATTCTGATAGATATTAATTCCCCCGAAGGGGGAATATATCTTTTCTCTAGATATTCTCTATTTCTCTATCTATTCCCTATCTCCATACTGTCCAGGGACCTGGATTCTACTCCAAGGGTCTACGGGGCCCTAGGGGGCCTCTGAGAGCCTGCCTCGTCTGGTGGCACTGGGAGGCCAGGAGTGGATGCTAGGCGCTCTCAGGGGCGTACAGGCTCGTTCTGGGGGCACCTGGAGCGTAGGTGTACGCTCGTCCCAGCTTTGCTGAGACTTCGGGTCGCACTGAGGGGCCTAGTCAAAGACACAGCCTCTCTGGCGTGCCCCCTGACGCCCTTACGGGACTTGGGTGGCTGGGAGACCAGCAAGCTCCATAAGGGCGTCACAGTGGCGTACGGGGACCTTTACGGGCCCTACTTGGGATTACTGCTACGCCGGGTAGTGCATGGTCATGATGCGCCCTGTCTTCACCGCCATCTTGGGTGACTTGTACAGGGTGAGGATCAGTGCCTTTCTTCCTGCCTGGTTGATCGCTGGTTCAATCGAGAGCACTTCAGCAGTCTTGCCATTCCAGAGTTTCAGGTAATCGCCTGCCTTCAACTTGTCGGCTCTCTTACGTGCTGGCTTGTTAATGCTTCCTCCTCATGGTCGGTTGGTCTTGGAGCTATGACTGTCCCATGAGGCACTGACAAACGAGAGGTGCAGATTCCGCTTAACGGAGACGAAGGCGCAAGGCGCCCTGTCACACAGATGGAGATGACAGCCCGAGTTCCGGGTAGTAGCCGTTGATCCTTTTGATCTGATCGTCCAGTGCGCTGCGAGAGATCCGCTTTCCGTGCACCTCTTCACCGTTAGTCAGCCGCACTACAACCGTCACGGAGCCCCAACCAGGGGGAGGCGAGATAGTTTCGAAGTCATACGGGATCTCCCAACTCAATCCGCCAAAGGCTGGAAGTTCCATGTTCGGCGCCTTGAGGGAGCGTGGACCCGCAATGCGGGGGATTTTGATCTCTTGGCGGACCGGAACGCGCCTCTTTGGCCAAGGTTTGCGAAACATCTTCTTGAGTGGATAACGCAGCGGCATCCAACCCACCACGTAAACGCTCTCCACCTTGGCGGCTGTGGGGCTGACATTCTTGACGTGCAGACGGAAACCGAAAGTGTTCTTACCCTTTCTGGGGTGTTCAAGGTCTCCTAGCAGTCCCCACCTGGACTCGACTTCGACTCGTGGCCTTACGCGACGGTAGGTCAACGCAGAGATGACCATGTTGGACCCGGTGAACACCGCACTGACGGACGCGATGATGATCGCGATGACTGGAAGCGACATGGGCCAAGGATGCCCAGCAGTAAGCCCGTTGGACCGGCACTTGAGGAACCTCAGCGCTTGGACATGAAAGAGCCCCCAGACACGCGCCCAGGGGCTCTCTGAGAGGTAGGAGACCTACTCCTCCTCGTACTCCGGCAGCCTCTGTCCCCGGCTCTCTGCGATGTTCAGTACCTCTGTCAGGCTCTCGATGAGCCGAGAGCAGATCCAGCGCAGTTCATCCGCTGTCAGCTTGGCTTCCTCGCCGACCATCGGCCGTGCCAACTCCACGATCACCGTTGCTGTCTCGATCTGCTGGCTCTCGATCGTGTCGGCAAGCAGTGACAGGGGCGTAGGGGTGCCGTCCGTAATCAGGTGCGCCGACTTCCCTTCCGGCCCCTTCCAGGGCAACAGCCGGACATGACTAGGCTGGCTCACTGTCATCAGCTCCTCATAGCTGGTGGCCACGCCCCCGGACCGTTCGCCCGGTCGCGGGGGTCCTTTCGAAGCTGAGGATACGCGCATACGCGTATACGCGGTCGCGGGAATGCGCGTACTCACGGATGCTCGGTTGTATGGATCTTGACCGCAGCAAGCCCGTATGGCCCCAGGTTGCTGCTGAGCTACGCCGACGGCTGGATACCGGTACGTACGCCCCTGGGGAGCGTTTCCCTGCTGTGGTGGAGCTTGCTACCGAGTTGGACGTAGCTCCCTCTACCGTCCAGAAAGCCGTAGCGGCTCTCAGGGAAGAGGGCAGGCTCTACACCGTGCTCGGGCAAGGTTCGTTCGTCTCCAAGCCCTGAGAGCAGCAGGAAGCCCCGTGATCCCAAGCAGGGACCGGGGCTCCTCTGTGTCTGCTTACGGCCGTCAGTGCCCGCTGTTGGGTAAGTCGCCTCAGTTCATCTGAACCGCTTGACCTACAGGGCGAGCCTGGCAGACTCGGTACGAGTCTCTGGGCTGCGTGAGCAGACTGCAAAGCGAGTTACGTGGGTTCGAATCCCGCCACGGCCTCTGCATGCCTGAGCAGGCAGTACGAAGGGGCGGCACCCCGGGAGGGGTGCCGCTCCTTCGGTCGTCCGTCGGTGTTTCAGAGCACCCCGCCCGCCTCGTCCTGGAACAGTTCCGTCCAGTAGTGCCAGTGGGTGCCGGGGGCCGTGCCCGTGGGGTCGACGGTCGACAGGGTGTGGATCATCGCCGCGGCCAGCTGGTCGTACGCGTCCGTCGTCAGTTCGTTGGCGAGGTGTTCGTCGATGGTGCGCTCGTGGTGGAGGAGCCAGAGCGTGAAGGCGAGGGTGGAGACGTCGGTGTTGAGGGGGTAGAGCGTGGCCTCCGGCTCGCTGAAGGTCAGCACCGCGCCGGTTCTGCCGTCGACCACCAGGCTGTTGTCCTCGATGAGGTGGCCCAGGCGGATCAAGTGGTCGGCGTGGGCCGGGAGTTCGTCCAGGGGGTAGTCGCCGGCGTGCTCCTCCGTGAAGTACTCCCGGAGCGTCGGCAGCGGGACGTCGGTGTCGGCGTGGAAGAGGACCGCCTCCTCCGGCAGCCCGGTCTCGCGCAGGAAGCGCCGGGTCGGCCCGTGCGTGAGGGTCGCGGGGAAGTCGACCTCTTCGAAGCGGGTCACCCTGCCGTGCCCGAACTCCTGGTCCAGGACGCGGGCGGGGACGTCCAGCGTGAGGCCGGAGGCGATGCCGGGGCCGGCGACGAGGGCGAGCGGGCGGATCAGGGCCGCCGCCTTCCAGTACGGCGGGACCTCGCCGTCGGCGCCCTCCTCGAAGAGGGAGAGCAGGCGGCGGGTCGCCTCGGTGGCCGTCCTGGGGCCGTACTGACCCGCCAGGGACGCGAAACGGCCGCGCAGGCCCGCCAGTTCCTCGGTGACCGCGGCGAAGCGCAGCAGCGTGGACAGGGAGGGCGCGAAGGGGCGGGGCTCGGACGGGTCGAACAGGTACGCCGTCGTCAGCTCGCCGGTGCCGCCGTCGAGCAGGATCGACTCGCGGTCCATGCCCGCCGGGTTGAGGAGTTCGCCTATCACCAGCCGGTCCCGCAGCTCGTCCGCGACCCGGAACGGGCCGTCCGCGGCGTCGGCGAGCGTGCGCAGGCCGTGTGTGCGCAGCGGGGAGAAGGTCAGCAGGTCGGTGTCCGCGGGCAGTCCGGTGCCGCTGAGCAGGCCGCGCGTCGGCCCGTGGGTGACATAGCGGTCCAGCTCCGCCTCGGTCAGCGTGATCGCCGCAATCCCGGCGTCGGTCGTGCTCATCGCTCCCCCGCGATCTTCCCCGTCGGTGCCCACGCGCGTCGGTCCGCACGTGAGTCCGTGAGTGCGAGTGCCCCCACCGCTCAGAACACTACGCCGCACCACTGACAACGGCCCTCACCGGGAAGGACGTCGGATCACGGGGACGCGTTGCGCGCGGCACCGGGGCACGTCGCGGGCGGACGAGGACCGTCTCCGCGGCGGGGTGAGCCTCCGGGCGCTCACTGTCCCGTGACCACCGCCGCCTGTGGCCGGATGGGGAGCCGGTTGACCGGGCGGCCGGTGGCCGCGCGGACCGCGGAGGCGATCGCGGCCGGTGCCGTCACGACCGGGACCGCGCTGGCGGACTTGGCCCCGAAGGGGGCGACCACGTCCCGTTCCTCGACCAGTTTGACGATCCGGATGTCCGGGGCGTCCAGCGCGGTGGGGAGGGCGTAGCCGGTCAGGTCGGGGTGGCGGATCAGGCCGCGGGGGGTGCGCAGGTTCTCGGTGAGCGCGATGCCCACGCCCTGGGTCACGCCCGCCTCGATCCGGGCCGCGAGCTGGGTAGGGTTGAGGATCCGGCCGACGTCCTGGGCGACCGAAAGCTCCACCACCCGCACCGAGCCCAGCTCGATGTCGACATCCACCACCGCGCGGATCGCGCAGAAGGCCAGGCCCACGAAGGCGTCGCCCTGGCCGGAGGCGTTCAGCGGCTCGGTCGGGTGCGGCCGGCACTGCGCCGTCGCCCACAGCTCCTTGCCGTCCATCGCCTCCGTGACGGTGGTCGACAGCACGCCGTCGTACGACGTGATCTTGCCGTCGGTGATCTGGAGCAGCTCCGTCGACATTCCGAACTTGTGGGCGAGCGGCTGCAGGAGCTGGGTGCGGACCATCTTCGCCGCGCGTTCCACCGCGCCGCCCGACACCCAGGTGTGGCGGCCGCGGCAGCCCGCGCCGGCCGGGGGCTGGTCGGTGTCGACCGGCGCCACGTGGACTTCCTCGATGCCGAGGGTCTCCTGGACGATCTGCCGGGCGAGGGTGGTGAAGCCCTGGCCGGTCTCGACGGCCGCGCAGAGCACGGTGGCGACACCGTCGTGGACCTTGACCGTCGCCGTGGACACCTCGTCGGCGCCCTCCGCGCCGAGCATGTGCACCATGCCCAGGCCGTAGCCGACGCCCCGGCGCACCGCGCCCGGTTCGCCGGCGCCCTCGGGGCCGCCGGGCAGCAGCCACTCCTCCTCGGGCGTGTCCTTCGGCAGGGCCGGGAGCGGGAAGTCCCGGACGGCCTGCAGGAGTTCGGCGACCGGCGCCGGGCAGGTCACCGTCTGGCCGATCGGGAGGACGTCACCGGTCGCGAGGACGTTGCGCAGGCGCACCTCGGCCGGGTCCAGGCCGAGTTTCTTGGCCAGCTTGTCCATCTGGGCCTCGTAGGCGGCGCACACCTGCATCGCGCCCTCGCCGCGCACATGGCCGGAGGGCGGGTTGTTGGTGCGCACGGCCCAGCCCTCGATGAGGGCGTTCGGGACGACGTACGGGCCGCAGGCGAAGGAGACGGCGGCGGCCAGGGCGTCGGAGGAGGTGTCGGCGTACGCGCCCGCGTCCAGCAGGATCTGCGCCTCCACCTTCACCAGCCTGCCCTCGGCGTCGGCGTGGTGGCGGTACCTGAGCAGCGTGGGATGGCGGTGGGCGTGGCCGAGGAAGGACTCCTCGCGGGTCGCCGTGAGCTTCACCGGGCAGCCGGTCTTCAGGGCGAGCAGGCCGAGCGGGAGCTGGAAGCCCTGGTCCTCGCGGTCGGCGGTGGCGCCCGGCACCCCGGTGACGACGATCTTCACCCGATCCGGGGACAGGCCGTAGCAGGCCGCGGCGGTGTTGCGGTCGGTGTGCGGGTCGGTGGAGGCCAGGTACAGCTCCACGCCGCCGTCGGGGCGCGGCACGGCGAGGCCGGCCTCGGCGCCGATGGGGGCCGGGTCCTGGCGCCCTATCCGGTACAGGCCCTCGACGACGACCTCGCCGACCGCCTCCGGGTCGCCGTGCCGGAGCGGGATGTGCCGGATCAGGTTGCCGTCGGGGTGCAGCGGTTCGGCCTCGAAGGCCTGTTCGGGGTCGGTGACCGGGTCGAGTACTTCGTACTCGACGATGACGGCCGCCGCGGCCATCCGTGCGGTGTCCGGGTGGTCGGCGGCGACGGCCGCGATGGGCTCGCCGTGATGCCGTACGACCTCCGAGGCGAACACCGGCCGGTCGGGGGTGCCCCGGCCGTGGCGGGGGGTGCCGGGCACGTCCTCGTGCGTGACGACGGCCCGTACGCCGGGCATCTCGCGCGCGTGGCTGGTGTCGATGGACACGATGCGCGCGTGCGCGTGCGGGGAGCGCAGGACGGCCGCCCACAGCAGGCCCTCGGCCCACAGGTCGGCCGCGTACGGGAAGGTGCCCTCGGTCTTGGCGCGGGCGTCGGCGTGCGGCAGGGAGGCGCCGAGGCCGTGCGGCAACGCCTCGGGGGCGGGTTCCGCGGCGGTGGTCGCCGTGGCGGCTTCGTTGCTCACGCCTGGCCTCCGTCCTGGCCGTAGTGCGGGCCGTGCGGTCCCGGGATGCCGTGCGGCGGTGTGCCGTACGGGTCGGGTGTGCCGTACGGCGGCGTGTCGCCGTAGCCACCGGGGGCGTGCGGGGTGCCGAACGCCCCGGGCGCCTCGAACGCCGACGGGTTGACGCCGCCGGATCCGGGGCCCGCCTGGTGGGGAATACGGGCCTCGTCCGCGTCCGTCTCGGCGTCGGCGGCGTGCGACGCCTCGCGTTCGGCGACGACCTCCTTGACGGCGTCCAGAACGCCCCGATAGCCGGAGCAGCGGCACAGGTTGCCGCACAGCGCCTGCCGGGTCTCCAGCTCGGTCGGCGCCGGGTTGCCCTCCAGCAGGTCGTGCACGGTCATCGCCATGCCGGGCACACAGAAACCGCACTGCACGGCACCGCACCGGGCGAGCGCGCGCTGCACGTCGGAGGGCTGTCCGTCGGCGGCCAGGCCCTCGACCGTGCGCACCTCGCTGCCGGCCGCGGTGACCGCCGGGACCAGGCAGGAGGCCACCAGCCGGCCGTCGACCTGGACGTTGCAGGCCCCGCACTCGCCCTGCGAGCAGCCGTCCTTGGCGCCCGCGAGCCCGAGCCGCTCACGCAGGACGTACAGCAGCGACTCGCCGATCCAGGCGTCGGTGACGGGCCGCTCGACGCCGTTGACGCGCAGGACGTAGGAGGCGAGCGGGTGGTCGTCGTGCGGCGGGACGGGGGCGGTGTGCTCCGCGTGTTCCTCTGCCGCGGCTTCCTGCGGCCGGGGCGCGGTGTCCTCGGCGGCGCCCTCGGGCGCGTCGTCGGCCTCGGGCGCGTCGGAGGAGTGCTCGGGTACGGCTGCGGAGGCCGGGGTCCGCGGTGCCGGGTGCCCGGCCGCCGCCGCGTCGGCCGCGGTGGGGCTCGTGGGCGTTGTGGGGGCTGTGGCTGCCTGCCGGACGTCGGCGCGGGCCGCCGGTCCCTCATGACCTGCCGGGCCGCCAGCGGGGCGCTCAGGGGCCTGCTCGGGGCCGTGGCCGTCGCTGTCCGGCTCCGCGGACTCGCCGAAGTCCCCGTACTCGAACTCGGCAGGCTCCGCGGACCCACCGGCCGACGCGTGCCCGGGGCCCCCGGGGCCGGCTTCCGCCGGCCCGGTCTCCTCGTGGGCGGCCGGGGCCTGGCCGGCCGGGCCCGGCCCGTACCGCTCGTCCGGTGCGGGCGCGTACCCCGGCGCCGCCGGGCCGACCGGACCGCCCCCCGGGTGGGCGTCGGTGTGGTCGGGCAGGCCGGGATGGCCGGTCTCGGCGGGCCGGTCCCAGGAGCGGCCGGTCTCCTCCGTCGCCCAGGGCGCGGGCGCGCCGCCGGGCAGGGTGGCCGGCGGGGTCCCGCCCCACTGCTCGACCAGGGACGACGTGGTGAACTCGCCCGAATCGTCCGGGAGATCGCCGTCGGCGACCGGGATCGACCACTGCCCGGTGACGTCGTGCCCGGACGCGGCCGGCGCCGCGGGCTCCTCGAAGGTCCAGTGCTGGGTCGCACCGGGGCTGTAGGTGAACCGGTCGTCGGCCCGCGTCTGGGGCGTGGCGTTCGGGTCGGGCCACTCCGCGCCGCCCGCGGGCGCTGCCCAGGTGCCGGCCTGGGCGGGGTCGCCGGTGCCGGGGGCGACCGCTATCTGCGGCGGCACATAGCCATGACCCGGCGCGGCCAGCGGGCTGTCGCCGGACAACAGGGCGTCGATGCCGCCCTCGGGGAGCTTGACGAAGGCGGTGGCGCCGTCGTCGTAGTCGCCCTGGGGCAGCGGGTCCCAGCGTCCGCCGCCCTGGGGCGTGCCCTGTCCGTGCTGGTCGTCGGTCACGACAGCGCCCTCCCCAGTGCTCGTCGGGCCAGTGCGGCAACGGTGCGCCGCAGGTGCAGTACGGCGGGCGGAAGCGGGGCCACGGAGCCGTCGGGCTCCGGTGCCGGATCCGGGATGCAGGCCGCGGCGACGTACTCGCCGAAGGCGTTCAGGGCCTCCGGGACGAGCTCGCGGTCGTTGTCCCAGTCGATCAGCTGGGCGACCCACTGCTCGGCGTCCAGGGGCCGGAGCGGCATCGGCGCTATGGCACCGACGGCGCACCGCACTCCGCGCCGGGCGGGGTCGAGGACCAGGGCCACGGAGGCCAGCGCGCGGCCCGGGCCGGTGCGGCCGGTCGCCTTCAGGAAGACCTGCGGGGCGTGCAGCAGCGGCACGCGCACGTAGCCGATGAGTTCGCCGCCGCGCAGCATCTCCATGCCGGCCAGCAGGTGCGACACCGGAACCTCGCGGCGGGCTCCGTCCGGACCCGCGATGATCAGCGTCGCCTCCAGGGCGGCCAGCACCGGCAGTGCGTCCCCGGTGGGGGCGGCCGAGGCGATGTTGCCGCCCAGGGTGCCCGCGTTGCGGATGTGCGGCGGGCCCGCGGCGCGCGCGGCGGCGGCGAGCGCCGGGATCAGGGCCGCGAAGTCGGGGCGGCCCATGCGCGCGTGCGTGAGGCCCGCGCCGAGCAGCGCGTGGCCGTCCTGGTACTGCCAGCCGCGGATCTCGCTGATCCGCCCGAGGCCCACCAGGGCAGCCGGCCTGAGCTGGCCGGAGTTGACGGCGGCCATCAGGTCGGTGCCGCCCGCGACGGGCACGGCGGTGGGCATGGCCCCGAGGGCCGCCACGGCCTCGTCCAGCGTCGTGGGCAGCGTGACGGCCTGCTCCGCCTGCGGTGCGTGCGTGGTCAAAACCGGCTGCCCCTTCCCGCTGCCCCACCTGGTCCCACCTGTGTGGCCGTACGGTACGTGCTCACAGGGCGGACGTGGCAACTCTGGCACATCTTCGCAAGGGCCGAGGACGGGGGTCCGCTAGGAGGCAGTAGAGGGCATTCGCCCACCTCATCGCGGAGATGGTCCGTTTTTGTACGGCATCGCCGGTGCACGCCGATTGACACTCTTCGGTGACGCTTGGCGCGGTTTTCCAGCACTTGTTCGGAACGGTCGCCCGGACCGGGCGGTCACCTGTCCGGCGGAGGCCCCTCGATGGGACGGCCGAGGACACCGGGGCGTTTCTGCCACGGCCGGGGCCCGGTGGGCGGCCGGTAGGCCACGCCGAGGGCGTCGAGTCGCGCGTAATGGGCGGTCATACGGCGTTCGAAGCCGGCGAAGTCCCGTTCCGCGGGGGCGGGCAGCCGGCTCCAGGCCACCTCGGCAAAGGCCGCGAGCCGGGGGAAGGTCTGGTAGTCCACGCGCGCGGTGTCCTCCAGCACCTCGGTCCACACGTTGGCCTGAGTGCCCAGCACATGCCGGGCCTCCGCCTCGGTGAGCCCCTGCGGAACGGGTTCGAACCGGTAGACGTCCTCCAGGGTGCGCACGAACCCGATCGGCACCGGCTCGTCCTCGCCCGGGGCCTGACGGTGGTCCAGATACACGTACTGCTCGGGGCACATGACGACGTCGTGGCCGGCCCGCGCGGCCGCGATCCCGCCGCCGTAACCGCGCCAGGACGACACGGCGGCCCCCTTGGCGAGCCCGCCTTCCAGGATCTCGTCCCAGCCGATGAGCCGGCGCCCGCGCGCGGCGAGCCAGGCGTCGAAGTGGCCGATGAACCACGACTGCAGCTCGTCCTCGTCGGCGAGAGACAGGTCCGCGATCCGGGACTTGGCGGTCACCGACTCGGTCCACTGCTCCTTGCGGCACTCGTCGCCGCCGACATGGACGAACTGCGACGGGAACAACTCCAGGACCTCCTCGAACACCCCCTCGTAGAACCGCAGGGTGGTGTCAGTGGGGGCGAGTACGTTGGAGGAGATTCCCCAGTCGTCCCAGACCTCAAGGGCGGTGGTGTCGATGACGTCGGTGTTGCCGAGTTCCGGATACGCGGCGATGGCGGCCTGCGAATGGCCCGGTACGTCGATTTCCGGGACGACGGTGATATGCCGCTCGGCGGCATAGGCGACGATCTCCCGGATGTCGTCCTGGGTGTAGTAACCGCCGTGCGGTTTCTCCTCCCACAGCGGGGAGGCCCGGTGACCGAATTTCGACCGTGACCGCCAGGAGGCGGTTTCGGTCAGTTTCGGATACCGCTTGATCTCGATCCGCCAGCCCTGGTCGTCGGTCAGATGGAAGTGGAAGACATTGAGTTTGTGCGCGGCCATCAGGTCGAGATAGCGCAGCACGCCTTCCTTGGGCATGAAGTGCCGTGCCACGTCCAGGAGAAGACCGCGCCAGCGGAATCGGGGCGCGTCGCGAATGGTGACGGCCGGGAACTCCCACTCGGTGCGCCCGCTGATCGGGGCGCGCCGGAACGCCTCCGGACCGAGCAGTTGCCGGAAGGTCTGGGCGCCCCAGAACAGGCCGGCTTCGCTCGCGCCGTCGATGCAGATCAGATGTCCGTCGGCGCACAGCTGATAGGCCTCCGGGCTGCCGAGTTCCTCCTCCAGCGAGGGGGCGATCCGCAGCAGGACGCGGAAGCCGCTGTCGCGGTGCGGGGCCAGCGGCAGCCCGGTCGCCGCGCCGACTGTCGTCCGCAGCCAGCGCGCGACCCGCTCGGTGCCCTGGGTGGCCTCGATCTCGGTGTCCGCGTCGATGACGAATCCGGTGCCGCCGCCCGGCAGCGAGGCCGAAACGCGGCTGGGCGCGGGGATCAGCGCCACATCGGGGTCCGGGTAGAGGGGTGTGTCGCTCATGTGCCGCCGCACCTCCGCGCCTGCGTTGTGCTCAGTGCAACGCCCGTTCCGCTACGCACAACCGAAGACGGAGGCTACAGGTCTCGACCACTCCTGACCAGAGAACACGAAAGCCCCCGGCGCGCGCACCGCACACGCACCGGGGGACCTCACGAACTCGGACGGACGCCTACTTGTCGCCGCCCTTGTCGTCGCCGCCGCTGCCCATGGATTCGTAGATCTCCTTGCACATGGGGCACACGGGGTACTTCTTCGGGTCGCGGCCCGGCACCCAGACCTTGCCGCACAGCGCCACGACGGGGGTGCCGTCGAGGGCGCTCGCCATGATCTTGTCCTTCTGGACGTAGTGGGCGAAGCGCTCGTGGTCACCGTCGCCGTGGGACACCTGTGGCGTCGGCTCTACGAGGGTCCCCGTACCAGTCCCGCGCTCGGGCTCAAGAGTGCTCATACCGCCCAGGGTACTGAAGTGCACAGGTATCAGTTGAGCGAAGGGTCGTCCGGATACGTGGCCACCATCGCCAGCTCGTTGCGCTGACGGCGCAGCACCTCGCGCCACAGTCGCTCCGGGGCCGGTGAGGAGACGTCCCCGGGCTCCGACTCGACCACGTACCAGGCGCCCTCGACCAGCTCGTCCTCCAACTGGCCGGGGCCCCAGCCGGCGTATCCGGCGAAGATCCTGAGGGAACCGAGGGCCGAGGCGAGCAGTTCCGGCGGGGCCTCCAGGTCGACCAGGCCGATCGCGCCGTGCACCCGGCGCCAGCCCAGCGGGGCCAGGTCGCTGTTCGCGCCGCCCGGGATGACCGCGACGCCGAGCGCCGAGTCCAGCGAGACGGGCCCGCCCTGGAAGACCACGCCGGGCTCGCCGGTGAGATCGGCCCAGCCCTCCAGGATGTCGCTCACGTCCACCGGGGTGGGGCGGTTGAGGACGACACCGAGGGAGCCCTCCTCGTCGTGGTCGAGAAGGAGCACCACAGCGCGGTCGAAGTTCGGGTCCGCCAGGGCGGGAGTGGCCACGAGCAGCCGCCCTGTGAGCGAGGACACCTCGGTCATGCCAGACATGATCCCGCATCTTCCCCTTCGGTGGGGAGCCAATCGGGGTGCGGGAGTGAACGCAGCTCAGGGTGTACGGGAGCGCTGCGGGCGCAGGCCCGGAGCCGGTGACCCCATGTGCCCGATAGCGCACGGTTCGTGTTGTGACACACATATGACGCGACTGAGTGGTCCTTGGACTTACGGACGGGGGGTGATCGGCGATTACCCTGTCTTCCCGGCCCCCGCGCACAGTGATCCGGCCGGCCCCTGCCCAACTCATCGGAACGCGAGATACATGACCGTCAACGACGATGTCCTGCTTGTCCACGGCGGAAACCCGCTGGAGGGCGAGATCCGTGTCCGCGGTGCGAAGAACCTCGTACCGAAGGCCATGGTCGCCGCCCTGCTGGGCAGCGCGCCGAGCCGCCTGCGCAATGTCCCCGACATCCGTGACGTGCGGGTCGTCCGCGGCCTGCTGCAGCTGCACGGCGTGACGGTCCGCCCGGGCGAGGAGCCGGGCGAGCTGGTGCTCGACCCGACGCACGTCGAGAGCGCCAACGTGGCCGACATCGATGCCCACGCGGGCTCCAGCCGTATCCCGATCCTCTTCTGCGGGCCTCTGCTGCACCGCCTCGGGCACGCGTTCATCCCGGGCCTCGGCGGCTGTGACATCGGCGGCCGGCCCATCGACTTCCACTTCGACGTGCTGCGGCAGTTCGGCGCGACGATCGAGAAGCGCGCGGACGGACAGTACCTGGAGGCGCCGAAGGGCCTGCGGGGCACGAAGATCCGGCTGCCGTACCCGTCCGTCGGCGCGACCGAGCAGGTGCTGCTGACGGCCGTGCTCGCCGAGGGCGTAACGGAGTTGTCCAACGCGGCCGTCGAGCCGGAGATCGAGGACCTCATCTGCGTGCTGCAGAAGATGGGCGCGATCATCGCGATGGACACCGACCGCACGATCCGCATCACCGGTGTGGACAAGCTCGGCGGCTACACCCACCGCGCCCTCCCGGACCGCCTGGAGGCCGCGTCCTGGGCGTCGGCGGCCCTCGCGACCAACGGCAACATCTACGTCCGCGGCGCCCAGCAGCGCTCGATGATGACGTTCCTGAACACCTACCGGAAGGTGGGCGGTGCCTTCGAGATCGACGACGAGGGCATCCGTTTCTGGCATCCCGGTGGCCAGTTGAAGTCCATCGCGCTGGAGACGGACGTACACCCCGGTTTCCAGACCGACTGGCAGCAGCCGCTGGTGGTCGCGCTGACCCAGGCGACGGGCCTGTCCATCATCCACGAGACGGTGTACGAGTCCCGGCTGGGCTTCACCTCCGCGCTGAACCAGATGGGCGCACACATCCAGCTCTACCGCGAGTGCCTGGGCGGCTCCGACTGCCGCTTCGGCCAGCGCAACTTCCTGCACTCCGCGGTCGTCTCGGGGCCCACCAGGCTCCAGGGCGCCGACCTGGTCATTCCCGACCTGCGCGGCGGCTTCTCGTACCTGATCGCGGCACTGGCGGCCGAGGGCACGTCCCGCGTCCACGGCATCGAGCTCATCAACCGCGGCTACGAGAACTTCATGGAGAAGCTCATGGAACTCGGCGCGAAGGTCGAGCTGCCCGGCAAGGCGCTCGGTTAACCGTTACGACAATGGGGCGGCCCCTTGGCAAAGGGGCCGCCCCATTGTCGTTGTCCACGCCCGCTGTGGACGCGCCCCGAAGGGGCGCGGGGCTGTGTCGATCTCCGGCTCCGCCGCGCGGGCGCGGCCAGCTACGGACGACACGGCCCACGGCGCTCCAGTGGGACCGGCGCTCGAAGCGGAGCGCTTACTTGCCCTTCGCCGCTTCCTTGAGCTTGGAGCCCGCGGTGACCTTCACGCTGTAGCCGGCGGGGATGTTGATCGGCTCGCCGGTCTGCGGGTTGCGCGCGGTGCGAGCGGCACGGTGGGTGCGCTCGAAGGTCAGGAAGCCGGGGATGGTGACCTTCTCGTCGCCCTTGGCGACGATCTCGCCGACGGTCTCGGCGAACGCGGCCAGCACGGCGTCGGCGTCCTTGCGGGTCACCTCGGCGCGGTCGGCCAGCGCGGCCACCAGCTCACTGCGGTTCATGTTGTTACTCCCGTGTTTTTCTTGCCGTTGGGGTGTGCCACGCGGCGGATCCGCCCGAGGCACTGCGATGCCGATGCTCTCGCGCCCAGGGACGCATCCTGCCCCTACCTGCGGCGGTAAAGCCAATCCGGCACCCGTAGGAGTCGTGAGAACACCCTGGGGAGTCACACGAAAAGCGCCCGCTCGGCGTCACCCTAGAGGGCGCCCGGCATCGGCTGGTTCCACGACGCGCCGGTGCAGGGGCCGCCGTGGTGATCCTCACAGCCCCTGCACAGTACGGCACGGCGTCACCGGGACGTCGCCCGGGCGCCGCTCCGCCGTCACCCGACGGAGCGGCGTGGAGCAGACTAGGCCGTCGCGCCCGCCGCCCTCGCGGCCTCGCGGACCGCGCCGGCGACCGCGCCCGCGACCTTGTCGTTGAAGACGCTCGGGATGATGTAGTTCGGGTTCAGCTCGTCCTGGCTGACCACGTCGGCGAGGGCCTTCGCGGCGGCCAGCATCATGTCGGTGTTGACGGTGCGGGACTGGGCGTCCAGCAGGCCGCGGAAGACGCCCGGGAAGACCAGCACGTTGTTGATCTGGTTCGGGAAGTCGGAGCGGCCGGTGGCCACAACGGCCGCGGTCTGGCGGGCGATTGCCGGGTCCACCTCGGGGTCCGGGTTCGCGAGCGCGAACACGATGGCGCCGTCGGCCATGGCGGCCACGTCGTCGCCGTCGAGCACGTTAGGGGCGGAGACGCCGATGAACACGTCGGCGCCGCGCACGGCCTCCTTGAGGGTGCCGGTGAGGCCCTCGGGGTTGGTGTTGTCGGCGATCCAGCGCAGCGGCGAGTCGGCGGGGGCGTTCACCAGGTCCTCGCGGCCGGAGTGGACGACACCGTGGATGTCGGCGACGACGGCGTTCTTCACGCCGGCGGCGAGCAGCAGCTTGAGGATGGCCGTACCGGCGGCGCCGGCGCCGGACATCACGACCCGGATGTTCTCGATCGCCTTGTCCGTGACGCGAAGTGCGTTGGTCAGGGCGGCGAGGACGACGATGGCGGTGCCGTGCTGGTCGTCGTGGAAGACCGGGATGTCGAGGGCCTCGCGCAGCCGGGCCTCGATCTCGAAGCAGCGCGGCGCGGAGATGTCCTCCAGGTTGATGCCGGCGAACCCGGGGGCGATCGCCTTGACGATCTCCACGATCGCGTCGGTGTCCTGGGTGTCCAGGCAGATCGGCCAGGCGTCGATGCCGGCGAAGCGCTTGAAGAGGGCCGCCTTGCCCTCCATGACCGGCAGCGCGGCCTTGGGGCCGATGTTGCCGAGGCCGAGCACGGCGGAGCCGTCCGTCACGACCGCAACGGAGTTGCGCTTGATGGTGAGGCGGCGGGCGTCCTCGGGGTTCTCGGCGATCGCCATGCAGACGCGGGCCACGCCCGGCGTGTAGATCATGGACAGGTCGTCACGGTTGCGGATGGGGTGTTTCGACGCCATCTCGATCTTGCCGCCGAGGTGCATCAGGAACGTACGGTCGGAGACCTTGCCGAGGGTGACGCCCTCGATCCCGCGCAGCTTCTCGACGATCTCCTCGGCGTGGGCCGTGGAGGTGGCCGCGATGGTGACGTCGATACGGAGCTTCTCGTGGCCGGACGCGGTGACGTCGAGGCCGGTCACCGAGCCTCCGGAGGACTCCACCGCGGTGGTGAGCTGCGAGACGGCGGTTCCGCTCGCGGGCACCTCCAGCCGGATGGTCATCGAGTAGGAGACGCTGGGCGCCGTTGCCATGGCCGACTTCCTCTGCTTTCACCGTGTCGCGAGTTGTGCCGTCCGATCGTCGCACCTACCGCGGAGTACGCGGTAGTCGCCCCGGATTGCGGACGTTGTGTTCATGAGCGGTGGGTGGTTTCGGAAAAACACTTCCACCATACGAGAGACAATCAGACAAAGAAAGAGACCCACGTCACACGGACGTGGGTCTCTTTCACGCTTACGACACCGACCCGCCATGCTCGCCTCGCGGCAAGTGGTCCCTCGCAGGGACAAAGGTTGGGCCCGGGGGCTTGGATCGAGCCGGTGCCGCATCCAGGCTAACAAACACCTGCCGAGGACCATTCCCCCTGCGACGAGTTCACAGAAAACTCAGTCCCGCAGCAGGTCCGGCACCCCGGCCGCGTCCGGCTCGTCCCGGTCGCCCGACAACACCGTCAGCTGCTGGGTGGCCCGGGTCAGCGCCACGTAGAGCACGCGCAGGCCGGCCGGGGACTCGTCGGCGATCTCCGCCGGCGAGACGACGACCGTCGCGTCGTACTCCAGGCCCTTGGCCTCCAGGCTGCCGAGCGCGACGACCCGGTCGCCGAGCCCGGCCAGCCAGCGCCGGGCCTCCTCGCGCCGGTTCATGGCGACGACCACGCCGACCGTGCCGTCCACCAGGTTGAGCAGCCTTTCGGCCTCCGCCCGCACGGTCCGCCCCAGGGAATCCCGTACGACCGTGAAGCGCGGCTCGACCCCGGTGGACCGCACGGCGCTGGGCGCCTCGGAGCCGGGCATGGCGAGCGCGAGCACCTTGGCGGCCAGCTCGGCGATCTCGGCGGGGTTGCGGTAGTTCACGGTGAGCTGGAAGCGGCGCCGGGGCCGGCTGCCGAGGGCCTCGTCGCGGGCCTGGGCCGCCTCGTCCGGGTCGGACCAGGAGGACTGCGCCGGGTCGCCGACCACCGTCCAGGTGGCGTGCCGGCCGCGGCGGCCGACCATGCGCCACTGCATCGGCGTGAGGTCCTGCGCCTCGTCCACGATGACGTGCGCGTACTCGGTGCGCTCCTGCGCGAGGCGCTCGGCCCGCTCCCGCTGGGACTCCTCGCGCACCGGCATCAGCTCCTCCAGGCCGGTGAGCTGGTCCAGCGGGTCGAGCTCGCGCTTCTTCCGCGGCCGGGCCGGAGCCCCGAGGATCGCCTGCAGCTCGTCCAGCATGGCGATGTCGTGCACGGAGTACCCGTCCCGCTGGAGCGAGCGGGCGACCCTGCGGATCTCGCCGGGGTTGAGGATCCGCCGGGCCCAGCGGCCGAGCCGCTTCTCGTCCGCCATGGCGGCGAGCACGGCCTTCGGGGTCAGCTCGGGCCACCAGGCGTCGAGGAAGGCGAGGAAGGCGTCCTCGCTCGTGACGTCCTCGTCGAAGGAGGAGCGCAGCTCGGCGGCCAGCTCCGGGTCGGTGTGCCGGGCGCCGGCGCCGGACTTGGCCCACAGCGCGTCCAGCAGCAGCTTGCGGGCGCGCGGGCGCAGCAGGTTGACCGGCGCGGTGCCGCCGAGGGCGGTGCGGCGGATGCGTTCCAGCTCCTCCCGCTCCAGCTCCAGCCGGCGTCCGAAGGCGACGACGCGCAGGCGGGACGGCGGCCCGTCGAAGGCCCGCGGCCCGGCGTCCTCGTCGGCGGCGGGGCGGGGGGCTGGCCCCAGTTCCAGGGCGCCCCGGGCCGCCTTCCGCAGCACCTTCAGCATCCGGTACGAGCCCTTGGCCCGGGCCACGGACGGGGAGTCGTACAGCGTGGCCTCGGCGCCGACGGCGTCCACGGCGAGGGAGCCGATCGCGCGGATCGCGACCTGGCCCTCCTCGCCGAGCGAGGGCAGCACACCCTCGGTGTAGGCCACGAGCAGCGGGGTCGGGGAGACGATCAGGATGCCGCCCGCGTAGCGGCGTCTGTCCTGGTAGAGCAGGTAGGCGGCGCGGTGCAGGGCGACCGCGGTCTTGCCGGTGCCCGGGCCGCCCTCGACATGGGTGATGGAGGCGGCGGGGGCGCGGATGACCAGGTCCTGCTCGGCCTGGATGGAGGAGACGATGTCCCGCATGGTGTGGCTGCGGGCCTGGCCGAGGGCGGCCATGAGGGCGCCGTCGCCGATCACGGGCAGCTCACGGCCGTCGAGGTGGGCGGTCAGTTCGGGCCGCATCAGATCGTCCTCGACGCCGAGCACCCGCCGCCCCTTGGACCGGATGACCCGGCGCCGTACGACCCGCCCGGGATCCACCGGAGTGGCCCGGTAGAAGGGCGCGGCGGCGGGCGCCCGCCAGTCGATGACCAGCGGCGCGTAGTCCTCGTCGAGCACGCCGATGCGCCCGATGTGCAGGGTCTCGGCGATGTCGGCGGTGTTGTCGTCCCGCACGGCGCCCTCGGCGGGCTCCACGGCGGTGTAGGCGCCGTCGGGCCCCTTCTTGCCGTCCTTGCCGAGGAGGAGGTCGATGCGCCCGAAGAGGAAGTCCTCGAACTCGTTGTTCAGCCGGTTCAGGTGGATGCCGGCCCGGAAGACCTGCGCGTCCCGCTCGGCCAGCGCACCCGGCGTGCCGACCTGTCCGCGCTTGGCCGCGTCGTGCATCAGGAACTCGGCCTCGTGGATCTTCTCCTCCAGCCGCCGGTACACCCGGTCCAGGTGTTCCTGCTCGACGCTGATCTCTCGGTCACGGACGGAGTCGTGTGCGCCGTGTACCGAGCCGACCGCGGACTGCTGAACCTGAGCGGCCACCGGGCCCCCTTCTGACGTGCTGGGCAGCCGTCAACCGTACGCGAAGGGGGCCCGTGGAAGCTACGCGTCGACTTGCACCAGCTTCTTCCCCTGGAAGGTGACGACCTCGAAGTGGTCGATCTCGTTCGGCTTGAAGGCCGCCGCGCCGCCGATGTAGAGCGGTTTCCTGGACTCCGGCGTCTTCCCGTTCGGGATGCCGTAGCCCCAGTCCGGCACGGACCAGGACGACATCGTCACGCGCTGCCCATTCTTCGCGACGAGGACCAGTGAGCACTTCAGCGGGCCCTTGGCGTTCTTCAGCTGCAGGACCGTCTGGGTGCCCCAGTCCTTCCGGGCCATGGCGACGGTGGCGCTGATCTGGGACGACGGATCCGTGGCCGACTTCTTGTCGGGCATGGCCTCGAAGGTCGTCTGCGCCGAGGACGCGGTGACCTGCCCGCCGCCCGAGCCGCTGTTCACCGCCACCGCGGCCAGCGGTCCGGCGATGATCAGCGCGGCCGCCGCCGCGATCATGTAGAAACTGCGCCGGCGCTTCTGGGCGCGCTTCTCCGCGACCTCGTCGACCAGCTTCTCCACGATCCGCGGGCTGGGCCTGGCGGACAGCGACTCGCCGATCGCGGGGGTGCTGCCGGAGCCCGGCAGGTCCGCGAGGGCGGCCAGCATGGGCTCCATCCCGGCCAGCTCGTCCAGCTGCTGGGCACACCACTCGCAGCCGGCGAGGTGCGCTTCGAAAGCGGTTGCCTCGGCGTCGTCGAGAATCCCGAGGGCATAGGCGCCGACGGTCTCGTGCTCGCTCGGCACCGAAGATCCCGATTGGGGGTTCATGGGCCCAGACATACCCGGACCACCTGCACCGAATCCCTGCATTCCCCCGTAACCACTGCTCATCACGCCGTCACCCCCCGCTCCTCCAGTGCCAGCTTCATCGATCGCAGGGCGTAGAACACCCGAGAGCGCACCGTGCCGCTGGGGATGCCCAGCGTCTCGGCCGCCTCATTGACCGTACGCCCCTTGAAGTACGTCTCGACGAGGACCTCCCGGTGGGCCGGGGTCAGGTCGTCGAGCGCGTCCGACAGCGTCATCAGCCACAGCGCCTTGTCGATCTCGTCCTCCGCGGGGATGACCTCCAGCGGCGACGGATCGACCTCCTGCGGCCGGGCCTGCCGGCTGCGGTGGCCGTCGATGACGATGCGGCGCGCGACCGTCACCAGCCAGGGGCGTACCGAACCGGTCGCCCGATTGAGCTGACCGGCGTTCTTCCAGGCACGGATGAGCGTTTCCTGTACGACGTCCTCGGCGCGCTGCCGATCACCGGCGACCAGCCGCAGGACATAGGCGAGCAGGGGGCCGGCGTGCTCTCGATACAGCGCACGCATCAGCTCCTCATCGGGTTCCGAGGGCTGTGAGGACATGCGATGTCGGGCCCTCGATCCACGTTCATTGGCCACGGCCGCATCCTTGCGCACGCCCACCTCCGGTGTCCGGGGGTTCCCCCAGTCGGTCGCTCGCCCACCCGTACGGAAGGAAGTGGCGCGGTGTTCAAACGGAGGTGACAGTTTTCTCGCGGGTGACGTGACGAGCGGGACATGCGACCACAATCCCACCAGTTGATCTTCACATTTCAGACACATCGCGGGGAGGGGTGCAGCATCCCTGTGCATGGGCCAACCAAACCCGGTGTTACGGAAATCACGCCCGCGCGAGCGCGGCCCGCCGCCGGTGCCGGGCCACCCGCTCCCGGTTCCCGCAGACCTCACTGGAACACCACCGCCGGCGCCGCCCCCGGGAGGTGTCCAGGTACACCAGCGGGCAGTTGTCACCCTCGCACTCCCGCACGGCCGCCCGTGCGACGGGGTCGGTGAGCAGTTCCACGGCGTCCCGCGCGACGAGCGCGAGCAGCCCGGCGCAGGCCGGCGGATCGGCCAACTCCCTGGTGAGTCCGCCGCGCTCACCGCGTACGGCTCGCGGGACGGGGGTCGAGGCATGGGCGACCTCGTTGACCCGCCGGAGCGCGCTCTCGTACGACGGCGTGTCCGGCGCATGTGGGTTCCGCACCAAATGCCCGATGTGCGCGCGCAGTTCCCGGAACCCGACGAGCCAGGAGGCGTCGGCGTGACCGAGCGCCGTACCCTCCGGCACGAGTCCCGTCCCGGCGATCCACGCGCACAGCGCCTCGACGCCGTCCAGGCGTTCGGCCGGATGCGTGGTCGCGAGGAGATCGAGACAGATCCGTCCGGCGTCGAACCGTGGCTCGTACGGAGGTGTGGCCGTACCCAGTGCCATGTGCCTGTCACCGCCTAGGCAGGAAGCGTGGGGCTCTTCTCTTCACAGTGCCCGCCCGGACGCCCGGCCGGAACCCCTCGTACCTCCTGGACGCACGCGTATGCGAACGCGCGCCTCGGCCAGGACGACCACGCCGACCACGACTGCCGCGGCGGCCACGCGCGCTGCTGCTGACTGGGTTGTCGGCATGGCGGCTCTGGGGCACCCCCTGCGCCCGCTGGATTCGTCGGGCCCGGGCGGCGAAGGGCAACGGCGTTCACGCGTCCGCGTACTTCGCGTCCGTCGCCGGGTCCAGGGCCAGGCGGTAGCCGCGCTTGACCACCGTCTGGATCAGCTTCGGCGCGCCGAGGGCCGTACGGAGCCTCGCCATCGCCGTCTCCACCGCGTGTTCGTCGCGGCCCGCACCCGGCAGGGCGCGCAGGAGGTCGGCCCGGGGCACCACCCAGCCGGGGCGGCGGGACAGGGCCCGGAGCAGGGACATGCCCGCCGGGGGGACCGGCTTGAGCGCGCCGTCGACCAGGACCGCGTGGCCCCGGATCTCCACCCGGTGGCCGGCGATCGGCAACGCGCGGGCGCGGGCCGGGAGTTCCTGGCACAGCAGCTGTACCAGGGGGCCCAGACGGAAGCGCTCCGGCTGGATGGTGTCCACCCCGTGGGCCTGGAGGGGGACCGCCGTGACCGGGCCCACGCAGGCCGGGAGGACATCGTGGGTGAGGGCCGACAGCAGGTCGGTGAGCAGGCCCCGGTCCTCCGCCCGGGAGAGCAGCGAGGCGGCCGCGGGGGCACTCGTGAAGGTGAGGGCGTCCAGGGAGCGGGAGACCGTCGCGTCCAGCAGTCGGTCCAGCGGGGTGATGTCCTCCGGCGGCATCCAGCGGTACACCGGCACCGGGACCACCTCCGCTCCCCCGGCCCGCAGGGACTCCACGAAGCCCGGGAGCGGCTCGCCGTGCAGCTGTACGGCGATACGGCGGCCGTCCACCCCCTCCTCCAGCAGGCGGTCCAGGACCTCGGCCAGGGATTCCGAGGACGGCGACCACTCCTCCGTCAGGCCGGCCGCGCGGATCGCCCCCTTGACCTTCGGCCCCCTGGCCAGGAGTTCGGCGCCGCGCAGCCCGCCGAGCAGCTGCTCGCCGAGGCCCCAGCCCTCGGCGGCCTCGATCCAGCCCCGGAAGCCGATCGCCGTGGTGGCCACGACCACGTCGGGCACCTGGTCGATGATCTCCTTCGTCGCGGCGAGGAGTTCGCCGTCGTCGGCCAGCGGCACGATGCGCAGGGCCGGC
Source organism: Streptomyces sp. NPDC007856 (assembly GCF_042868225.1). NCBI lineage: Bacteria > Bacillati > Actinomycetota > Actinomycetes > Kitasatosporales > Streptomycetaceae > Streptomyces > Streptomyces sp. NPDC007856. Next base: position 77,456 of record NZ_JBIAEC010000008.1, on the reverse strand, counting down.
GCGTGCAGGACGGCGCCCCCGCGCCGCTGGAGCAGGGCGCCCAGCTCGTCGGCCCGGCGCGCGGCGGTGACGCCCACGGTGAATCCCGCGAGCGGACCGTGCTCGACGGCTCCGGGTTGCTGCTCTTCGTCGTACATGGAGGCCTCTCCTAGCTGACCGGCGCGCGAATCGAGCCTGTCAACGGCGCATGACAGGCTCGGTTCGGCTTCATTGCACCGGTGTTACGTCACACTTCGGCGTAGCTGAGCTGCGCCTTTGTCTCCGAAGCCGCCACCGTCGCGGTCTCTCGCGCCGGGCGGCGAAGGTATACGGCCCATGTCACCGCGAAGCAGAGGCCGTAGAAGGCGAGGAAGGCGACGAACGCTCCGGTGCCGGTGCCGTAGGACAGGAAGGACTGGCGGAAGGCGAGGTTGATGCCGACCCCGCCGAGCGCGCCGACCGCGCCGATCAGGCCCATGGAGGCACCGGAGAGGCGGCGGCCGTAGGCCACCGCGGCCTCCCCCTCCAGGCCCTTGGCCAGGGCCTTCGCCTGGAAGATGCCCGGGATCATCTTGTACGTCGAGCCGTTGCCGAGCCCGCTGAGCACGAACAGGACGACGAAGACGGACACGAACAGCGGCAGCGACTTCTGCCGGCTCGCGCCGATGAGGACGGCGGTGGCGGCGGCCATGGCGACGTAGTTCCACAGGGTGATGCGGGCACCGCCGAAACGGTCGGCGAGCCGGCCGCCGAGCGGGCGGATCAGGGAACCGAGCAGCGGGCCGATGAAGGTGAGGTACGCCGCCTGCAGCGGGGTGCGGCCGAACTGGATCGTCAGGACCTGGCCGAAGGCGAAGCTGTAGCCGATGAAGGAGCCGAAGGTGCCGACGTAGAGGAAGGACATGATCCAGGTGTGGGCGTCCTTGGCGGCGTCCTTGGCCGCGCCGGTGTCGTTCTTCACGGAAGCCAGGTTGTCCATGAAGAGGGCGGCCAGCACCGCGGCCACGACGATCAGCGGGATGTAGATGCCCAGCAGGACCCGCGGGCCGCCGCTCGCGCCGATGACCGCCAGGGCGACGAGCTGGATGACGGGCACGCCGATGTTGCCGCCGCCCGCGTTCAGGCCGAGCGCCCAGCCCTTCTTCCTCAGCGGGAAGAAGGCGTTGATGTTGGTCATGGAGGAGGCGAAGTTGCCGCCGCCGATGCCGGCCAGCAGGCCGACGACGAGGAACGTGCCGAAGGACGTGCCCGGTGTCATGACCGCGAAGGCCGCGATCGTCGGGATGAGCAGCAGGCTCGCCGAGATGATCGTCCAGTTGCGGCCGCCGAAGACGGCCACCGCGAAGGTGTAGGGGACCCGCACGACCGCGCCGACGAGGGTGACCATCGAGGTCAGCAGGAACTTGTCGGCGGGCGTGAGTCCGTACTGCGGGCCCATGAACAGGACGAGGACGGACCACAGGGTCCAGACCGAGAAGCCGATGTGCTCCGAGAGGACGGAGAACCAAAGGTTCCGGTTGGCGATCCGCTGCCCGGTGGCCTTCCAGAATCCCTCGTCCTCCGGGTCCCAGCGCTCGATCCAGCGGCCACTGCGACGGGTTGGGGCTGTTGGGGCTGGGGCTGTCATCACGCCTCCACGGGGGCTCCGGCTGCTCGGTCTGCCGTCGACCTGCCATCGACCGACTGAGCCCGAAGGTAGGGAGGGCGCGTTTCCGGCCCTGTGGCTGTGAGTGACCGGAAGGGAACGTTGCTCTCACCCCGGCCGGAGCGGGGATGAGAGGTCCCGCGGCGGACCGGGCGCGGCCACGCCACCCATGCGGCGCAGCTTCTGCCAGCGCAGCCGGCCACCAGTGAGCGCGGTGATCCAGGACTGGAGGAGCACCACGTACATCAACTGGCGGTAGAGGATCTGCTGCAGGGGCAGCGAGAGCAGCGGGGTGAGGCGCTCGCGGTCCAGGGCGAAGGCGTAGGCCGCGCAGACCGCCTGCACCGCGAGGACGGCGAACCAGGCCACGATCGTCTTCCCGGTCGGCCCGAAGACCAGGCCGTAGACGAGGAAGAGGTCGATCAGCGGCGCCAGCAGCGGGGCCACCACCATGAACAGGGACACCAGGGGAAGGCCCACCCGGCCGAAACGGCCGGAGGGACCCCGCTCGAACAGGGCCCGGCGGTGCTTCCAGATCGCCTGCATGGTGCCGTACGACCAGCGGTAGCGCTGCGACCACAGCTGCTGGACGGACTCGGGCGCCTCGGTCCAGGCGCGGGCGCGCTCGGCGTAGACGACCCGCCAGCCGTCGCGGTGCAGCGCCATCGTGATGTCGGTGTCCTCGGCGAGCGTGTCGTCGCTCATCCCGCCGACCCGTCGCAGCGCCGAGCGGCGGAACGCGCCGACCGCGCCGGGGATCGTCGGCATGCAGCGCAGGATGTCGTACATCCGGCGGTCGAGGTTGAAGCCCATCACGTACTCGATGTGCTGCCAGGCGCCGATGAGCCGGTTCTTGTTGCCGACCTTGGCATTGCCGGCGACGGCGCCGACGGACGGGTCGGCGAAGGGCTGCACCAGTTCGCGGACCGTGGACGGCTCGAAGACCGTGTCTCCGTCCATCATCACGATCAGGTCGTACCGCGCGTTGTCGATGCCGCGGTTGAGCGCGGCCGGCTTGCCCGCGTTGGCCTGCCGGATCACCCGGACGTTCGGCAGGTCCAGCGCCTCGACGATCCCGGCCGTGCCGTCGGTGGAGCCGTCGTCGACGACGAGCACCTCGATCGGATGCTCGCTGCGCATCAGCGAACGGACCGTGTTCTCGATGCACTTGGCCTCGTTGTACGCCGGAACCAGCACCGACACCGGCTCGGTGACCGGCTCCTCGCCCCAGCGGAAGTCCCGGCGCCGGGTGCGCCGGGCGTGGACGCCGGCCAGCAGCAGCATCAGGGCGAAGCGCGCGAGGACGAGGACGCCGACGACCGCGAGACCGGCGACGAGGACACCGGTGACGCTGTCCGACGCCCGCACCAGGAAGATCCAGGCCCTGCCCTTCCACAGGTCGAGGCCGGTGACCGGGGTGTCGGCGCTCGGCGCCTTCAGCGCCTCGGTGACGGTCTGGAAGGCGTACCCCTGCTGCTGGAGCCGGGACAGGTACCGGTCGAGCGCCTGGACCGTCTGGTGGCGGTCGCCGCCCGAGTCGTGCATGAGGACGACCGCGCCCTTGCCGCCGTGCGGCGTGGCGTTGCGGATGATCGTGGCCACGCCCGGCCTGCGCCAGTCCTCGCTGTCGATGTCGTCGACGACGGTGAGATAGCCGCGGCTGCCGACGTACTCGGTCACCGGCCAGGACGCGTCGTCCATGGCGTCCGCGAAGGAGGAGTACGGCGGCCGGAACAGGGAGCTGCGGATGCCGGCCGCACCGGCGAGCGCGAGCTGGCTCTGCGACAGCTCCCAGTCGATGCGCTGCCTGGAGTGGTACGAGAGGTCGGGGTGGTCGAAGGTGTGCACGCCGACCTCGTGGCCCTCGGCCACCATGCGCCGGACGAGGTCCGGACAGCGCGAGGTCATCGTGCCGGTGACGAAGAAGACCGCGTGCGCGTGGTGCTTCCTGAGGACGTCGAGGACCTTTGGCGTCCAGGTCGGGTCGGGGCCGTCGTCGAAGGTGAGCACGATCCGGTGGTCCGGTATCCGCAGGCTGGTGACGGCGCCGTCCCGGGTGTCGATGACCGGGCCGCCGTCGACGATCTTCGACGGCACCTTGTCCTGCGCGGCCCCGGGCCGGATGCGGTGGTCCGCGAGGATCTCGCTGTGCACGTAGCCACGCAGCATGAGCATCGCCAGGGTCGCGCACAGCACCAGGACGGGGAGCAGATAGCGCAGCGGCAGTCGGGGGCGCCGTACCGGTGACGGGGTACGGCCGTCGCGGAAACGCGAAGCCATCAGAGGTTGTTTCCCTGGCGAGTCAGAGCGGGAGCGGGGGGTGCGAGTGCCGGGCCCGACCGGGCGGCGTGCGCCTGGTGGGCGTCGGGGACGCGGAGGGGCCGGCGGTGGACCCGGGGCCGGAGGCGGTCGGGGAGGTGCCCGTCGACGGAGCCGACGCGGACGGGGAGTCCCCGGGACCGCTCGGCGTGGCGGTGGCGGAGGCACCGGCCGTGGGTGTGGCGGCTGCCGAGCCACCGGGCGCCGGGCTGGACGAACCGGCAGCGGGTACGGCGGTGGCGCCCACCGATGCGGGAACACCTGTCCCGGTCACCGCGCGGGGACCGGACAGGCTCGGCGCGGAGGAGGCGCTGGGGTGCGGCGAGGTGTGCCTCTGGCCGGCCGGCTTGTCGTCGCCCTGGCCGGGCACCGGCAGCCACGGTGCGGTGGAGTTGCCGGACAGCAGGGTCGCGGCGATGACGGCGGCGTAGCCCGCGCAGGCGACGGCGACGGCCATGCCGAGCCGCCGGAAACGCCGTCCACGGCGACCGGACGCGTCGACGAAGACCGGCCCGTCACCGCCGTCGCCGCCGGCACTCGGTGCTTTCGTGGCGGATCCGGGCGACGTCTTTCCGGGCCCGACCGGGGCCAACTGGACGGTCACGTCGGGGAGGGTGTGCACAGGTTCGTGGGCCGGGGGCTCTGCGGAGGCTTCCGGATCCTGCCGTTCGGCGCTCACCAGGGCGGCCTCGCCGACCTCGCCGGCCTCGGCGTCCACGACGCCCACGACGCCCACGATTCCCACGACGCCCACGGCGCCCACGGCTTCCTCGCCGACCTCGGCTTCCTCGCCGACCTCGCCGACCTCGGCTTCCTCGGCGGCCTCGCCGTCCACAGCGGCCTCGCCGACCTCGCCGTCCACAGCGCACTCGGCACCCTCGGCGCCCACGGTCTCGACGACCCGCTCGCCGTCCAGGGTGTCCACGGTCTCCACGGCTTCGGTGTGCTCGGACTTCGCGTCGCCGTCGGCGGCGCCACCCGTTGGAGCCTCTCCGGCACCCGGAACCACATCGGTGTGCGAATCGGTGTCCGGAACGGTCGCCTCGCCCTGAGCGCTGCCGGGCTCCGGCACGGCCGGGGCCCCGCCCCGGGCCACCCTTGGGGCCGCCTCCGCGGGTGCGGTTCTCGGACCCTCCGGTTGGGCGTCTTCTGGCCACCTGTTCACGCGCGCACTTCCCCCCACGGGACAGTTCCGGGTGCGCTGACGGCCCGAGCGCCGTCGACCGAAACACGCCCCCACCCTGGTTCGAGCGCCCCCAAATACCACTCAGCGCTCGGGCCATGAATGTAGCGCACGTGCTGCACCGGTGACGGCCAGGCATCACTTCCAGCCGCTGGTCACGCCCTCATCACGCCCTCATCAGTGGCCGGAATCCACCCGCCGGCCGGCCGCCGCAGCCACCCCTCCGCCGCCGCGAGTTCGGCCGCCGCCCGGCGCAGCGCGTCCAGCCCGGGATGGACCAGCCCCTTCCGCCACACCAGGGAGACCGGCGACAGCGGGACGGGATCGACGAGCGGCCGGCGCACCGTGCGGGGCAGCGCTGGAAAATCCACGACAGCCAGTACCGGATGCCGGTTCTTGGCCATGATCCGCTCGAACTCCTCGTCCCCGACGGCCAGCGGCAGCGGCGCGGCGAGCCGGATGCCGCGCCCCTCGAAGAGCCGGGTCGCCAGGTCGGTCCACTCCAGGGTGCGCGGGTTCCCGGCGCCGGCGTACACGGTCTCGCCGGCCAGCGCGGCCAGCGGCACCTCGGCGCGGGCGGCCAGCGGATGGTCCTCGGGCAGTACGACGGCCATCGGCTCGTAGCGGACGGGCTGCTGTCCGAGGCCGGAGCGCAGCGCCGGGTCGAGGCCGGCGAAACGGCCGAAGGAGGCGTCCAGCCGGCCGGCCAGCACTTCGGCGGCGGCCCGGGTCAGGCCGCTCTCGTAGCGTGCCATCAGCTCGCAGTCGGGGGCGAGCTCGCGGGCCCGGTGCAGCACGCGGCGGCCGGTGGCCAGGCCCGGCGAGTTGAGGTCCACCAGCAGCGGGCGGGACCGGCCGGAGGCGAAGGCGGCGAGCAGGTCGTCCTGGGCGGCGAGCACCCGCCGGGCATGCGGGAGCAGCCGTTCGCCGTCCGGGGTCAGTGTCACCTGCCGGGTCGTCCGCACGAACAGCTCGGCGCCCAACTCCCGCTCAAGCCGCCGCACATCCCGGCTCAGCGCCTGCTGGGCGACGTACAGGCGGGCCGCGGCGCGGGTGAAGTGCAGTTCCTCGGCCACGGCGACGAAGGCGCGCAGCAGACGGGGCTCCATGTCGGCGGGGACGGGCATGTCCGTGAACTTACAACGCAGGTGCGTGAATCGGCACCGAGAAGGTGTTGGACCGGGTGATCCACTCACGGCGAGGGTGGACCCATGTCCTCGGTCATATCCACCACCAGCGGCTACCGCCGCCTCCTCTCGCTCCCCGGCGCCCGCGCCTTCACCACCGGCAACCTTCTCGCCCGGCTGCCCATGGGCATGTTCAGCGTGAGCGCCGTCGTGATGATCGCCGGCTCGCGGGGCTCGTACGCCCTGGCCGGTGCCGTCACCGCGACCGGCCTCGCGGCGACCGCGCTGGCCGGGCCCTGGATCGCCCGGCTCGTCGACCGCCGAGGGCAGGCCAGGATCGCGGTACCGGCCACGCTCGTCTCCGTGCTCGGCAGCCTGGCCCTGCTGCTGTGCGTGCGCTACGACGCCCCGGACTGGACCCTGTTCGCCGCCTACGCCCTCACCGCGGCCACCCCGAACATCGGCGGCCTGTCCCGCGCCCGCTGGGCCCATCTGCTGCGCGACGACCCCGGCGCGCTGCACACCGCGAACTCCTTCGAACAGGCCGCCGACGAGCTGTGCTTCATGCTCGGCCCGGTGCTGGCCTCCTTCCTCACCGGCGCCTTCTTCCCGGAGGCGGGCACGCTGGCCGGCGCGGTGCTGCTGCTCACCGGCATGCTGCTGTTCACCGCCCAGCGGGCCACCGAGCCGCCGCCGCGGGCCCGCTCCGAGGCACCCTCGCCGCTGCGCAGCCCGGGCATCCCGCCGCTGCTGGCCTGCTTCACCGCGACCGGGTCGGTGTTCGGCTCGATGGAGGTCGTCACCATCGCGTACGCCGACGCGCAGGGTCACCGTACGGCGGCCGGCGCGGTGCTCGCGTTGCAGGCGGCGGGGTCGTGCGCGGCGGGCCTGGGGTACGGCGCGCTGAAGCCGACGGGAGTGCGGCTGGGGCACTGCCTGGCGGGGATGGCCGTGCTGATGACGCTGCCGTGGGCTGCCGCCGGGGTCGCCGGTTCGCTGTGGGTGCTGGCGGGTGCGCTGCTGGTGGCGGGGATGGCGACGGCGCCGACCATGGTGACGGCGATGACGCTGGTCCAGCGGCGTACCCCGGCCGACCGGCTGAACGAGGGCATGAGCCTGATGGTGACGGGGCTGCTGGCGGGCATCGCCTGCGGCTCGGCGGCGGGGGGCTGGGCGTCGGAGCGCCTCTCCCCCACGGCCGCGTACGCCGTACCGGCGGCCGGCGCGGCTGTTGCCCTCGGGTTGGCTTCGCTCACCCGCGCGGGCGGGGTGCCGCCGGAATGACAACGGCCCCGCCGCTCGAAAGCGACGGGGCCGTTGCCCACATGGGGTGCCCCCGGAGGGGCGTCGTGGAGATGGCGGGAATCGAACCCGCGTCCAACGGTGCGGAATCAGGGCTTCTCCGTGTGCAGTTCGCTTCGCTTTTCTCGGCCCCGGCGATCACGCGAACAAGTCGCCGACGGGCTCAGTCACTGTTTGGTTTCCCTCTTCACCCCGTGACCGGGATCAAGGTTTAGTTCCCTAGCTGATGCCAGGATCCGGGTCGGGAACAGCCCCGGGCTGACACTTCGCAAGTCGCTACTTAGGCAGCGAGGGCGAAGGAATCGCGCTTGGTGTTGGCGATTATTTTTTTCGGCCTGTGGTTTACGAGATCATGGCCGCTTCCTCGACACGCTTCCCCTGCTTCGACAGCCGCTGTCGAAACCGATCATCCCCATGTTGATTTCTCAATGTGCACACCGGGCGTCCCCGTCCGGTGTTGGTGCCATCGTACGGGAACAACGCAGGTCGATGCCAGCGTATTCCCCTCGCCCGGGGGACTAGCCCCGCTGCTTCCGGCGTACCGCCGCCATCGCCCGGTCCGCCTCGCGCCGGTCCTGCTTCTCACGCAGGGTCTGGCGCTTGTCGTACTCCTTCTTGCCCTTCGCCAGCGCGATCTCGATCTTGGCCCGGCCGTCCTTGAAGTACAGGGCGAGGGGCACGATCGTGTGACCCGTCTCCTGGGACTTGGACTCCAGCTTGTCGATCTCCTCGCGGTGCAGCAGCAGCTTGCGCTTGCGGCGGGCGCTGTGGTTGGTCCAGGTGCCCTGGCTGTACTCGGGGACGTGCACGTTGTGCAGCCACGCCTCGTGACCGTCCAGTTGCACGAAGCCGTCGACCAGCGAGGCCCGGCCCTGGCGCAGCGACTTCACCTCGGTGCCCATGAGGACCAGTCCGGCCTCGTAGGTGTCGAGGATGTGGTAGTCGTGCCGCGCCTTCTTGTTCTGCGCGATCAGCTTGCGCCCTTTTTCCTTAGCCATAGTGCCGACCATTTTGGCACCACACAGGGGGTGTGCGTACAGCCGATTACGAGTGGCTACGAGGCGTCGCCCAGGCCGGTGAGCACCGTCTCGGCCCGGGTCAGGGCCTGCGGGCCCCCGTCCAGGTCGGGGGTGATGCCCCGGCCGTCGACCGCGTGGCCGGACGGGGTGCGGTAGTGGCCGACGGTGAGCTCGGCCACCGAGCCGTCGGGGAGCGTCGTCGGCATCTGGATGGAGCCCTTGCCGAAGGTGCGCGAGCCGATCACCACCGCGCGGCCCCGGTCCTGCAGGGCGCCGGTGAGCATCTCGGCCGCGCTCATCGTGCCGCCGTCGACCAGGGTGACCAGGGGCCGGGCGGTGTCGCCGCCGGGCGCGGCGTGCAGCGAGCGCTGGGCGCCCTTGACGTCGTAGGTGGCGACCAGGCCGCCGTCGAGGAAGGCGGAGGCGGTGTCGACCGCCTCGGTGACCAGGCCGCCGGAGTTGCCGCGCAGGTCGAGGACGATCCCGTCGTCGGCCGGGGCCTGCCGCACCGCGGCGCGGACGGCGGCGCCGGAGCCCTTGGTGAACGCGGCGATCCTGATGACGGTGACCCCGCCGGGCAGTCGGCGCACGGTCACCGAGTCGGTGGACAGGCTGGCCCGGTGCAATGTCTCGGTCCACGCGCGCGTGCCGCGCTGCAGGCCCAGGGTGACGGGCGTGCCCGCGGCCGCGTCGTCGGCGTCGCCGCGCAGTAAGGAGACGACCTCGGTGACCGGCTGCCCGTCGACCTTGCTGCCGTCGACGCTGCGCAGCCGGTCCCCCTTGCGGATCCCGGCCGCCGCGGCCGGCGAGCCGGGCTGCACCCTGGTCACCTCGATCCGGCCGTCCCGCTCGCGCCGCGCCCACAGGCCGACGCCGGTGTAGCGGCCGTCGAGGGCCTCCTGGAACTCCTGGTACTGGCCCTCCGAGTACACCGCGCCCCAGCGGTCCCCGCTGCGGCTGACGGCCCGCTCGGCGGCCTCCATCGGGGACTTGCCGTCGGCCATCGCCTCGGCGGCGGCCTTCTGCACGTCCTCGTGCCCGGTGGCCGTGGGCGCCGGCCCGGCGACGGATCTGCGCGCGGTGGCGTCGGGCTCCGGGAAGGAACCGGTGGCGGCGCCGGTGACCAGGACGCCGGCGAAGACCAGGGTCAGGGCGGCCCCGCGGCTGACGCGGCGGGGCTGACCGAACAGGTCTCGGCCTGACGTTGCGGTGAGTCCTCGGCCCGACATGGCGGTGAGTCTAGGACAACGCGAAGGGCCGTACGGGCGGATGCCCGTACGACCCTCTTGGCATGCGTCACACCTTCAGGTACTTGCGCAACGCGAAGAACGCGGCAAGTGACGGCATGAGAACGCTCGTTGCGAGGATCAACGGCAGCTTGGTCAACACCGCGTCCCACCCCACGAAGTTGATGAGAGTCAGCTTGTGGGCGAGGTCCATGCCGTGGTCGATGGTGAAGTACCGGCCGACCACCAGGGCCACACAGGCGAGGCCGCCGCCGATGAGGCCGGCGACCGCGGCCTCGGCGATGAACGGCGCCTGGATGTAGAAGCCCGAGGCACCGACCAGGCGCATGATCCCGGTTTCGCGCCGACGGCTGAACGCCGACACGCGCACGGTGTTGACGATCAGCAGCAGCGCGACGATCAGCATCATCGCCATCACGCCGAGCGCGCCCCGGTTCATCAGGTTCAGCAGCTGGAAGAGGTTGTCCAGGATGCCCTTCTGGTCCTGCACGGACTGCACACCGGCGCGCCCGTTGAAGGCGGACGCGATCACCTGGTACTTCTGCGGGTCCTTGAGCTTGATCCGGTACGACTCCTGCATCTGGTCCGGCGTGAGCGAACTGGCGAGCGGGGAGTTGCCGAACTGCTCCTTGTAGTGCTTGTACGCCTCGTCCTGCGACTCGTACGCCACCTTCTCGACGACCGGCATCTTCTGCAGGTCCGAGAGGATCTGCTTCTTCTGGTCCTCGGTCACCGCGCCCTTGGCGCAGTTGACGTCCGAGTCGGCGTCGTGCTTGTTGCACAGGAAGATCGAGACGTTGACCTTGTCGTACCAGTAGCCCTTCATGGTGCTCACCTGGTCGCTCATCAGCAGCGAGCCGCCGAAGAGCGCCAGGGACAGGGCGACGGAGACGATGACGGCGAAGGTCATCGTCAGATTGCGGCGGAGACCGACACCGATCTCCGACAGGACGAACTGGGCGCGCATGGCGTCTTGTCGAGCCTTTCCGTCGTGAACTTGCTTAGTGCTGGTAGCCGTAGACGCCGCGGGCCTGGTCGCGGACGAGGCGGCCCTTCTCCAGCTCGATGACGCGCTTGCGCATCTGGTCCACGATGTTCTGATCGTGCGTCGCCATGATGACCGTGGTGCCCGTCCGGTTGATGCGGTCGAGCAGCTTCATGATGCCGACGGAGGTCTGCGGGTCGAGGTTGCCGGTGGGCTCGTCGGCGATCAGCAGCTTGGGCCGGTTGACGAAGGCCCGCGCGATGGCCACGCGCTGCTGCTCACCACCGGAGAGCTCACCGGGCATCCGGTCCTCCTTGCCGCCGAGCCCGACGAGATCGAGCACCTGCGGCACGGATTTGCGGATCTCGCCGCGGGACTTGCCGATGACCTCCTGGGCGAAGGCCACGTTCTCCGCGACGGTCTTGTTCGGCAGGAGCCGGAAGTCCTGGAACACCGTCCCCAGCTGGCGGCGCATCTGGGGCACCTTCCAGTTGGAGAGGCGCGCGAGGTCCTTGCCCAGCACGTGCACCTGTCCGTGGCTGCACCGCTCCTCGCGGAGGACCAGCCGCAGGAAGGTGGACTTTCCGGAGCCGGAGGACCCCACGAGGAACACGAACTCGCCCTTCTCCACCTCCAGGGAGACATCCCTGAGCGCGGGGCGGGTCTGCTTGGGGTAGACCTTGGAGACATTGTCGAATCGGATCACGGATGCACCACGGGTCGCCGGGGGTAGATGAGCGTGACCATACGCGAACCGGGTGCGCAAGTGCAGTCGCAGGTCGAGGTTGGGTAAGGCTTGTACGTTTTTGTACCGACAGCTGCTCTCTCTCGGCTCTCCGAGGCCCCGCGCAAGCTCGTCGGGAACCTGGCACAGTGGAGGGGGGAACGTTCTGGTTCCCGTGAGCGTTGTACGAGTGATGGCCGGTGCGAGGAGGGCGAGCGCATGACGTACGACCGGTTGGTGTGCGCGAACTGCGCGGCGCCCGTGAGCGAGGGCCGGTGCCCGGTGTGCCGGGCCAACCGCGAGCGGCTGCAGCAGGAGGGTTTCCTCAGCGGGGTGAACCCGATGGCGCTGATCGCCCTGTTGGCGGTGCTGATCGCCGCGGTGGCGCTGCTGGCGCATCAGACCGCGTAAGACGCCGCGTCATCAGAACGACCGCGTGAGAAAAGCCTCAGAAACCCGTCAGGGCCCGGAGCGTCAGGCTCCGGGCCCTTCGGTGTGCGTATCGCGCGCGCTGCGTGACCGTACGGCTACGCTCAGGCGGCCGCGCCGCCCCGGCCGTTGACCAGACGCGGCAGGACGCGGAAGCCGATCCCGCCGGCGATCATCGTCGCGGCGCCGATGACCAGGAACGCGGTCTGGCCGGCACCGGTCTCGGCGAGCTGCTTGTCGCCGCCCTGCGCCTGGGTGTCGGAGCCGGTGTCGGTGAGGGTCGAGGACCCCTCCTCCTGCGAGGCGTTGTCGTTGCCGCCGCCCTGCGGGGTGTCGTTGTTGCCGCCGGTGCTGGAGGAGCCACCGGTGCTGCTGCCGCCCGCGCTGGAGGAGCCGCCGGAGTTGCCGCCACCCGTGGTGCCGGAACCGCCGGTGCTGCTGCCACCGCCCGTGCTGCCGCCACCCGTGGTGGAGGTGCCGCCGGTGCCGTTACCGCCACCCGTGCTGCCGCCACCCGTGGTGGAGGTGCCGCCGGTGCCGTTACCGCCACCCGTGCCGTTGTCGCCACCGTTCGTGTTACCACCGTTGGTGTCGCCGCCGCCGATGACGCCGCCGATGGTGACGTCACCGCCGGTGCCGTTGTCGCCGCCGGTGGCGGTGGTGTCACCGCCGGTGGTGTCACCGCCGGTGGCGTCGCCGCCGGTGGTGGTGCCACCAGTCGTGGTACCACCGGTGGTGGTGCCACCAGTCGCGGTTCCGCCGGTCGTGGTACCGCCGGTGGTGGTGCCGCCGGTCGTGGTGCAGACGCCGAGGTCGCAGCCCCCGGCACCGCCGTCGGTGCCGCCGTCGCCCTCGCCGTTCGTGTGCGCGCCCAGGCTGATCGGGCCCGCCTGGACATTGAGGTCCAGGGCGGAGGCCGCGCCGGCCGCGGTCAGTGACGCACCGGCCGCGATCACGGCGCCGGCGGCTATCCGCGCGACCCGGATCCGCGTCTTCTTCGTCATATGGTTGCTACCCCCAGTAGCTGTTCGTCAATGAGGCGCGCATGGGGCGTTGCCGTGATCGACGGGAGGCAGCCGGCGACGAAGTCCGCGTCAACTCATTCCCCCGGTTCACATGCGCCCCCTGAGTACGCATGCCGCACTTCACCCTTCCGATTTTTCAAAGCAACGTCAAGGCCGTTGCGGGCGTGATGTCCCATCGGGGGGCGTTTGTAGCGAGTTGAAGCCTGTGAGTGTGATGTAAAACCCAGACAAAAGACAACTGCCGCCTCCTGGGCGGCAGTTGTGATGTCGACAAAGCTACTTCTCCTGCTGCTTGCGCCAGCGAATACCGGCCTCCAGGAACCCATCGATCTCACCGTTGAACACGGCCTCGGGGTTGCCCACTTCGTGCTCCGTCCTCAGGTCCTTGACCATCTGGTACGGGTGCAGCACGTAGGAACGCATCTGGTTGCCCCAGGAGTTGCCGCCGTCGCCCTTGAGGGCGTCCATCTTGGCCTGCTCCTCCTGCCGGCGGCGCTCCAGCAGCTTGGCCTGGAGGACGTTCATCGCCGTCGCCTTGTTCTGGATCTGCGACCGCTCGTTCTGACAGGAGACGACGATGCCGGTGGGGAGGTGGGTGATGCGGACCGCGGAGTCGGTGGTGTTCACGCCCTGGCCGCCGGGACCGGAGGAGCGGTACACGTCGATCCGGAGGTCGCTCTCGTCGATCTCGACGTGGTCGGACTGCTCGACGACGGGCAGCACCTCCACACCGGCGAAGGACGTCTGGCGGCGGCCCTGGTTGTCGAAGGGCGAGATGCGCACGAGGCGGTGCGTGCCCTGCTCGACGGAGAGGGTGCCGTAGGCGTACGGCGCCTGGACGGCGAAGGTGGTCGACTTGATGCCGGCCTCTTCGGCGTACGACGTCTCGATGAGCTCCGTCTTGTAGCCGCGCTGCTCGGCCCAGCGCAGGTACATGCGCTGGAGCCGCTCGGCGAAGTCGGCGGCGTCGACACCACCGGCCTCGGCGCGGATGTTGACGAGCGCCTCACGGGAGTCGTACTCACCGCTGAGCAGCGTCCGGACCTCCATCTCGTCCAGCGCCTTGCGCACCGCGGTCAGCTCGGACTCGGCCTCGGCGCGGGTGTCGGGGTCGTCCTCCTCCTCGGCCATCTCGAAGAGGACGGCGAGATCGTCGATCCGGCCGCGCAACGCCTCCGCCTTCCTGACCTCGGCCTGGAGGTGGGAGAGCTTGCTGGTGATCTTCTGCGCCTCGTCCGGGTTGTCCCAGAGGGACGGCGCGGCCGCCTGCTCCTCGAGCACGGCGATGTCTGCCCTCAGCTTGTCGAGGTCCAGGACGGCCTCGATCGACTCCATGGTCGAGGAGAGGGACTTCAGCTCTTCGGATACATCGACGACTGCCACGCCTTCAAGCGTAACGGCTGTGGCAACCGACCTCGGCCGGGCTGCACCCGGTACCGCGGTCGCCCCCCCCTGGGTGGGTCACGGCGTCGACGTGCTGTGGGTGTTCTGCGGGGTGTCCGAGTCCCCGTCGGCGGACGCCAGCCACGCGCCGACGCCCACGACGGCGGCCAGGACCACTCCGGCCACTCCCAGAGTCACCCGGCGCCGCCGCACCGCGGCCCTGTGCCGGGCCGATCCCGGCCGGGGCGCACCGCTGGCCCGGGGGACGCGGGCGGTCCCGTGCGCGCCGCCCGCGAGCTCGTCCGGCCCCGGCACCCGCATCGAGGTGTGCGTGTCCCGGTTGGAGTCCGGCTTGGCGCCCGGCACCAGCGACACCGCGCCCCGCCGTCGCGCCGGCTCACCATGCGCAGGCGCCGGCCCCGGCTCCTCCTCCGCCGCGCCCTCGGAGAGCTCCGGCTCGTCCACGTCCAGCGGCGGCAGTCCGGCCAGCGTCGGCAGCTGCTCCCGCAGCCGGGCCGCCAGCTCGGAGGCGCGCAGCCGGGACGCGGGCGCCTTGGCCAGGCACTGCACGATCAGCTGCCACAGCTCCTCCGGGATACCGGGCAGCGGTACGACGGTCTCGGTGACATGTCGGCGCAGGACCGCGCCGGGGTGGCCTCCGCCGAACGGGGTGAAGCCCGCGAGCAGCTCGTACAGGACCGTCGCCAGGGCGTAGATGTCCACGGACGCGCGCGGCGGCAGGCCCTCGACGATCTCCGGGGCCAGATAGTCCGGCGTGCCGATGATCTTCGTGGCCCGGGTCCGCTTCGGCGAGTCGATCAGCTTGGCGACGCCGAAGTCCGTCAGCAGGGCGGGGTGGGAGCCGCCGGGACCCAGCGGGCCCTGCATGTCGAGGAGGACGTTCTCGGGCTTGACGTCCCGGTGGACGACCCCGGCCGCGTGGGCCGCCGCCAGCGCGTCGGCGATGTCGGCGACGATCGCCACGGCCGCCTCGGGGGCGAGCCGGCGCTCGCGCTCCAGCCGGGTGCGCAGGTCGGTGCCGCGCACGAGGTCCATCACCAGGGCCAGGTCGTTGCCGTCGACCACCAGGTCGCGCACGGTGACGATGTGCGGGTGCTCCAGGCCGAGCAGCGCGGTGCGCTCCTGGACGAAGCGTCCGACGAGCTCCTGGTCGGAGGCGAGGTCCTCGCGCAGCAGCTTGATCGCGACGGGACCCTCCGGCCCCTCGCCCAGCCACACCGTGCCGGCGCTGCCCCGCCCGAGGATCTGGTTCGCGGTGTACCGGCTGCCGATCTTCCGTGCCAAGACTGCTCCTACCAGACGCGTGTTGCCGACAAAACTACGCGTCCGAGGAGCCAACCTTCACCGCGGAGACGGAAATCACCCGCCAGGTGTCGACAAATCCGCAAACTCGCGGTCGTTCACCGGGAGTTCGCGCGATCGGCCGCCACGCGTGCGTACGGTCAGTTGCCGCCGCCTGAGGAACCGCCGAGATCCTTGGCCCACTTGCTCACCTGGCCGACCCAGTGGCTCACTTCGTGCCAGTAGCTCCGGCCCTGGCCGATCCAGGTGTGCACCGGGGTCAGCTCATAGATCATCCAGCTCGCCACGACCAGGATGACGATCGTGAACAGGCAGCCCTTCAGACAGCCGAGCCCCGGGATCTTCATCGGGTTGGCGCTGCGCTGCCGGGGCGCCCGGGGCTCGCGCGCGGGCCGCTGCGGCTCCGGCGCGGGCGGCGCGTACCGCTGCGGCGCCTGCGGCGGGGCGTACTGCTGGGGCTGTTGCTGCGGCGCATAGCCGTACCCCTGCTGGTACCCCTGCTGCCGGCCACGCGGCTGCTGCGGGCGTGCCTGCGGGGCCTGCCGCGGCGGCTGCTGAGGACGGGCCACCTGCCGCTGGGGCCGGTGGTGCAGCGGGTCGTCCTCCGGGGACAGGTACTGGATCTGCGTCTGCTCGTTGCGGTCGCGGGCGGCGCGCAGCTGGGTCTGCCAGGGGTGCGGCTGCTCGGGCTGCTGCCCCTGCGGGCCGGTGTTCGGCAGCACCGCCGTCGGGTCCGCCGCGCCCGTGCTCGGCAGTACGGCGGTGGGGTCGGCGGCGCCGACGGGGCCGCCGGTGTGCGGCAGCACGCTGGTCGCGGCGTTGGGGTCGTACGCGCCCTGAGGGCCGGTGTTCGGCAGCACCTGGGTGGGGTCGGCGGCGCCGGGCACGCCCGGGACGGCGGTCGGGGCCGGGTCGGGTGCGAGCAGCGCGCCCACGCCCTCGGCGGCGGCGATCTGCGCCGCGTTCGCGTGCACGCCGATGCCCTCGGCGACGACCCTGAGGCCGCGCGCCAGGTTCTCGGCACTGGGCCGTTCGTCGGGGTTCTTGCGCAGGCAGCGCTCTATGACCGTCCACAGCGGGTCCGGGACGGTGGAGGGGCGGCGCGGCTCGGCGCTCAGGTGCTGGTGCAGCACCTCCAGCGCGGTGCTGCCGGCGAACGGCGGGCGGCCGGTGACCAGCTCGTACAGCAGGATGCCGGCGCCGTAGATGTCCACGGCGGAGGTCTGCGGGCGGCCCTCGGCGGACTCCGGCGCCACGTACGCGGGCGTGCCGACGAACTCCTGGGTGCGGGTCAGGCCCGGGGAGTCGGCGAGGCGGGCGATGCCGAAGTCGGTCAGCATCGGGTGCATCTGGCCGCCGGCCTGCATGAGCAGCACGTTGGCGGGCTTCAGGTCGCGGTGGACGACTCCGTCGGCGTGGCTCGCGGCGAGCGCGTCGGCGATCTGCGCGGTCATCAGCGCGGCGGCGACCGGTGTGAGGGGGCCGTTCTCGCGCAGGTAGCGGTGCAGGTCGGGGCCGTCGACGAGGTCCATCACCAGGGCGAGCAGATCGCCCTCGACGACCAGGTCGCGGACCCGGACGATGTTCGGGTGGGTGAGGCGGAGCAGGACGGAGCGCTCGCGCAGGAAACGCATCACGATGTCCGGGTCGCTCGCCAGCTCTTCCTTCAGGACCTTGATCGCGACCGTCTCGCCGGGCTGCCCGGGCACGGCCGCCTCGGCGCCCGCGGTCTCGCGCTGGCGGGCACGCCAGACGGTGCCTGTGGCGCCGCGTCCGAGCGGCTCCTCAAGCAGGTACTTGCTGCCGACTGGCCGCACGTCACGCGCTCCCTGCTGCTTGCTGATGCTTGCTTGCCTGCGTTCCGGTTGTCGTTCCGGTTGCTCCGGACCACTGTAGTGCCGCCCTCGTCGGCACCACGTGTCGACGGAAAGACGCGCTTCCCGGTCTCCTGGTTGCCGAAGCCGGACGTGACCGATCTCAAGTGATCGCCCGTGCGCCACTGGTCAGGCACTTTTGGGGGCAGAGCCGACCAATCAAGATCACTTGGTGCCGGGTCCCGGGCGCGTTGTCAGTGGCAGGTGCGAGGATGCCTTCCAGTACTGGCCGACGTGCTCGTGTGGGGTGGGGGGAAGTCCGTCCCGCGCAGACCCGCGCAGAAGGGACCGCTGACGCCGATGCAGATCCGGCTGACCGTCGTAGACCCGCTGGGCCCGCCCCCGCAGCGGGGCCGCGCCGCGAGCCGCGACGTGCTGGTCACGGCGCCCACGGGCACGGACCTGGCCGCGGTCGCGTCGGCGCTGGCCGGCGCGGTCACCGGGGAGGGCCGCGACACCGGCGGCGCGCCGGTGCTGTACGCCGGCACCGAGCGGCTCGACCCCCGCCGCCGCACCCTCGGCGAGCCTCCGCTGGTCGACGGCGCGGTGCTGTCCCTGGGAGCCCCGGCGGCCGCCGAGCCGCATCCCGAACTCGACGACGCGCCGACCCAGCTGCATGTCGTCGCGGGCCCGGACGCGGGCGGGGTCCATCTCCTGCACGGCGGCCGGATAACGGTGGGCCGCTCGGCCGACGCGGACGTGCCGCTGGACGACCCCGACGTGTCCCGGCTGCACTGCGCGGTCACGGTCGGCGCGGACGGGCGCGTGTCGGTCGCCGACCTCGGCTCCACGAACGGCACGACGCTGGACGGGGTGCCGGTGAGCGAGCGTCCGGTGCGGGTCCCTGCCGGGGGCTTGCTGCGGATCGGGGAGTCGGCGCTTCGGGTTGCTCCGTCCGGGGGACCGGGAGCACGGACGGTCGCCGACGGTGAGGGGTGCCTTCGGGTCGTCCGGGACGCGTTGCCGGGTGCGGGTGGCCCCGGTGGGGGTGACGCGCCCTCGGCGACTGCCGGTGACAGTGGTGTGAGCGGACCGACGTCCGTAAGTGCCGAAGGCGCCTCCGGGATCGGGCAGCACAGCTACGGCTCGGGTGGCTGGGGGACCTCGGGCAGTGGGGGCCAGGAGCATCGGCGGGGGTCGGCCGTGGTGCCGGGGCAGAGCGGGGCGCCCCGGATCGAGAACGCGTCCGGTGCCGCTTCCGGCGGAGACACGCACGCGGGGCGCTTCGGAGTCGGGGAGGCGGACGGGGAGCCGCTGGACAGCGGGCGCAAGGCCACTCCCCTCCGCGGCATCGATGCCGCGCAGGGCGCACGCCGGCGTGGCCTCGGCGCCTGGGCGCGCCGGCTGGCCGGTACGCGTGGTGAGCAGTCCACCGGTCCCGAGGCCTACGCCGGCACCGACACCCGTGCCGTCACCGGCCCGGCGGCCACCGCGCCGCAGCAGCCCGAGACCTGGCCGGATCCGGCCGCACTGCTGCTGGCGGCACTCGGTCCCGGGTCCCGGCTGTGGGAGCGCGGGCCCGGTCATCCGGAGACGCTGACCGTGCGGCTCGGCACGGCGGACCGGAGCGCGCCGGACGGCTCCGGCCCTGTGCCCGCGGTGCCCGTGACGGCGGCGCTGCGCGAGGCGGGCGCGCTGGGCCTGGCCGGTCCGCGCCCCCGGCTGTCCGGGCTGACCCGCGCGGTGCTGGCGCAGCTGGCCGCGCTGCACTCGCCCGACCTGCTGGAGATCGTGCTGATCAGCGCCGACCGCTCGCGCCCCGTGGAGGAGCGCACGGCCGAGTGGTCCTGGCTGGGCTGGCTCCCGCATGTGCGGCCGGGGCACGGCCAGGACTGCCGGCTGCTGCTGGCCTACGACCGCGAGCAGGCGGCGGCCCGCACGGAGGAGCTCCTGCGCCGGGTCGACGACCACGCCGCGACCGGCCGAACCGCGGCCCACCCCACCCGCACCGCGACGGAAGCGGGCGGGGCCACGAGCGACCGCGGCGCCACCCTCACCCCGGGCACACAAGCCCAGGGCCTCGTCCCCGGCCACCCCGGCGCCCCCGCCGAGGCCTTCGGCCCTCCCGCGCAGGTCCCGGCCGACCGCGCCCCCGCCGAGTGGGCCACCCCCGGCACTGCCGGCGCCCCGTCGCCGGGACTCGCCCCCGGCCGGACCGGCGATCACGCGCCCGGCCCCACCTCCCCTCCTCACACCGGCACCCGCCCGTCGGCCACCCCCTCGGCCCTCGTCCGCCGCCCCTCATGGGCCAAGGAGGACGCCGAGGTCGGCGCGAACAGTGGTTTCGCCGGGCCCTACACCGTCGTCGTCGTGGACGGAGACCCCGGCGGCAGCGCGCTGCGGGACGCGGTCGCGCGGCTGGCCGTGGCCGGGCCGCGGGCCGGGATCCACGTGGTCTGTCTCGCCGAGACCGAGCCCGCCTCGACCGCCTCCCCCGTGACGCGCACGTACGAGGCCGCGTGCGCGGTGACGCCGACGTTCCGGCACTGCGGTGCCGTGGCGCTGCTCAGCGGGGATGTCGCGACCGCCCTGCGCCTGCTGCGGGTGGCGCCGGGCGGACCCGTCGGACCGGGAACGCTCGCCGCCGTGGACGCCGTGTCCGTCGCCTGGGCGGAGCGGTTCGCCCGGGCGCTGGCGCCGCTGCGGCCGGACGGCCCGGCCGGCGAGCGGGACACGCGCGTGGCGGCGCCCCTGCCGCAGTCGGCGCGGCTGCTGGACGAGTTGGGGCTGGCCAGGGCGACCCCGGCGTCGCTGATGGCGCGCTGGGCCGACGCGGCCGACGACACCCAGGCGCTGGGCGGCCGGGCGCGGGCCATACTCGGTGCCGGGCCGCGCGGGCCGCTCACCGCCGACCTGGTGGCCGACGGACCGCATCTGCTGGTCGAGGGGCCGGCCGGCAGCGGTCGTACGGAGTTGCTGCGGGCCGTGGTGGCCTCGCTGGCCGCCGCCGAGCGGCCGGACCGGCTGGGCCTCGTGCTGATCGACGGCCGGGACGGGGTCGGGACCAGCCCCGCGCACGGTGAGGGACTGCGCGGATGCACCGACATACCGCATGTCACCACCCACCTCGTCGCCAACGACCCCGTGCGCATGCGGGAGTTCGCCCAGTCGCTGGCGGCCGAGCTGAAGCGGCGGGCGGAGCTGCTGGGGCGGACGGACTTCGCGCAGTGGCATGCGGGACGTGCGGTGTCCGGCCGCATCGTCGCCCAGCGCGCGCCGGCCCCCGCCGGCGGTGACATAGAGGCGCCGCCCAGCTCCACCCTGCGGCTGCGGCCGGGCGGGGCCGCGCGGCAGCGGGACGGGGCGGCGCCGCCGTTGCCGCGGCTCGTGCTCGTCGTGGACGACCTGGACGCGCTGGTCTCGCCCCCGCTCGGCTCGCCGGGCCGGCCCGCCGCCGGTTCGGTGATGCGCGCGCTGGAGGCGGTGGCCCGGGAGGGCGAGCGGCTCGGGGTGCATCTGGTGGCGGCTGCCGGGACCGGCGGCCGTACGGCGGAGACCGAGCCCGCTCGGCGGGCCGCCCTGCGGGTCGTGCTGGACGCTCCGCAGCCGGGGCCGGACGAACCGGCGCCGGGACGTGGGCGGCTGGCGTACGCGGACGGGCGGGTCGTCGGTTTCCAGGGCGGCCGGGTGACGGGCCGTATCCCGCGTACCGCGACCCAGCGGCCCACGGTGGTCCCGCTGGACTGGCAGCGCATGGGCGACCCCCCGGCCCGCCGGCCCGTACGGGAGCTGGGCAACGGCCCGACCGACCTGGCCCTCCTGGCGAGCGCGGTGCAGCGGGCGGCCCGGGAGGTGTCGGCGGCGGAGGTGCCGTCCCTGCTGTAGCCGGAGACACTGTTGTACCCAGGAAGGACGCATACACCCCCGGTCACGAGCCGGTCACGATGCGCCGCTCGACACGGCAGGCGCTCTTGCCGCCCCTGAGCGGCCCGCGTAGACCGGACCGCACGGGACACGCTCGACGACGTTCAACGAGGAACGACGAACGGGGAAGTGATGCGCACCCACAGCAGCAGCACCATCCGGACAAAGAGGACCGTCACCGCACTCGCCGCTCTGCTCACGGGAGCCCTCGCCCTCGGCGCCTGCTCCAGCAGCAAGGACAACGGCGACACGGGCAGCGGCGGGAAGACCGGCGGGGTCACCGGCTCCACCGTCACCCTGCCGAAGCTGAACGGCACGAACCTGGAGATCGCCGCCGTCTGGACCGGTCAGGAGCAGAAGAACTTCAAGCAGGTCCTGGCCGAGTTCGAGAAGCGCACCGGCGCGAAGGTGACCTTCGTGCCCGCCCAGGACCCGATCATCAACTTCGTCGGTTCGAAGATCGCTGGTGGTCAGCCGCCGGACGTGGCCATGCTGCCGCAGCCCGGCGCCATCAAGCAGGCCGTGCAGCGTGGATGGGCCAAGCCGCTCGGGCCGGACGCCCTGAAGGAGCTGCAGAAGAACTACTCCCAGGGCTGGCAGGACATCGGCAAGGTCGGCGGCAAGCAGTACGGCATGTACTACAAGGCCGCCAACAAGTCGCTGATCTGGTACAACGCCAAGGTCTTCGAGAGCGCGAACGCCAAGGAGCCGAAGACCTGGAAGGACTTGCTGGGCGCCGCGCAGGCGGTGTACGACTCCGGTGTCACGCCGTTCTCCGTGGCCGGCGCGGACGGCTGGCCACTGACGGACTGGTTCGAGAACGTGTATCTGTCCCAGGCGGGCCCGGAGAAGTACGACCAGCTCGCCCAGCACAAGATCAAGTGGACCGATCCGTCGGTGAAGCAGGCGCTGACGACGCTGGCGCAGATCTGGGGCAAGAAGGACTATCTCGCGGGCGGCCAGGACGGCGCGCTGCAGACGGAGTTCCCGGCCTCGGTCACCCAGACCTTCACCGGCGGCGACCAGCCCAAGTCCGCGATGGTCTACGAGGGCGACTTCGTGCAGGTCAACATCGGTGAGACCAAGGCGAAGGTGGGCACGGACGCGAAGGTGTTCCCGTTCCCGGCGGTCGGCTCCACCGCGCCGGTGGTCTCCGGCGGTGACGCGGCGGTGGTCCTGAAGGACTCCAAGGCAACCCAGGCCCTGGTCACCTTCCTCGCCTCCCCGGACGCGGCGACGATCGAGGCGAAGCTCGGCGGTTTCCTCTCGCCGAACAAGAACGTGCCGATCTCGGCGTACCCGAACGCGGTGCAACAGAAGATCGCCAAGGCGCTGATCGCGTCCGGCGACGACTTCCGCTTCGACATGTCCGACCAGGCCCCGCAGGCCTTCGGCGGCACTCCGGGCAAGGGTGAGTGGAAGGACCTGCAGGACTTCCTGAAGAACCCGGCGGACGTGGCGGGCACCCAGGCGAAGCTGGAGAAGGACGCGGCGGCCGCGTACGGAAGCGGGAGCTGATCCGGCCATGGCGTCGGCGGCAACGGCGGCGGGGGCCCCACCGGGTCCCGCCGCGCCCCGCGGTCGTAGGAGCGTGACCGGCACCCGCAGGACGGTGGCAGCCCTGTTTCTGCTGCCCGCCCTGGTGCTGCTCGGCGCGCTCGTGGTCTACCCGATCGGGTACTCGGTCATCCGCAGCTTCTACAACGCCTCCGGCGACGGTTTCACCGGCGTCGACAACTACAGGACGCTCTTCACCGACGACGGCATCCGGACCGCACTGAAGAACAACGTCATCTGGGTGGTGTTCGCACCCACGGTCTCCACCGCGCTCGGTCTGGTCTTCGCGGTGCTGACCGAACGGCTGCGCTGGGGTACGGCGTTCAAGCTGGTCGTCTTCATGCCGATGGCGATCTCGATGCTGGCGGCCGGGATCATCTTCCGGCTGGTGTACGACCAGGATCCGCACAAGGGCGTCGCGAACGCGGTGTGGGTGGGCGTCCACGACACCTTCGCGCAGTCGTCGGCGTTCCCGAAGGCCCACCCGGGCCGCGAGTCGCCGCTGGTCGCGCAGAACGGCGGCTTCATCACCAAGGCCACCGTCCACGCCGGGCAGGCGGTCGCCCTCCCCCTCGTCGGCGTCGCCCCGGACCAGATGCCGGACAGCGCGAAGAAGGCCGTGGCCGCCAGGTCCGAGCCGGGGAGGATCACCGGCACCACCTGGCAGGACTTCACGCGCGGCAAGGGTGTCGGCCGGCTCGGCGCGCCCGACCCGTCCGAGCTGGGCTATGCCGGGATGCGGATCGAGGCGGTGAAGGACGGCAAGGTGGTCGCCTCCGCCAAGGCCGCCGGCGACGGCACCTTCACCCTGCCCGCCTCGGCCGACGGGGCCCGGCTGCGGCTCCCGGCGAGCAACTTCAAGGAGCCGTACAACGGCGTCGAGTGGCTCGGCCCGGCGCTGGTCACCCCGGCGATCATCGGGGCGTACGTGTGGATGTGGGCGGGCTTCGCGATGGTGCTGATCGCGGCCGGGCTCGCGGGCGTGCCCCGGGAGCTGCTGGAGGCGGCGCGGGTGGACGGCGCCAACGAGTGGCAGGTGTTCCGCAGGGTCACCGTGCCGCTGCTCGCGCCGGTCCTCGCGGTCGTCACCGTCACTCTGATGATCAACGTGCTGAAGGTGTTCGACCTCGTCTACATCATCGCGCCGGGCTCCTCCCAGGACGACGCCGACGTGCTCGCCCTGGAGCTGTACCGCAAGGGCTTCGCGGAGAACCAGCCGGGCGTCGCGAGCGCGATCGCGGTGCTGCTGCTGGTGCTGGTGGTCCCGGTGATGGCGTTCAACATCCGTCGGCTGAGGCGGGAGGTGCGGCGATGACGGCGAGCGCCGGAAGCATCGGGAAGGTCGGGCCCGTCCGGACGGTGAAGGCGCGGCGGTCCCTCGGCTCGAAGATCGCCGAGAGGCTGAGCGGCGGCCTGGTCCGGGTGTTCCTGATCGTCGTGGGCCTGTTCTGGCTGGTGCCGACGTTCGGTCTGCTCATCTCCTCGCTGCGCGCGCCCGAGGACATGAGCGCGAGCGGCTGGTGGAAGGTGTTCACCAAGCCGTCCCAGCTGACCTTCGACAGCTACCGCAAGCTGCTGGAGAACGGCGACATCACCCACTCCCTGTGGAACACCGTGCTGATCACGGTCCCGGCGACACTGCTGGTCGTCGTGGTCGGCTCCCTCGCGGGCTACGCGTTCGCGTGGATGGAGTTCCCGGGCCGGGACTGGTGGTTCCTGGGAGTGGTGAGCCTGCTGGTGGTGCCGGTGCAGGTGGCGCTGATCCCGATCGCCGAACTGTTCGGCAGGATCGGCCTGTTCGGGACGATCCTCGGGGTGATCCTGTTCCACACCGGCTTCGGACTGCCGTTCGCGGTGTTCCTGCTGCGGAACTTCTTCGCGGAGATCCCGCGCGAGCTGCTGGAGGCGGCCCGCCTGGACGGCGCCGGTGAACTGCGGCTGTTCGCCCGGGTGGTGATGCCGCTCGGCGGGCCGGCGATCGCCAGCCTCGCCATCTTCCAGTTCCTGTGGGTGTGGAACGACATGCTGGTCGCGCTGGTGTTCACCAAGTCGGGCACCCAGCCGATCACGGTCGCGCTGCAGACGCAGGTACGGCAGTTCGGCAACAACATCGACGTGCTGGCACCCGGCGCGTTCATCTCCATGGTGATCCCGCTGGCCGTGTTCTTCGCGTTCCAACGGCAGTTCGTGTCCGGGGTGATGGCGGGCGCGGTCAAGTAGCCACGGTCACCGGCTGCGACGAGGGCGGGCCTTCCCGGGCCCGCCTTCTTGCGTTCACCCACCGTCCCCCACATGCCGCATGAACCGTAACCAATTCACACCATCGGCCGTTTCCGGTCAGAACCCCCGCGCCGACCGACGACCCATGGATGCCCCTTGCCCAGGTTCAGTGTCATTGTCCCCGCGTACAAGGTCCAGGCGTATCTCTCCGAGTGCCTGGACTCGGTGCTCTCGCAGTCGTATCCCGATCTGGAACTGATCGCCGTGGACGACTGCTCACCGGACGCCTGCGGGGCGATCATCGACGAGTACGCGGCCCGCGACGCGCGCGTGCGGCCCGTGCACCTGGCCGAGAACCAGGGGCTCGGGCGGGCCCGGAACGCCGGGCTGGCCGAGGCGACCGGTGACTACCTGGTCTTCCTGGACAGCGACGACACCCTCACCCCGGACGCGCTGCGCTCGATGGCCGACCGGATCAAGGAGTCCGGCGAGCCCGACGTCCTGGTGTACGACTACGCGCGCACCTACTGGGACGGCCGGGCGGTGCGCAACCAGCTGTCCGCCCCGCTCACCGAGCAGGGCCCGGCGCCGTTCCGCCTGGAGGACCGGCCGGGGCTGCTCCGGGTGCTGATGGTGGCCTGGAACAAGGCGTGCCGGCGGGAGTTCGTGGCCGGCCACGGTTTCACCTTCCCGCCGGGCTACTACGAGGACACCCCCTGGACCTTCCCGGTGCTGATGGCGGCGGAGTCGATCGCCACCCTGGACCGGGTGTGCGTGCACTACCGGCAGCGCCGGCAGGGCAACATCCTCGGCACCACCAGCCGTGAGCACTTCGATCTCTTCGAGCAGTACGACCGGGTGTTCGCGTATGTCGAGGCCCATCCCGAACTGGCGCGGTGGCGGCCGGACCTGTTCCGCCGCATGATCGACCACTACGCCACGGTGTTCGCCATGCCGGACCGGCTGCCGCGCGGCAGCCACGGCGAGTTCCTGCGCCGGGCCCGCGCCCACTACCGCCGCTACCGGGTCCCCGGCACCCGGATGCGGCGGCGCAACGTCCTGGTCCGCTTCGGTCTGCACCGCACCTTCCGCGCGTTCCGGCTGGTCTCTGCGGCGCGCCGGCGCATGTCCAAGGCGGTGGTGAAGCTGGTCCGCGCCGTGCGGACCGGAGTGCTGCGGCTGCACTACCGGATCCAGCTGTGGCTGCCCGTCCGCACCGACCGGGCGGTGTTCACCTCCGGGGCCGGCCGGGGCCACGGCGGCGACCCCGGCGCCCTGGAGGAGGCCTTCCGCACCCACGCCCCGCACATCCGCACCGCCTGGATCGCCCGCCCCGAGCACCAGCACGCGGTCCCGCCCGGCCCGCGCCGGCTGCGGCCCGGCAGCGCCGCCTACTGGACGGCGCTGGCCCGCGCCAGGTACCTGGTCACCGACGACGTACTGGACCCGGACCTGCGCAAGCGGCCCGGGCAGATCCTGGTCCAGACCCGGCAGGGCACCCCGCTCAAGCACATGGGCCTGGACCTCCAGGAGCGCCCCGCGGCGGCCCGCGACACCGACTTCGCCGAACTGCTGCGGGGCGTCGACCAGTGGGACCTCGTCCTGTCCGGCAACCGGCACTCGACCCTGACCTGGGAGCGGGTCTTCCCGGGCCGCTACACCACGCTGGAGTACGGCGCCCCGCGCAACGACGTCTTCCAGCGGGCGACCTCCGCGGACGTGACCCGGCTGCGCGAGTCGCTGGGCATCCCGGAGAACGCGGTGGCGATCCTGTACGCGCCGACCTTCCGCGACCATCTGCGCACCCAGCGCCCGCTGCTGGACCTGGAGCGGATCGTGCGCCGCCTCGGCCCGCGCTTCGTGATCCTGGCCCGGCCCCACCCCGTGCACGGCGGCGGCCCCCTGGGCACGGGCGGCCGGATCATCGACGTCGGTGACCGCGCGAGCGTGGAGTCGCTGTGTCTGGCCTCGGACGTGCTGGTCACCGACTACTCGTCGATCATGTTCGACTACGCCAACCTGGACCGGCCGATCGTGGTCCACACCGGCGACTGGGAGGCATACCAGGCGGCCCGCGGTACCTACTTCGACCTGCGTGCCTTCCCGCCGGGCGCGGTCGCGCGCAGCGAGGACGAGCTGATCGACATCTTCGCGACCGGACGCTGGCGCGGCTCGCGCTCGGCCCAGCTGCGAGCGGCGTTCCGGCAGCGCTTCTGCCCGTACGACGACGGACGCGCCGCCGAGCGGGTCGTACGGCATGTGGTGCTGGGCGGGACGGGTCTGCCTCCGGTGGTGCCGCTCAAGGAGCGCAAGCCGGTGCCGTCGGCCTGTGCGCGCTCGCCGCTGGCCACCGTGCCGCAACCTGCCGGTCCCCTTTCCGTCACCGAGAGGCGATGAACGGCGTTGGTCCCTCCGGGAGTGCCCGTGTCCCTCGGCTCGACGCGGCCCGTCCCGAGCCGGCCGTCCACCTGGCGTCCGGCGGGGCGGCCCGGTCGCATGGCAGGTCTCGTCCGCAGGACACGCGTCCGCAAGACAACAGAGAGAACAGCATGCCCCGCTTCAGCATCATCGTCCCGTCCCACGGCGTCGCCGCCCGGCTGTCCCAGGCGCTGGACTCGGTCCTCGGCCAGTCGTTCGGTGATCTGCAGCTGATCCCGGTCTGCGACGCCCCCGACTCCCCGGCCGCCGCCGTCGCCGCCGGACACGCCGAGCGGGACTCCCGGGTGATCCCGGTCCACTCGCCGCCGTCCGCCGGTCTGAGCGGGGCGCGCAATGCCGGGATCCGGGCCGCGACCGGCGCGTATGTGCTGTTCCTCGACGGCGACGACCTGCTGCTGCCGGGCGCGCTCGCGGCGCTGGACGCCCGGCTGACCGAGACCGCCGACGTGGACGTGCTCTATGCCGAGCACGAGCGCGCCCCCTGGTGGGAGGGCGAGCCGACCAACCCGGCCAGGCCCCTGTTCGCCGGGGCCCCGAAAAACGCCTTCGCCCCCGCCGACCTGCCGGAGCTGACCGGCGTGCAGCTCCCGGCCTGGAGCGCGGTCTACCGCCGCGGCTTCCTCACCGAGCACGAACTCACCTTTCCGGACAGCCACTTCACCGACCTCGGCTGGGGCGGGCTCACCACGCTCGCGGCCGGGCGGATCGCGGTGCTGCGCCGGGTCGTCGTACGGCACCGGCTGCGCCGGCAGGGCAGCCGGCTCAATCTGCCGGGGCCGCACCAGCACGACCTGCTCGACCAGGTGGAGCTGGTGCTGACCCGGGCCGCCGAACAGGAGCTGCCCGCCGAGCGGGCGCGCGCGCTCTTCGAGCAGCTGTTCGCCTGTGTGCTGAAGACCGCGTCCCGGCCCGAGCGGCTGCCGTCCGGGCACCGGGCGTTCTTCCGCCGCGCCGCCCGGCTCTACCGGCGCCACCGGCCGGCCGGTTTCCGGGCGCCGGACGGCAGCCTGGGCGTGCAGCACCGGCTGCTGGCGACCGGGGCGTACAGCGCGTTCCGGGCGTTGCGCGGCGCCAACCAGCTGGCCTCGAACGCCGCCGAGCGCCTGCCGCGCCCGCGCGCGGTGCGCACCCGGCTGCGCTACATCCGCGATCTGCGCCGCCCGCTCGACGAGAACCTGGCCGTGTACTGCGCCTACTGGGGCCGGGGCTACGCCTGCAACCCGGCCGCGATCCACGCCAAGGCCCGCGAACTCGCCCCGGACATCCGCTCGGTGTTCCTGGTCGAGGCCGACCAGGCGCACGCGATGCCGGAGGACGTGGAGTACGCGGTGATCGGCTCCCGCCGCTACTGGGAGGTGCTGGCCCGGGCCAAGTACCTGATCAACAACGCCAACTTCGCCGAGGGGATCGTCAAGCGCCCCGGCAGTGTGCACCTCCAGACCCAGCACGGCACCCCGCTGAAGACGATGGGCGTGGACCAGTCGACGTACCCGGTGGTGGCGGCGCAGTCGGGCAGCTTCACCAGGCTGCTGGGCCGGGTGGACCGCTGGGACTTCAACCTCTCCGCCAACCGCCACTCCACCCAGATGTGGGAGCGCGCCTTCCCCGGCTCCTGGGAGGCGCTGGAGTACGGCTATCCGCGCAACGACGTCTACTGCACGGCGACCGCCGAGGACGTGGCGCGGATCAGACGGCGGCTGGGCGTCCCGGAGGGCAGCACGGCCGTCCTCTACGCACCCACCCACCGCGACCACCACACCGGCTTCGAGCCCGGCCTGGACCTGGAGGCCTTCTGCGAGGCGGCCGGCGAGGACGTCGTCGTGCTGCTGCGCGCCCACTACTTCTACGACCAGGGGTCGCTCGGCCGCGGCGACGGCCGCGTCATCGACGTCACCGCGCACCGCTCCTCGGAGGACGTGTGCCTGGCGGCGGACGCGCTGGTGACCGACTACTCCTCGATCATGTTCGACTACGCCAACCTGGACCGGCCGATCGTCGTGTACGCCGACGACTGGGAGGTGTACCGGGAGACGCGGGGCGTCTACTTCGACCTGCCGGCCGAGCCGCCGGGACCGGTCGCGCGCACCCCGAAGGAGCTGGCCGCCGTCTTCCGTGACGGCTCGTACGCAGGCGCGGAGGCCGCGGCGCTGCGGGCCGCGTTCCGGGAGCGGTTCTGCGAGTTCGACGACGGCCGGGCCGCCGAGCGCGTCGTACGGCGGGTGCTGCTCGGCGAGCCGCCGGAGGCGGTCCCGCCCGTGATCCCGCTCGCACAGCGCGTCCCCGCCCCGGCCGCCGCGACCCTCGTGAGGAGCTGACCCGCCGTGCCCCGCTTCAGTCTGATCGCGCCCTGTTTCAAGGTGCAGGGCTTTCTGCGCGAGTGCCTGGACTCGGTGCTGCTGCAGTCCTTCAGCGACTTCGAGCTGATCGCCGTGGACGACCGCTCCCCGGACGGCTGCGGCGCGATCCTCGACGAGTACGCCGAGCGCGACCCGCGCGTGCAGGTGCTGCACCTGCCGGAGAACGTGGGCCTCGGCCGGGCCCGCAACGCCGGGATGCCGCACGCCACCGGCGACTACCTGTTCTTCCTGGACAGCGACGACACCCTCACCCCGGGCGCGCTGCGGGCCATCGCCGACCGGCTGGCGGAGGCCGCGGACCCCGACGTGCTGGTCTTCGACTACGCGCGCACCTACTGGTGGGGCGGCACCCGGCGCAACGCCCTGGCCGAGGTGCTCGCCGAGGCCGGCCCGGACACCTTCACCGCCGACGAGTTCCCGCGGATCCTGGACCTGCTGATGGTGGTGTGGAACAAGGTCTACCGGCGGGAGTTCGTGGTGTCGGAGGGCTTCGCGTTCCCGCCGGGCTACTACGAGGACACGCCCTGGACCTTCCCGGTCATGCTCAGCGCCCGGCGGATCGCCGCGCTGGACCGGATCTGCCTGAACTACCGGCAGCGCCGGCAGGGCAACATCCTGTCCACGACCAGCCGCAAGCACTTCGACATCCACGACCAGTACGAGCGGGTCTTCGCGTTCGTCGAGCAGCACCCTCGGCTCGCGCACTGGCGGCCGTATCTGCACCGCAAGATGGGCGAGCACTGCCTGGACATCCTCGCCAAGCCGGACCGGCTGCCGCCCGCCGACAAGGCCGAGTTCTTCCGGCGCACGCGGGAGATGTTCCGCCGTCACAAGCCGGCGGAGGGCGCCCTGACCGGCGGCGAGGCCGGCCTGCTGCAGGGCTCCTGGACGGCGTACCGGATCAGACGGCAGGCGGCGCGCGCCGGGGAGGAGGCGGCGCGCGGTGCCGGTCTGGTCCGGGACGTGGCCGCCGCGCGGGCCCGCGCCGGCTGGGCGGCCGTGCACGCGCACCGGCCGCTGGACCCGAACCTGGTCGTCTACTCGGCGTCCTCGCACCGGGGCATGCTGGGCGACCCGGCCGCCGTGTACGCCAAGGCCCGGGAGATCGCCCCGCAGTTGCGCGGGGTGTGGGTGGTGAAGGACGAGGAGACCGCCGCCCGGCTGCCGCCCGAGGTGGAGCACGTGGTCCTGGGCTCCCGGCGCTGTCTGGAGGTCACGGCGCGGGCGAAGTTCTTCGTGAACGACGTCAACTGGCCCGGCACGATCGCCAAGCGGCCCGGCAGCGTGCACATCCACACCCACCAGGGGACCCCGCTGAAGTACATGGGCGCCGACCTGCTGGACAAGCCGGGCGCCCGGCTCGGCCTCGACGTGCCGCAGCTGCTGCGCCGGGCCGACCGCTGGGACTACAGCCTGGTCGCCAACCGCCACTCCGAGCTGGTCTGGGAACGGGCCTATCCCTGCCACTTCACCTCGCTGCGCACGGGCAGCCCGCGCAACGACGTGCTCGTGAACGGCGGTGCCAGTGACTTCCGGCAGCGGTACCGCATCCCGGAGACGGACACGGTCGTGCTGTACGCGCCGACCCGCCGGGACTACCGCCGCAGCGGGCATGTGGACCGGATCGACCTCGGCCGGTTCGCGGCGGACCTGGGCGAAAGCCTGGGCGAAGGCAGGGGTGAGCTGCGTGGCGGGGGCCGGGGCGGGGGGCTCACGCTGGTGGTCCGGCTGCACCCGTCGCTGGCGACCGGTCCCGCGCGCGGGATGGGGCTGGCCGAGCTGGCCCGGCGCGGGATCGTGGTCGACGCGACCGACGAGCCGTGCGTCGAGGACGTCCTGCTCGCTTCGGACGTGCTCGTCACGGACTACTCGGGGGTGATGTTCGACTACGCCTGTCTGGACCGGCCGATCGTGGTGCACGCCGACGACTGGCCCGCGTACACGGCGAGCCGGGGCGCCTACTTCGACATCA
Source organism: Streptomyces sp. NPDC007856 (assembly GCF_042868225.1). Taxonomy (NCBI): domain Bacteria; kingdom Bacillati; phylum Actinomycetota; class Actinomycetes; order Kitasatosporales; family Streptomycetaceae; genus Streptomyces; species Streptomyces sp. NPDC007856. The sequence goes on along the minus strand of NZ_JBIAEC010000008.1, from coordinate 45,483 downwards.
CCGCCGAGCCGCCCGGCCATGTCGCCCGCTCCTACCGCGAGCTGGCCTGGCTGTTCGCCTCGGGGTCCTGGCGGGACGAGGAGTCGGCGCGGCTGCGCGCGCTCTTCCGGGCCCGGTTCTGCGAGTTCGACGACGGCCGGGCCGCCGAGCGGGTCGTACGGACGCTGCTGCTCGGCGAGCCGATGAGCGGCCCGGGTGAGGTCCGGATCCCGGGTCAGGCGGCCGGCCAGGGCACGCTGACGTCGGCGTAGGGCGCGGGGGTGCCGGTGCCGAGTCGGCCACCGGCACCCCGGGACGCGTGGGTCACTCGATGACGAGGTCGACGTCGATGTTGCCGCGGGTGGCGTTGGAGTAGGGGCAGACCTGGTGGGCGGTCTCGACCAGCTTGCGGCCGGTCGCCTCGTCCACGGTGTCGGGCAGCTCGACGCGCAGCGTCACCTTCAGCCCGAAGCCCTCGCCCTGCTTGCCGATGCCGACCTCGGCGGTCACCGCGGCGTCGCTGACGTCGACCTTGGCCTGCCGGCCGACGAGGCCGAGGGCGCTGCCGAAGCAGGCGGCGTAACCGGCGGCGAAGAGCTGCTCGGGGTTGGTGCCCTGGCCGTTGCCGCCCAGCTCCACCGGAGGGGCCAGCTTGAGGTCGATCTTGCCGTCGTTGGAGACGGCACGACCGTCACGGCCGTGGGTGGCGGTGGCGACTGCGGTGTAGAGCGCGTCCATGGGGACCCGTCCTCTCGATCGTTCGATGCGGTGTCCGTCGCGAGGTTGTCGCGTGGTTGTCGCTTGGTTGCGAGTCCGAGTAGAGCACACAATTAAGTTGTGCACAACTAAATTGGCCGCAAGAGCTATCCTGGACCCATGACCACCTCGCCGGCCTTCCCCCCCGAAGCCGACTGGCTCCGCCTGGACCGCCAGATCTGCTTCTCCCTGCACGCCGCGTCCCGCGCCTTCAACGGCGTCTACCGGGTGATCCTCAAGGACCTCGGGCTCACCTATCCGCAGTACCTGGTCATGCTGGTGCTCTGGGAGCAGGGCGACCTGCCCGTCAAGAAGCTCGGCGAGCATCTGCGGCTCGACTCCGGCACGCTCTCCCCGCTGGTCAAGCGGCTGGAGGGGGCCGGTCTGGTGCGCCGGGAGCGCAGCGCCGAGGACGAGCGCTCGGTGCGGGTCCGGCTCACCGAGGAGGGCGCGGCGCTGCGCGAGCGGGCCCTGGAGGTGCCGCGCCGCATCGCCCGGGCGACCGGCTTCGAGCTGGCGGAGATCGTCGAGCTGCGCGAACGCCTCGACCGGCTCACGACCGCGCTGGACGCGGCGGCCCTCACAGCGGCGGCCGAGGAGACCCGGCCCGCGCCGACGGGGGCTTGACCGGGTCACGGGACTTCCCGGCGTCACGGACGTACAGCCGTACGGCCATCCCGCCCCGCCGGACCTCCTCCCACGCGGTGAAGTCCCGCCCCAGTACGGCGAGCTTGGCCCGCTCGGTGGGCCTGCGCGGGCTCCAGCGCCCGGCGAGCAGAGCCGGGTCCGCCACGACCCACACCCGCTCCAGCCGTTCCATCCGCCACCGCATCCGACGAGGCCCGGCCTCCCGCCCGTAGAGCGTCCCCGACCCGGCGGCCCCCTCCACCAGGGCCACATCCCGAGCCTCCCGGAACGCGCCCGGATAGGTCAGCGCCACGTTCCGCGCACTCGCCGGCAGGTACAGCACGGCGTCCCCGGGCGCCAACTCCCGTGCCACGACCCGTGAAACGGCCGCGAGATCGTCGGGCCGGGTGCCCGGGCTGCGGTCCGCGCGGAGGAGGGGGAGCTGATGGAGAAAGGCGAGCGCGATCGCCAGGACACCGATGAGGGTGACGATGGGGATGTGCCGGGGAAACCGCGCCACCCTGCGGCGCCGCAGCAGAGGGCGCTTCAGAGGGCGACCCACCACCCCCGCCACCCGTTCGGCCCCCGCCGCCACCAGCAACGGCGCCCCGCTCAGCGCGTACAGCACATACCGGTCGACGAACAGCGGCGAGGCCTGGGAGGCCAGCATCAGCACCACGGGCGGCACCACCGTCAACGGCAAGGCCACCCCCGCAAGAGTGATCTCGCCCCGCCGCCCCACAAGTCCCGCCGACCCGAGCAACGCAAGGCCCAGACACACCGCGTACACCGCGCCCGAAGGCCCGAGAAACGCCCGCAACAGCCCTTCCGCCGTCACCGCCGTAGGCCTCCGCAGCCACGCCACCTGCGCCGCCTGCCCCCGCGACACAAGAACCATCGGCACCAGCGACACCGCGACCCCGCCCGCCGCACACCCCCACGCCCGCAACACCCGCCCCCCGACCCGGCCCAGCGCCAGTGACACAGCGTGGGCGCACAGCAGCAGCACCGCGAACTCGTGCAGCCAGCAGGTGAGTGCGAGGACGGCGCCGTACGCGGCCCAGGAACCCGTGGAACCGTGCTGCACGGCGCGGACGAACAGCAGCGTCGCCCCGGTGGCCCCGGCGGCGACCAGGGCGTAGCTGCGGCCCTCCTGCGCGTAGTGGCCGGTCATCGGCACGACGGCGTACAGCAGCCCGGCCCACAGTCCGACGCGCGGCCGGGCCAGCCGGGTGCCGAGTGCGGCCACCAGCGCGGCCGTCACCGCCGCCGCGCACACCGACGGCAGCCGCAGCACGACCTCGCCGGGGTGAACGGTGAGCACGGCGTGCACAAGGAGGTAGTACAGCCCGTGCACGGCGTCCACATCGTGCAGCAGCAGCCAGATCTGCGGCACCGTACGCCGGCCGACCTGGAAGCTGACCGCCTCGTCGCGCCACATCCCGCCCCGGTCCAGCCCCCAGAGCCCGACCGCGAGCATGACCAGCGCGGGCACCCCCACGGCGGTGCGGCGGCCGAGCCGGGCGCGGTGGCCGCGGGGCACGCGCGCCGCCCCGCCCACCGGCGCGACGACCGCCGTCGCAGCCGTCCTGCGCGACTGCGGTTTCACAAGAAGCCCGACGTTCACCACGGTCCGCCCGATCTTTTGCGATGAGCCAGCCTTTTCCGGTCATGACGGCGTATCGGCGGAGATACTCCATTCGCGGCGCTTAGGCTCCCATGCGATGAACCGTCTCCGTGTCAACTCCCGTTCGGCGCTCGGCGTCACTGCCCTCTGGCTGGCGAGCCGCGCCCTGATGCTGTGGCTGCTCGCACACGACGACACCCCGCTGCTCGGCGGGGGCACGGTGTCCCGTGAGGTGTCGCGGCTGTACGTCGAGTGGTACGGCGTCCTCGCGCACGGCGCGTTCCCGACGCACGACGTGCTGTGGCAGTACCCGCCGGGCGCCGGCGTGCTGCTGCTGGCGCCGCGCCTGCTGCCGTGGCTGCCGTACTTCCAGGCTTTCGTCGTGCTCACGCTGGCCATGGACGCGCTGGTCACGGCGGCGCTGACCCACGCGGGCGGACGTCCCGGGCACAGCCTGCTCGGCGCGGCGCTGTGGACGGGCGGGCTGCCGCTGCTGCTGCACCTCCCGCTCGCCCGGTACGACGTCCAGGTCACCGCCCTCGCGGTGCTCTCCCTGCTGATGCTGAAGCGCTCCACGCGCGCGTGCGGGGTGCTCGGGGCGCTGGGAGCGCTGGTGAAGGTGTGGCCGGCGCTGGTGCTGCTGGGCACGCCCCGGGGTCCGGCGTCACGCCGGGCGTGGGGATGGGCGGCGGCCGCCGGAACCGCCTCCCTCGGAGCACTCGCCGTGCTGTTCGACCACCCCTTGTCCTTTCTGCAGGGGCAGGGCGGGCGGGGCGTGCAGATCGAGTCGCTCGGCGGTACGGTGCTGAACCTGGCGCGGCACGCCGGCTGGCCGGGCCGGGCGCGCTACCAGTACGGCGCCACCGAGCTGGTCGGCCCGCACGTGTACGCCGTCGCCACCCTCTCCCTGACGCTGACGTCGGTCTCCCTCACGCTGCTGGTGCTGTGGCGGTTGCAGGCGCAGCGCTGGAGCGAGGCCACGCCGTACGACGCGGCGCTGAGCGCGGTGCTGCTGTTCACGGTCACCAGCCGGGTGATCAGCCCCCAGTACATGGTCTGGCTGCTCGGTCTCGCCGCGGTGTGCCTGACCTCGCGGCACACCAGCCAGCGGCCGGTGGCGGCGCTGGTCCTCGCGGCGGCCGCGCTGAGCACCCTGGTGTTCCCGATGCACTACGCCGAGGTGGTCAACGGCACCTGGGCGGGCTGTCTGCTGATGCTGGCCCGCAACGGCATCCTGGCGGCCGCGGCCGTACTCTCGTTCATGCGGCTGTGGCGATCGACGGGTCCGGATGAAAAGACCGTGCAAACAACGGAACCCCGAGCCGGTTCCGACCGTCTTCCGGACCGCGCGCTAAGTCTTTCTTAACGCCTTATTACCGAAGAATCCTACGCTCCCGCCCTGTGGACCCGATGCGATCAGACCCGACCGACACATCCGATACAGCTGGTACCGCCGAGTCGCCGCGCCCAGCGCAGGTCGGTGTCGTCGTCATCGGCTACAACGACAGTACCCATGTGGGTGATGCCGTGCGCTCGGCGCTCGCCCAGGGGCCGGCGGTCGCCGAGGTCGTCGCCGTGGACGACTGCTCCACGGACGGCAGCGCCGAGCTGCTCGACCGGCTGGCCGCCGACGAGCCCAGGCTGCGGGTGGTGCGCCGGGATGTGAACAGCGGTGGCTGCGGCAGCCCGCGCAACGCCGGGATCGACGCGGTGACCACACCGTACGTGATGTTCCTGGACAGCGACGACGTGCTGCCGCCCGGCGCGGTGGACGCGCTGCTGGCGGCGGCCACCGGGGCGCACGCCGAGGTCACGAGCGGGCTGTGCGTGCGCCGGGAGCTGCCGTCGGAGCGCGAACAACCCTGGCAGGCGCCCCTCTACACGGCGCACACCGTGCTCGCGCGCCCCTCGCAGCGGCCGCGCCTGGTCCACGACACGCTGTGCGTCAACAAGCTGTACCGCACCGACTTCCTGCGCGAGCATGACATCCGCTTCCCCGAGGGCCGCTTCCTCTACGAGGACATCGTCTTCACCGCGCGCGTGCTGGCCGCCGGCCCGCGCCTCGCGCTCATACCGGACCTCGTGTACGTGTGGCATGTGCGCCGTGCCGCCGAGCAGCTGTCGCTCTCGCTGGACCGGGAGCACATCGACAACTGGAAGGCGCGCGTGACGGCGTGCGCGCTGGCGTACGAGATCCTGCTGAGCGCCGGGCAGAAGGAGCTGGCGCGGGCGGCGCGGGCCAAGTTCCTCGACCACGAGGTGCGTATGTACGCGCGTGAGCTGGGGTTGCGTGACGCGGACTACCGGCGCGCGTGGTGGGAGCACACCCGGGAGTACCTCGCGGGCTATGACGCCGCCGACTGGGAGCTGAACCCGGGCGCTCCGGGCCGGCTGCTCGCGCGGGTCGTCCTGGAGTCGCCCGAGCCCCGCGACCTGCCCCGGCTGCGCGAGCTGGCCGCCCGGCCGGCGCGCCTGCTGCCGCCCTACGCCCGCACGGCCGACGGCGTCCCGATCTGGTCCGCCGACCTCCCCCAGGTCACCCTGACCCCGCTCCTGACCCGCCCCACCGGCATCCTCCCGCTCGCGATCGACGCGGAACTGCAGGCACGCGCGCGTACCTCGCTGCTCCGGCTGCGACTGCACGAGCTGTACGGCAGGGTGGCCGAGGCGGGCCCACGCGAGATGGACGTGGAGTGGCACTCCCGCGACGACGACCGCACACACGGGCGCATGACGGTTCCGCTCGTGCCTTCCGGGGCGGAGACAGGCCCGGACAGCTGGTGGTCGGCCGAGTTGCCCGTCGACCTGGCCGGGCTCGGTGCGGGTACCTGGGATCTGCGGCTGACCGTGCGCTTCGCCGACGGCGCAGAGCGCGAAGTGACGGCGCACGCCCTGGCGGGCGCCGGACGGCTCGGCCGACGCGCCGTCCCGAGCGCCCGGCACGTCGTGCTCCTGGTGCAGCCGTACGCCACGCACTCCGGCGCGCTGGCCGTGCGCATGGCGACCGGCGTGCGCGGGGTGTGGCAGGTGGCGCGCAGCCGACTCCGCCGCCTGCTTCACTGACACCCAGCGCTTCACCGGGACACCCGCTGATCCGGCGGGACGCCCACTGCTTCACTGAGAGAGACGCCCGCTGCTCCACCGAGCAGCTGAACGGGCCAACTGACGAGGAGACGGCCGCAATGACCTGGCTGATCACCGGCGGTGCCGGATACATCGGGGCACATGTCGTACGGGCGATGACCGAGGCGGGCGAGCGCACGGTCGTCTACGACGATCTGTCCACCGGCGTCGCCGAGCGCGTGCCGGCCGGGGTCCCCCTGGTGCGGGGCTCGGTCCTGGACGCCGAGCGGGTCGCCCGCACGCTCGCCGAGCACGAGATCACCGGGGTCGTGCACCTGGCGGCGAAGAAGCAGGTGGGCGAGTCGGTGGAGCGACCGCTGCACTACTACCGGGAGAACGTGGAGGGTCTGCGCACCCTCCTGGACGCGGTGACGAAGGCGGAGGTCCCGTCCTTCGTCTTCTCCTCCTCGGCCGCCGTCTACGGCATGCCGGACGTCGACCTGGTGACGGAGGAGACCCCCTGTCTGCCGCTGTCCCCCTACGGCGAGACGAAGCTGGCCGGCGAGTGGCTGGTCCGCGCGACGGGCAGGGCGACCGGCATGTCCACGGCGTCCCTGCGTTACTTCAACGTGGCGGGCGCGGCCGGCCCCGAACTCGCCGACACCGGTGTGTTCAACCTCATCCCGATGGTTTTCGAGAAGCTCACCGAGGGCGCGCCGCCGCGCATCTTCGGCGACGACTACCCGACGTCGGACGGCACCTGTGTGCGCGACTACATCCACGTGGTCGACCTGGCCGAGGCCCACGTCACCGTCGCCCGCGCCCTGGCCTCCTCCCCCGGCAGTGATCTGACCCTCAACATCGGTCGCGGCGAGGGGGTGTCGGTCCGCGAGATGATCGACCGCATCAACGCGGTCACCGGCTACGACCGCCCGCCGACCGTCACCCCGCGCCGCCCCGGCGACCCGGCACGCGTCGTCGCCTCGGCCAACCGCATCGGCACGGAACTGGGCTGGCAGGCCAAGTACGACGTCCAGGACATGATCACCTCGGCCTGGGAGGGCTGGGTGCACCACCACCCGGAGGCGGCGCGGTCGTAGGCTCCGCGGGTGAACGTTCCCGCAGGTCTCGAACGCGCGATCGGCGCCGTACTCGGCTCCGCCGTCGGGGACGCCCTCGGAGCGCCCTTCGAGTTCGGCCCCGAGGGCGCCTTCTCCGCCCGTTTCCCCCGCCCCGGACACGGCGGCGAGATGTGCGGAGGCGGGGGCTGGGAGCCCGGCGAGGCGACGGACGACACCCAGATGGCGGTCCTGGTCGCCGAGTCCCTGCTGGACCACGGCGGCCTGGACCTGCCCGATGTCTTCCGGCGCTTCCAGCGGTGGGCGGCGGCCGACCCGAAGGACATCGGCCTCCAGACGGAGGCGGTCCTGACCGGTGGCGACCCCTGGGACACGGCCGCCGCACTGCACTTCCAGGTGAACCAACGGGCCGCGGGCAACGGCGCGTTGATGCGGGCGGCCCCATCCGCGGTGCACTTCGCCCGCGAGGGCCGCGAGCCCACCATGGACGCCGCCCGCCGTCTCTCCGCGCTCACCCACGGCGACCGCGCGGCGTGGGAGGGCACGGCGGTGCTGCACGACCTGGTCCGCGTGGCCCTGGAGGGCCGGGACCCGCTCGGCGCCGTACCGGAAACCCTGGCCGCCCTCCACCCCGATCACCGGCGGCGATACTCGGTGGTCCTCTCCCCCGACTGGCACCCCGACCAGGCAACCGAGTTCAACGGCGCGGTGTGGCCCTGCCTGGGCTCGGCCGTATGGGCGCTGCGGACCACGACGTCGTACGAGGGAGCGGTCCGCGCGGCGATCGACCTCGGCGGGGACACGGACACGGTGGCGGCGGTCACCGGGGCGCTGGCGGGGGCTACGTACGGGGCCGGCGCCATACCGGAACGCTGGACCGAACTCCTGCACGTGCCGCTACCGGGATTCGCCGACCGCGTACTGCGCGCCCAGGACCTGGCCGAACTGGCCGAGCGGCTGGTCGTACCCGGGTAGCCGGGCAGGCGTGCCGCAGCTCACAACGCCTTGAGCGCCCCCGCCGTGGCCCGGGCCAGATGCTCCAGATAGCCCTTGGGCAGCTTCGGGGAGCGAATCACCACCGCGCGCCAGTACAACGGGCCGGAGATCAGGTCGAGCGCGAGGTCCGGATCGACGCCCGCGCGCACCTCCCCGCGCTCCTCCGCCGCCGCGACGATCTTGCTGGCCACGCCCTCCTGGCCGTCCCGCAGGGCCTTCTGGAAGGCGTCGGCGATGTCGGGATTGCGGGCCGCCTCCGCCTGCAGGTCGGGGATGATCTGCGAGGCGACCGGGTGGCGCAGGGCGCGGGACGTCACCTCGTAGAGGAGGCGGAGGTCGCCCTCCAGGGAGCCCGTGTCGGGGACCGGCAGGCCGAGCACCGCCATCGCCGAGACGACGTCCAGGACCAGGTGCAGCTTGGACCGCCACCGCCGGTACACCGCCGTCTTGCCGACGCCCGCGCGCCGCGCGATGCCCTCGATGGACATCCGCGCGTATCCGACCGCCGCGAGTTCCTCGAAGACCGCCGCCCGGATGGCCTCGGTCACATCCTCCCTGAGTACGGCGGCCCCGGCAGGGGTCCGCCGGCGCGCACGCGTCGAGGGCTCGTCGGCGTTCGTCGTCATGTCCCACAGCATATTGCCGTTACGACGAAACGGTTGCGTTCCGACGTCGATTCGTTCTACGCTCGCGATGCGACGATACGGTCCCGTCCCGACGTAAGAGAACGTGAAGAGAATCGTAAGGAAGCGTCGGACCTCGTGACCGTGCGCGCCCCGGCTGCCGGCCGGGCCGCGGCATCCCCTCCCCCGAGTGAAAGCAGCGGATGTGAGCCAGGTCCTCGACACACCGCCCCCCACCCAGGCCCCGGCCGACGACGACCTCGCGGCACTGGCCGCCCGCCACGGCCTGTCGGTCAGTGGCGCCCGCCCCAGCCTGCCGGAGTACGTCCGCCAGCTGTGGGCCCGGCGCCACTTCATCACCGCTTTCGCCACTGCCAAGCTCACCGCTCAGTACAGCGAGGCGAAACTCGGCCAGATCTGGCAGGTCATGACCCCGCTGCTGAACGCGGCGGTCTACTACTTCATCTTCGGTGTGCTGCTCGGCACGAAGCACGGGGTCCCGGACTACATCCCGTTCCTTGTCACCGGCGTGTTCGTCTGGACGTTCACGCAGAGCTCGATCCAGGTGGGCACCCGCGCGATCTCCGGCAACCTCGGCCTGGTGCGCGCGCTGCACTTCCCGCGCGCCGCCCTGCCGATCTCCTTCTGCATCCAGCAGCTCCAGCAGCTGCTGTTCTCGATGGCCGCGCTGGTCGTCATCCTGCTCAGCCTGGGCGTGCCGATCTCCGTCTCCTGGCTGCTGGTGATCCCCACGCTGGTCCTGCAGTTCGTGTTCAACGCGGGCATGGCGATGATCATGGCGCGGATGGGCGCGAAGACCCCGGACATCGCCCAGCTGATGCCGTTCGTGCTGCGCACCTGGATGTACGTGTCCGGCGTGATGTGGAGCATCGCCAAGCTCACCAAGAAGGACCACCTGCCGCACATCGTCACGGTTCTGCTGCAGACCAACCCGGCCGCGGTCTACATCGACCTCATGCGCTTCGCCCTGATCAAGAGCTTCCACGCCAAGCAGCTGCCCCCGCACGTGTGGCCGACGGCGATCGGCTGGGCGCTGGTCATCGGCGTCGGCGGCTTCATCTACTTCTGGAAGGCAGAGGAGAAGTACGGCCGTGGCTGAGCAGAATCCCGAGAACCCCGAGAACCCCGACGAGAAGGGCGAGGAGACTCCCGACGAGCGCATGATGCGGGAGAGGCTCGAGCGCCTCTCCCAGGCCGAGAGGATCCCCACCGTCGTCTGCGACGGCGTCGACATCGTCTACCGGGTCAACGGCACCGGCTCCGGCCGCGGCTCCGCCACCGCCGCCCTCAACCGCATCCTGCGCCGCAAGCAGGCGGAGAAGGCGGCCGGTGTGCGCCGGGTGCACGCGGTGAAGAACGTGTCGTTCGTCGCCTACAAGGGCGAGGCGATCGGCCTGATCGGCACCAACGGCTCCGGCAAGTCCACGCTGCTCAAGGCCGTCGCCGGCCTGCTGCCGGTGGAGAACGGCCACATCTACACCCATGGCCAGCCCTCCCTGCTCGGCGTCAACGCGGCCCTGATGAACGACCTGACCGGGGAGCGCAACGTCTACCTCGGCGGCCTGGCCATGGGCATGACTCGCGAGCAGATCAAGGAGCGCTACCAGGACATCGTCGACTTCTCCGGCATCAACGAGAAGGGCGACTTCATCACCCTCCCGATGCGCACGTACTCCTCCGGCATGGCCGCCCGGTTGCGCTTCTCCATCGCCGCCGCCAAGGACCATGACGTCCTGCTGATCGACGAGGCCCTGGCCACCGGCGACCGCAGGTTCCAGATGCGCTCCGAGGAACGGATCCGCGAGCTGCGCGCGACAGCGGGTACGGTCTTCCTGGTCAGCCACAACAACAAGTCGATCCGCGACACCTGCGAGCGGACCATCTGGCTGGAGCGCGGCGAGCTGCGCATGGACGGCCCCACCGAGGACGTCATGAAGGAGTACGAGGCCTTCACCGGTGACAAGAGCGACAAGAAGGCCGCTGGTAAGAAGGCAGCGTAGAAGTTGCCGGAAGTGAAACCCTAGGCTACGGAATACCCTCTTCCATACTGTCGTCCTCTTACCGTGAGCGCGGATATCCCTTTCATCCGCTTAGTGACAGTATGTTATGAAGGGCGGCCCCAGCCCACGAACCAAAGGAGTCCACTGCGATGCCCCAACTCAGCGTCATCGTCTACGGACCGAACGCACAGGGGCATCTGACAGAGTTGCTGGACTCCCTGGAAGCCCACCCCGTCCCCGCCGCCGAGGTCATCGTCGCCGCGGTCGGCGACTGGGCGCGGGAGACGGCCGAGAGCCACGCCCCCGAGACGGTGGTCGTACCGCTGCCGGAAGGCACCGGTGACGCGGCCGCCCGGGCCGCCGGCGCCGCCCGTGCGACCGGCCGCTGGCTGCACTTCGTCCACGCCAAGGACAGCCTGCCGGCGGGCGCCTCCCGGCTGATCGCCGAGCGCACCGCCGAGCTGGACGCCACCGACGGCGCCGGGGTGGACGTACTCGTCTTCGACCACCTCACCACCACCTGGCAGACCGCCGGCACCCCCTCCCGCGACGGCCGGCTCCTCGCCGCCGTCGGCCGCGAGAGCCTGCCCCTGGACGAGGCCGCCGACCTGTTGCGCCTCACCCCGCTGCTCGGCAACCGCGCCCTGCGCGCCGAGTTCTGGCGGGCACACGAGCAGCACCTCACCACCGACGACGAACCGCAGGCCGCCCACGCCGCCCTGCTGCACGCCGACCGGGTCGCCTGCCTGAACCAGGTGGCGTACGAGAACCGTGAACTGCGCCCCGAGAGCCTGCCGCCGCTCGCCCCCGAGGACCGGTTCGAGCTGATCGGCCGCTACGAGTCGCTGCTCGCCCTCGCCAAGGACCGCCGCGCCGCCCGCACGGTGCTCTACGACCTGATGATGCGCGACCTCGTGCGCACCTTCGCCGGCGAGAACCTGCCCGACGCGGTGGCCCGCGAGTTCTTCCGCCGCGCCTCCCTCGCCGCGGTCCGCTGGCGCCCCGAGAACCACGAACGCCCGGCGGGCGTGGAGGGCGTACGGCACGCCCTGCTGGAGGAGGGCGCGTACACCAAGTACCGCGCGTTCCAGGCCGCCAACCGCACCCGCCGCGCCGCCAAGAAGGCCGTACGGACCCGTAAGAAGCAGGTCGGCGCCAAGCTCCGCGACCAGCAGTACCACCGCGCCCTGGCCCGCCCGGTCGACCCGGACCTCGCCGTGTTCGCCGCCTACTGGGAGCGCGGAGTGGCCTGCAACCCGGCCGCGATCGCCGCCAAGCTCCGCGAACTCGCCCCGCACATCCACCCGGTGTGGGTGGTGTCGAAGAGCAACGAGGCCCTGCTGCCGCCCGGCACCGACCATGTGATCCCCGGCACCCGCCGCTACTGGGAGACCCTGGCCACCGCCAAGTACCTCGTCAACAACGTCAACTTCCCCAACGCGGTGGTCAAGCGCCCCGACGCGATCCACCTCCAGACCCACCACGGCACCCCGCTCAAGCGCATGGGCCTGGACCAGATGGAACACCCGGCCGCCGCCAAGGGCCTGGACTTCGACGCCCTGCTGGCCCGCATCGACAAGTGGGACTACAGCGTCAGCGCCAACAGCCACTCCACCCGCATGTGGGAGCGTGCCTACCCGGCGCGCTACACCTCGCTGGACTACGGCTACCCGCGCAACGACGTCTTCTACTCGGCCACGGCCGCCGATGTCCGCGCCGCCCGCGAACGCCTCGGCATCCCGCGCGGCAAGACGGCCGTCCTCTACGCGCCCACGCACCGCGACTACGAGGCCGGCTTCACCCCGCGCCTGGACCTCGCGGCCCTCGCCGACCGCCTCGGCGAGGACACCGTGCTCCTGGTCCGCGCCCACTACTTCTACGGCGGCGCCGCCTCCCCGCTGACCGGTCTGCGCCGCTCCGGCCGGATCATCGACGTCTCCTCCTACGACCCCGTCGAGGAGCTGTGCCTGGCCGCCGACGCGCTGGTCACGGACTACTCGTCGATCATGTTCGACTACGCCAACCTCGACCGGCCGATCGTCGTCTACGCCGACGACTGGGAGACCTACCGGACCACCCGCGGCGTCTACTTCGACCTGATGGCGGAACACCCCGGCCAGGTCGCCCGCACCCAGGAGGAGCTGACGGAGATCTTCGTCTCCGGCGCCTGGCGCGACGAGAGCGCGGCGAAGGCGCGGGCCGCCTTCCGGCGCCGGTTCTGCGAGTACGACGACGGCCGCGCCGCCGAACGGGTCGTACGACGGGTGTTCCTGGGCGAACCGGAGGAGTCACTGCCACCGGTGATCCCGCTGGAGGAACGCACCCCCGCCCCGACCCCCGAGGAGGCCTCGGCATGACGACCCCCGACGTGACGGTGACGGTCATCGTCTACAACGACGCCGCCCGCCTGCCCCGGGCAGTCGCCTCGCTGCGCGCGCAGACGCACGCGAACATCGAGATCATCATCAGCGACGACCACTCCACCGACGACACGCCGACCGTGGCGCGCCGGCTGGAGGCCCAGGACGACCGCATCCGCTACCTCCGCCTGCCGGAGAACAGCGGCGGGTGCAGCGCCCCGCGCAACCGGGCCGTCGAGATCGCCCGGGCGCCGTATCTGATGTTCCTCGACAGCGACGACGAACTTCCGCCGCGTGCGGTCGAGTTGCTGCTCGCCGCGCACCGCGAGCGCGAGGTGGACTTCACCATGGGCGCGGTGCGCCGGGTGCGGGTGGACAACGGCCGCCGTACGACGTGGATGCCGCACCTGGTCGCCGAGCGCCGCACGGTGGAGGGCATCGAGGCCGACCCGCGGCTGCTGTTCGAGCACCTGTCGACGAGCAAGATGTACGCGCGTTCCTTCCTGGACCGGCACGAGTTGCGCTTCCCGGAGGGCATCCACTACGAGGACCAGCTGTTCTCGGCGCAGGCGTACTGCCTGGCGAAGGCGTTCACGATCATTCCGGACCCGGTGTACGTCTGGTACATCGACCCGTTCGCGGCGGCGGCGACCGCCTCGATCTCGAACCAGCGGCACAAGGTCACGAACGTCCGCGACCGCGTCCACGTCCAGCGCCTGATCGACGACTTCCTGGTGGAGAGCGGTCACGCCGGGCTGCGCGAGGACAAGGACTTCAAGTTCCTCAAGCACGACTTCCGGATGTACGCGGGCGACCTGCCCTACCGGGACGAGGAGTGGCTGGCCGCCTTCGCCGACATCATGAACCCGTACCTGGAGACGCTGTCCCCGGGTGCGTACACCCGCCTGCCCCGCCCCGAGCGGGTGGTGCTGGAGCTGCTGCGGGAAGGCCGCCTGGACGACGTACGGCTCGCGGCCCGCGGTCTCGGGCACGGGGTGGCGCCGCGGCAGGTCACGGCCGACGCGTCCGGTGTCCCGTACTGGGGCGACAGCGTGCCCTCCTCCGACCGCGCCCGGCGCGAACTGGAGGTTTCGGACCTGGAGTTGGACACGCGGCCGTTCCCGAGCGCGCAGTTCCGGCACGAGATCACGGAGCTGACCCCCGGCGCCGGTGCTTCGCTCACCCTGGCCATTCGCACGTACGACCCGGGTCTGCGCCTGCCGGTCGGTCCGCAGCGAGCCGGTCTGGTCCTCTCCCCCGGCAACCGCCGCATGACGGTGCCCTTCCGCCTCGACCCGGTCCGCCCCGGTGTCTTCGAGGGCACGGTGCACCTGGACCTGACCGAGGCTCCGCTCCCCCTGCAGGGCTTCTCCGGGGTACGTCACCCTCTGGTGCGCCTGCACCAGCAGGGCCTGGCCAACTCCGGCCTCCTGCTGGCGCCGCTCTTCTTCCCCACCCTCACGGCCCGCATCGAGTACCGCTCCGGTGCGACCCCGCACGAGCTCACCATCGAACCGGAGGGCCGCAACCCCGGCCGCCTGCAGCTCCGCTGGCGGCCGGTGGGAGTCACGGCACGTGTCATCCGCCCGGTCGTCCAGAAGGTGGCCCGGCCGAAGATCCGCAAGGCGGCGAAGCTGCTGTCCAGCGTGCTGAGGTAGGACGGCCGGTCCCGAAGCGCCGCTGTACCGAGGGCGCGTGGGCGACTGCGGGTCGGTTGTGGCTGATCGCGCAGTTCCCCGCGCCCCTCGGGGCGCGGGGACGGCACGGGTGGGCGCAGCTCAGGGCACCACTCGGTACAGGACCTGTCCGGCCGGACCCGCGGTCACCCTCCGGAGCCCCGGCCCCGCCAGGCTCTTCCCACCCACGACCCACTTCACGCCGTACTCCCGCAGAATCCCGGCCCGCTCAGCAGCGGAGGTCCCCGCGGCGAAGTACCGGCCCACCGCCGCCTCCCGCCGCGCGGCGTCCTTCAGGAACACATCCGGATACCCCGGCGCCACGGTGTACGGCCCATACGCGGGGATCTGCCGCGCCGGAGTCGTCCGGGCCATCACCACGTCCCCGTACTTCACCCACGGCGTGATCCAGTGGTACCCCACCCACGGCGTCCGGTACTTCGAGGCGACCACGGACGGCAGAGCAGCACGCCCCGTCACATACCCGAGCGTCCCCACCTGCGTCCACGCGCCGACGAGCAGGGCGGCACCCAACACGCATGCCCAGCCGACGCGCACCGCCCGGCGCCCGGCCGACACGGCCTCCAGCGCGGCCGCGAGCTGCGCCGGGATCAGCGCGGCGGGCAGGGCGCGGCCCCAGGAGTAGTGGCCGGACAGCCCGCCCGCGGCGAACACCAGCACGCCGAGGACGAAGAACAGGACCAGCGGATCCCAGCGGTCGCGGCGGAAGCGCAGCACCAGCGCCGCGACCCCGAGCAGCACCAGGCCGAACCGTGCGGCCAGGTCCTCGTACAGCGGCTCGTGGATGGCCTCCAGGTCCGCGCCGGCGGAGAAGAGGGAGAAGAAGTCGTAGTACGGCCACAGCCACAGCAGGAGCAGTCCCAGGGCGAGCGCGGCGGACAGTCGCAGCAGCACCGAGCGGCTCGGTCGCGCCGCGATCACCATCGCCAGGGCGCCCAGAGAGGCCACCACGCCGGTGAACTGGTGGCACAGCAGAATCAGTGCCCACAGCACACCGAGCCACAGCCACCTTCCCCACGCGGTCTCCTCCCGCGTCGCCCGCGTGACCCAGGCCCAGAAGTGGAAGGTGAGCCCGAGCGCGAAGCAACTGGGGTACGACACCGTCAGCGCAAGGGAGTTCAGGCCCAGGAAGCCGGACCAGTTGAACAGCACCGGGCCCCAGAGGAAGAGCAGGCCGAGCAGCGCCAGCGCGGGCGCCATGCCATGGGAGCTGAGCGTGCGGACGTACCGCCAGACGCCGGTGACGAGCAGGGTCAACCCGACGAGCGCCGCGAGCCGCAGGACCACGAACACCGAAAGGCCGGTCAGCTTGGCGACCACGCCCAGGACCAGCATCCACGGCGAGTAGTAGGGGCTCGGCGTGTCCGCGTCGACCAGCGGGTTGCCGGGATGGAACAGGTTGTGGCTCAGCCGCTGGACGGTGGCCGCGTGCATGCCGAGGTCGCCCGTCCAGGGCAGGCGGACGATCACCAGGAGCAGGAGGACGACGACGAGCGCGGCGGCGGCCCGCGGCAGGGCGCGGCCGGCCCACGCGGCGCTCGGCGGGGACGGTGTACGGCTCACCGGATCAGTATCAGGCGGTGCGGTGTGCATCCTGCTGGAACACCCAAGTGCGGTAGACGAGGAAACGGAAGGCGGAGGCGAGCACGATCGACAGAGCCTTCGCCGCATTCGATGCCAGCACGCTGTGCAGGCCGAAACCGTGGTAACCGACCCAGAACAGGCCGATTTCCATCACGACACCGAGGCCGCTGAAGACGAAGAACAGGGTGATCTGACTGCTCGTGCGCGAGGACCGGTCGCGATAGGCGAAATAGCGGAAGCCCAGGTAGTTGGTCGCCATGGCGATACAGCTGGCCAGGACGGTCGCGGTCATCGCCTGCCAACCCAGGCCGTGCAGCAGCAGGTTGAAGATCAGGAAATTGACGAGGACCCCACTGCCGCCGACGATCCCGAATTTCACGACCTCCAGCACGACCCGCTTGACGGGCCGCCGGGCCGGAGCCGGCGCGGGGGGCGCTGCCGGGCGGCTCCCGGTGATCTCGGTGAGTTGAACAGTCACAGCGCCGACCCTATCCGAAGGCCGTCGATTAGCAGGAAACGGTAAATTCGCTGATCGTTTTTGGCTAAGGGTCGGCAAGAAGCGGAACGCCCCGGTCCGGTCTGTCGTCGGCCCGGGGCGCTCTCACCGTCGTACGGCTACGAGTGCGTGCGCAGCAGCGTCCGCATCGTCCGCATCGCCACCGACAGGTTGGCGAGGTCGAAGGTCTCCGAACCGCGGATCTCCTCCAGGGTGGTGCGCGCCCGGCTCAGGATGGGCGCGTTCTTCTGCTCCCAGGCCTTGAAGCGCTGCTCGGGAGTGGAGGTGCCGTTGCCGACCGCGAGGACGTCCGCGGTGAGCGCCGCGTGCGCCGCGTACAGGTCCTCGCGGATGGAGGCGCGGGCCATGGACTGCCAGCGGTCGGCACGGGGCAGCTCGATGATGCGGTCCATCAGCTGGGTGATGTTCAGCCGGTCGGCGAGGTCGTAGTAGATCTCGGCGACGTCGAGCGGCTCCTTGCCCATGCGGTCGGCCACGGACACGATGTCGAGCGTCGGGAAGGCGGAGGAGAACCCGGCCACGCGCGTGGCGAGTTCGTCCGGGACGCCGGCCGCGGACAGCTCGTCGTACACGTGCTGGTACCACTCCAGGTCCGCGCCGCGCAGCAGCTTCGGCAGCTCCTGCCAGACCCGCTCGACCCGCTCGGCGAAGAACCCGACCGTCTCGGCGAGCTGCAGCGGCTGCGGCCGGTTGTTGAGCAGCCAGCGTGTGCCGCGCTCGACGAGCCGGCGCGAGTGCAGCCGGATCCGGGTCTGGACGGCCGCGTCGACCTTGTTGTCCAGGTCCTCCACCGCGTCCCACACCGGGGCCGAGGAGAAGATCGTGCGGGCCGCGGTCTGGGCGCGGACGATCTCCTCCAGGGAGGCGCCGGTCTCCTCGCGCAGACGGTGCAGATACGTCGTACCGCCCGTGTTGACCGTGTCGTTGACCAGCACGGTCGTGGTGATCTCACGGCGCAGCGGGTGGTTGTCGACGGCGTCCGCGAACCGCTCGCGCAGCGCCGTCGGGAAGTAGGCGTGCAGCAGGCTGCGCAGGTACGGGTCGTCGGGCAGGGAGGTGGCCAGCAGCTCCTCGGCGACCGTGATCTTCGTGTACGCCAGGACGACGGCGGTCTCCGGGCTGGTCAGGCCCTGGCCCTGGCCGAGGCGCTCGCGGATCTGACGGTCGGTCGGCAGGAACTCCAGCGCCCGGTCCAGGTGGCCCTCACGCACCAGGTGGCGCAGGAACCGCTGCTGGGCGTGGAGCATGTCCTTGGCCTGGAACAGGGCGTTGGCCAGGGCGGTGTTCTGCGCGTAGTTGTTGCGCAGGACCAGCGCACCGACCTCGTCGGTCATCTCGGCGAGCAGCTTGTTGCGCTGCTTGACGGTCATGTCGCCGTCCGCGACCAGGCTGTTGAGCAGGATCTTGATGTTCACCTCGTGGTCGGAGGTGTCCACGCCGGCGCTGTTGTCGATCGCGTCGGTGTTGATCTTGCCGCCGTGCAGAGCGAACTCGATCCGGCCGAGCTGGGTCAGGCCCAGGTTGCCGCCCTCGCCGACGACCTTGACCCTGAGGTCCTTGCCGTCGACGCGGATGGCGTCGTTGGCCTTGTCGCCGACGTCCGCGTTCGACTCCGCCGACGCCTTCACGTACGTGCCGATGCCGCCGTTCCACAGCAGGTCCACCGGCGACTGCAGGATCGCCTTCATCAGGTCGGCCGGGGTCATCTTGGCGACCTTGCCCTCGATGCCGAGGGCCTCGCGGATGTGGCTGTTGACCGGGATCGACTTGGCGCTGCGCGGGAAGATCCCGCCGCCCGCCGACAGCAGCTCGGTGTTGTAGTCGGCCCAGCTGGAGCGGGGCAGCTCGAACAGGCGGCGGCGCTCGGCGTAGGAGGTGGCCGCGTCCGGGGTGGGGTCGATGAAGATGTGCCGGTGGTCGAAGGCGGCGACCAGGCGGATGTGCTCGGACAGCAGCATGCCGTTGCCGAACACGTCACCGGACATGTCACCGATGCCGACGACCGTGAAGTCCTCGGACTGCGTGTCCACGCCCAGCTCACGGAAGTGCCGCTTCACGGACTCCCAGGCGCCGCGCGCGGTGATGCCCATCCCCTTGTGGTCGTAGCCCGCGCTTCCTCCGGAGGCGAAGGCGTCGCCGAGCCAGAAGTTGTACTTCTCGGCGACCCCGTTGGCGATGTCCGAGAAGGTCGCGGTGCCCTTGTCGGCCGCGACGACCAGGTAGGTGTCGTCGCCGTCGTGCCGGACGACGTCCTGCGGCGGCACGACCTCGCCGGCGACCATGTTGTCGGTGATGTCGAGCAGCGCCGAGATGAACGTCTTGTAGCTGGCGATGCCCTCGGCCAGCCACGCGTCGCGGTCCTTGGCCGGGTCCGGCAGCTGCTTGGCGACGAAGCCGCCCTTGGCGCCGACCGGCACGATGACGGTGTTCTTCACCATCTGCGCCTTGACCAGGCCCAGGATCTCCGTGCGGAAGTCCTCACGGCGGTCGGACCAGCGCAGGCCACCCCGGGCGACCTTGCCGAAGCGCAGGTGCACGCCCTCGACCCGCGGCGAGTACACCCAGATCTCGTACGCCGGGCGGGGCGCCGGCAGGTCCGGGATGGCCTGCGGGTCGAACTTCATGGAGACGTAGTCGTGCGGCTTGCCGCCGTGCGCCTCCTGGAAGAAGTTTGTGCGCAGGGTCGCCTTGATGACGGTCAGGAAGGACCTGAGGATCCGGTCCTCGTCCAGGCTCGCCACCTGGTCCAGGGCCGCGTCCAGCTCCTCCAGCAGGGCATCCGTGATCTCCAGGCCGGCCTTCTGCCGGTCCGGCGACATCCGCGCCTCGAACAGCGAGACGAGGAGCCGGGTGGTGTGGACGTTGTTGCGGAGGGTGTCCTCCATGTAGTCCTGCGAGAAGGTCGAACCGGCCTGCCGCAGGTACTTGGCGTAGGCGCGCAGCACCATCGCCTGCCGCCAGGTCAGCCCGGCACGCAGCACCAGGGCGTTGAAGCCGTCGTTCTCCGCCTTGCCCGTCCAGGTGGCGGCGAAGGCCTCCTGGAAGCGCTCACGGGCGTCCTCGGCGAGGTGGTCGCCGCTGCCCGCCTTGGGCATGCGCAGACCGAAGTCGTAGATCCAGGCGGTGGTGCGGTCCGCACAGCGCAGCTCGTACGGCCGCTCGTCGGTGACCTCGACGCCGAGGCGGCTGAGCACCGGCAGCACGTGCGAGAGGGAGACGGTGCCGCCCTTCTGGTAGATCTTGAACCGGCGCTCCTCCGGCCCGGCGCCCACCGGCTCGTACAGGCTCAGGCTGAACGTCTTGTCCTCGCTGAGCTGCTCCAGGTGGACCAGGTCGGCGACCGCGGCGCGCGGGGTGTGGTCGGCCTTGTAGCCCTCGGGGAAGGCGTGGTTGTAGCGGCGCAGCACCTCGGCCGCGTGCTCCTCGCCGCACTCGGCGGTCAGCGCCTCGGCGAACGCGTCGGCCCAGGACCGGGCGGCCTCGACCAGACGGGCCTCGATGCGGTCCTTGTCCGCGTCCGACAGCTCGGGCAGCACGGTGCCCGGCGGGACGCGGACCACGAAGTGCAGCCGGGAGAGGATCGACTCGGTGTTCCAGGCGGTGAAGTCGACGCTGACGCCGCCGAGCTCCTCCTTCAGGATGTCGATGATCCGCAGCCGGACACCGGTGGTGTAGCGGTCGCGCGGGAGGTAGACGAGGGCCGAGTAGTAGCGGCCGTACTCGTCCTGGCGCAGGTAGAGCCGCAGACGCCGCCGCTCCTGCAGGTACAGGACGCTGGTCACGATGGACTGCAGCTCGGCGACGGGCGTCTGGAACAGCTCGTCGCGCGGGTAGGTCTCCAGGATCTGCAGCAGGTCGCGGCCGTCGTGGCTGTTGGGCGAGAACCCGGCGCGCTCCAGCACCTCGTCCACCTTGCGGCGGATGACGGGCACCCGGCGCACGGACTCGGTGTAGGCGGCGGAGGAGAACAGACCGAGGAAGCGCCGCTCGCCGACGACGTTCCCGTCCGCGTCGAACTTCTTGACGCCGATGTAGTCCAGGTACGACGGCCGGTGCACGGTGGCCCGGCTGTTGGCCTTGGTCAGCACGAGCAGCTTGTGTTCGCGGGCCTTGGCTCGGGCGTCGGCCGGCAGCCGCTCGAAGGAGGGGCTGACCGGGTGCTGCTCGTCCTCGGCGTGGTGCGGGTCCGAGCGCAGTATGCCGAGACCGGTGCCGGGCACGGCGGCGAGCGTGTCGTCCTCGCGCAGCTGGTACTCGCGGTAGCCGAGGAAGGTGAAGTGGTCGTCGGCGAGCCAGCGCAGCAGCTCGCGGGCCTCCGCGACCTCGGGCCGGGGCAGATCGCCCGGGACGGGCTCGCTCTCCAGGCCGTCGGCGATCCGGGCCGCCGACTCCCGCATCTTCTCCCAGTCCTCGACGGCCTCGCGCACGTCGGACAGCACGCGCAGCAGATCGGCGGTGATCTGCTTCAGGTCGGCGCGGTCGGTCTCCCGGTCGATCTCGACGTGGATCCAGGACTCGAAGTGCGCGTCGTGCGGCAGGTCACCGCCCGGTGGGGTCGGCAGGACCTCGATGAGCTTGCCGGTGAGGTCGCGCCGGACCACGAACTGCGGGTGGACGACGACATGGATGCCGCGCCCGCGCCGGGTCAGCTCATTGGTGACCGAGTCGACGAGGAAGGGCATGTCGTCGGTGACGACCTCCACGACCGAGTGGCTGCAGGTCCACCCGTTCTCCTCCACGGTCGGGGTGTGGACCCGCACGTTCGCCGTGCCCTGGGGGCGGTTCTCGGCGAGACGGTAGTGCGAGACCGCGGCGCCGAAAACGTCGACCGGGTCGCGGTCGGTGAGGTCTTCCGGGGCGGTGTGCAGGTAGTAGCGCTGGAGGAACGCGAGCATGGACTCGCTGTCCGGGGTGCCCGGGGAGCCCTCGCCCTTGGTCCCGGTCGGTAGGTGCCCCCCGACCGGGCTGTTCTCAGCTACCCGGGCGGCCCTCTCGAGCAGCTCGGCCTTGGCTTCGTCCAGCTTGGTCTGCATTGTCCTCTGACTCCTGTCGCGCGCCGTTGCGTGACGTAGAAGGAAGTACGGTCTCTTTCCCTCCGGCTCGACGCCACGGCCCGGGGTGTCCGGTCCGCTTCGACGCTATGCCGCGAGGTGAGATGAGCGGGGGGTATTCGGCCATTCTCGACACGCCCGTGGGGTGTGACGCTGCTCTCGGCGCCGCCGTGTCCAGGGTTGCCCTCGGCGTCCCGGGGGCTGCTGCGGCCCCGTCCCGCCCGCGAAGACCAGCGACCGCCGCCCGGTCACGGAGGTGTTCCGTGCAACCCGGGCGCAGGGCAGGAGCAGGATCGCCCCCGCGAGATATCGCGCTGATCACGCCACAAGGCTATCGCTCATTACCGGGGGCCCGTCATGAGCCGTATGTGTACAAAACCGAGGGGTGAAGTTTGACGTTCTGCACAGGGGTGGGTTGAGGGGCGGTGGCGTATCCGGCGAGGTGCCCGGTCGCGCCGGACGGTGCCTGACCGCACTCTGAGAGCAGAGCACCCTGCCACGAGGTGCGCTCCCGGCGCTCGGACGTGGGCCGGAACCGCGACGGCCCTCTTGGCAAGCACGCCCGGTGTTGGCACGTTGCCAGGGACAGTGAATCCCGCACAGGAGCACACAGGTAGTGCAGGAGCACCGGAGCACCCGGAGGAGCCGACATGCCCGCGAAGATCCTGATCGTCACCGGCGACGCGGCGGAGTCCCTGGAAGTCCTCTACCCGTACCAGCGCCTGCGCGAGGAAGGCTACGAGGTCCATATCGCGGCCCCCTCCCGCAAGACCCTCCGATTCGTCGTCCACGACTTCGAACCCGGCTACGACACCTACACCGAGAAGCCCGGCTACACCTGGCCCGCCGACCTGGCCTTCGCCGACGTGGACCCGGGCGAGTACGCGGCCCTCGTCATCCCCGGCGGCCGGGCCCCCGAGTATCTGCGCAACGACCCCGAGCTCCGCAAGATCCTCAAGGCGTTCTTCGACTCCGACCGGCCGGTCGCCCAGATCTGCCACGGCCCGCTGCTCACCGCGGCGATCGACAGCCTGCGCGGCCGCCGAGTCACGGCGTATCCCGCGCTGGAGCCCGACATGCAGGCAGCCGGGGCGAGCTTCCAGGACACCGAAGCCGTGGTCGACGGCACCCTGGTCTCCTCCCGAGCCTGGCCCGACCACCCGACCTGGATGCGCGAGTTCCTCAAGATCCTGCGCTCCAAGACACCGGCGAGCTGAGGGGCTGCGCGGCTTCGCAGCCGCGGCAGTCGTGTGCCACCGGGCCGACGCACCTGCGTGGCTCGGGCAGTCGTGCCGCTGGGCGGCACGGGTGGGCGCAGCCGCACCCCGCCGGCGCGGCAAGCGAAACACCCGTCGCCCAGCGGCGGCACCCTGCGCCCTGCGCCCCGCCGGCGCCGGCAAGCGAACCCACCCCGCCACCGCACAGAGCACCGCCACCGCACCCGCGGCTACGCCGCTATTCGCTGCGCTTCCTCCACCGCCTCGGCCAGCGTGTCCACCACCGGCACCCCCACTTCCTCGAGACTGGCCCGGCTGTGCGACCCCCCGGTGTACAGCACGGCCCGCGCCCCCACCCACCGCGCCGCGACCGCGTCATCCGCCGCGTCCCCGATCACCACGGTCCGCGCAGGCTCCACGACCCCGTCCAGCGCCTCCAGATGCCGCACCATGTGTTCGGCCTTGCTCCCCCCGGACGGCCCCGTACGCCCCTCGACCCGCAGAAAGTGCGCCTCGATCCCGAACCCGCGCACCAGCGGCACCAGTTCCTCGTGCACATACATGCTCAGCAGCGACTGGCTGTGCCCCGCCGACCGCCACCCCGCGAGCAGCTGCTCCGCGCCCTCGGCCAGACCACACCGCGCCCGGTGCTCGGCGTAGTACCGGTGGAAGACCCCGTCCATCAGCTCCCACTCGGCATCGGTCGGCAGCCGTCCGATCAAGCGCTCGTAGAACTTCGGCACCGGCACGCAGTACAGCGACCGGTACTGCTCCAGCGTGATCGGTTCGAGGCCCAGCTCGGCGAAGGCCGCGTTCGTCGCCCCGATGATCGCGTCATTGTCGTGGAACAACGTGCCGTTCCAGTCCCAGACGATGTGCGAACTCCCCTTCATCCCCATGCCAGAAACCGTACCCGCCCCCACTGACAACGAGGCCGGCCGGTGAATCCGCCCAGGTCGGATCGGGTCAGGCGAGTCCGACGAGGTTGGGAATCTCCTGCGAGGCGTACCACAGCAGCTCATGATCGTCCGCGCCGTCCACCACGAACTGCGCGTCGTCGTCCCCACCGTCGGCCGCCTCCAGCGCCTCAGCCGCAGCGGCCACGTCCTGCTCCGCGTCATCGGCGTCGACATGCACCGCGGCCGCCTTGGCGAGCGGCACGGACACCGTCACGGTCACCTCGCCGAGGGCGGACGGGTCCAGCCCACGGTCCGGGTCGACGCTCGCGGCGCCGTCGGCCACGTCCACCGCGACCACGACCCGGCGCCGTACCGCACCCCGGTCCACAGCCAGCAGCCGCAGGGAGGCCAGCGCGGCCCGGCTGAGCGCCGCGTACTCCAGCTCCTCGATGTCCTCGGAGAGGTACCACTCGCGCAGCGCGGGCGTGACGGCGTACGCCAGGAACGGGCCGCTCCCCAGCTCGCCCGTCTTGTGCGCCTCGGCGAGACCGGGGAGGGTCAGGGGGACGTAGACGCGCATGCTGGCCGCTCTTTCCTGCTCAAAGGCTCCGCTGAGGCCCCGGGAAGGCCGGTTGCCGCGTCTCCCGAGGGCCTACAGGATACGTGCGCCGGTCCCCTTTCGGGTCTGTGCCCAGGCCGCGGGAGCCGTCCATTCCAGGCCTCGGATTCACCCGGTACACCCGCCACACCTGGCGGTCCGGCGCGCCCCGCACCCCTCGGATAGGTGAACCTTCCCGCACCTTCCGAGCCCTCCCCGCCCTGCTTGCCACCCCGCCAGCCGCCCCCGTACAAGATCCCCACCAGCTGGTTACCGCCCGGTATCACCGGGCCCGCCGAACGGGGATCCCATGAACAAGGTCATGAGCCGCACCGCGCCCCAGACGACGTACCGCGCGCCGCACCCGCGCCACCGCCCGCCGACCCGGCACGACACCCGCCGCCCGGGCGGCGCCCCACCCCGGAAGCCGTCGATCAGGGGCAGGCATGCCATGCCACCGGCCGCGCCCCGAAACGCCGATACGGCCCGCACAGCGCCGGAGACAGTCCTGCCCCCGGTACGCCCCACCGACCTCTTCGCCGACCGTCTGCTGGCCGTCCTGAGCGGTCAGCGGCCCGTCCACTGGATGCTCCGCCACACCGCCGGCCGCGCCTACGACGACCTGACCCGCCTCGCCGAACGCAGCCCCCTGCGCACCCGCGGAGCCCGCCCCGTCGTCCACGACATCGGCTACTACGTCCCCAGCGAGGGCGCCCTGGAGGTCTTCGCCCGCATCGCCGCCGGCAACCAGCTGCGCGCCCTCGCCTTCCGCCTGGAACGCGGCCACGACCTCCGCTGGCGCTGCACAGCAGTGGAGACCGGCCCCCGCCCCTAGCAGCAGAAGGGCCGGGTTCCCAAAGGAACCCGGCCCTTCACACACGGCTGAAGCGCCGCGGGCAACCGCTACTTCTTACGGCGCCGCCCGCCCTTGGCCTGCCGCCGCCGCTCCGCCCGCGTCAGCCCGTCCGCCTCGGACCGCACCGGCTCGTCGTCCTCCAGGTCGCGCTCCACGATGCCGCCCTCACCGTCGACGGTCGGCGCCGAGAAGTGCAGATCCCTCCGCTGCGGAACGTCCAGCCCCTTCGCGCGGATCTCCGGACGCGCCCCGGCCTGCGCCGGAACCGTCTCCGGAACACCTTCGCCGACCGGCTCCGCGGCCTCGACCGGGACCTCCTCGACCTGCTGCTCGACCTGGACCTCCAGGTTGAACAGATAGCCGACGGACTCCTCCTTGATGCCGTCCATCATCGCGGTGAACATGTCGAAGCCCTCACGCTGGTACTCGACCAGCGGGTCCTTCTGCGCCATCGCGCGCAGGCCGATGCCCTCCTGGAGGTAGTCCATCTCGTAGAGGTGCTCGCGCCACTTGCGGTCGAGGACCGACAGCACGACCCGGCGCTCCAGCTCACGCATGATCTCGGAGCCGAGCTGCGCCTCCCGGGCCTCGTACTGCTCGTGGATGTCGTCCTTGATGGACTCGGAGATGAACTCCGCGGTCAGACCGGCCCGGTCGCCGGCGGCGTCCTCCAGCTCCTCGATGGTGACCTTCACCGGGTAGAGCTGCTTGAACGCGCCCCACAGCCGGTCCAGGTCCCAGTCCTCGGGGAAGCCCTCGGAGGTCTCCGCGTGGATGTACGCGTCGATCGTGTCGTCCATGAAGTGCTGGACCTGCTCGTGCAGGTCCTCGCCCTCCAGCACGCGCCGGCGCTCGCCGTAGATGACCTCGCGCTGCCGGTTGAGGACCTCGTCGTACTTCAGAACGTTCTTACGGGTCTCGAAGTTCTGCTGCTCGACCTGCGACTGCGCGGACGCGATCGCGCGCGTGACCATCTTGTTCTCGATCGGCACGTCGTCCGGCACGTTGGCCATGGACATCACGCGCTCGACCATCTGGGCCTTGAACAGGCGCATCAGGTCGTCGCCGAGGGAGAGGTAGAAGCGGGACTCGCCCGGGTCGCCCTGACGGCCGGAACGACCGCGCAGCTGGTTGTCGATACGCCGGGACTCGTGCCGCTCGGTGCCGAGGACGTAGAGGCCGCCGAGCTCCTCGACCTCCTCCTTCTCGGCCTTGACGGCCTGCTCGGCCTTCTCCAGCGCGGCGGGCAGGGCCGCGGCCCACTCCTCGATGTGCTCCTCGGGGTCGAGGCCGCGCTGGCGCAGCTCCGCCTCGGCGAGGTCCTCGGGGTTGCCGCCGAGCTTGATGTCCGTACCACGACCGGCCATGTTGGTGGCCACGGTCACCGCGCCCTTGCGGCCGGCCTGCGCGACGATCGACGCCTCGCGCTCGTGGTGCTTGGCGTTCAGCACCTCGTGCTGGATGCCGCGCTTGCTGAGCTGCTGCGAGAGGTACTCCGACTTCTCGACGGACGTCGTGCCGACGAGGATCGGCTGGCCCTTCTCGTGCTTCTCGGCGATGTCGTCGACGACCGCCTCGAACTTGGCGACCTCGGTGCGGTAGATCAGGTCCGACTGGTCCTTGCGGACCATGGGCCTGTTGGTCGGGATCGGGACGACGCCGAGCTTGTAGATCTGGTGGAACTCGGCGGCCTCGGTCATCGCCGTTCCGGTCATGCCGGACAGCTTCGAGTAGAGGCGGAAGAAGTTCTGCAGGGTGATCGTGGCGAGCGTCTGGTTCTCGTCCTTGATGTCCACCCCTTCCTTCGCCTCGATCGCCTGGTGCATGCCCTCGTTGTAGCGGCGGCCGGCGAGGATACGGCCGGTGTGCTCGTCGACGATCATGACTTCGCCGTCGAGGACGACGTAGTCCTTGTCGCGCTTGAAGAGTTCCTTGGCCTTGATGGCGTTGTTCAGGTAACCCACGAGCGGGGTGTTCACCGACTCGTAGAGGTTGTCGATGCCCAGCCAGTCCTCGACCTTGCTGACGCCGGCCTCGTGGATGGCGACCGTGCGCTTCTTCTCGTCGACGTCGTAGTCGCCGGTCTCCTCCATGCCCTTCAGCGGGTTGCCCGCCTCGCCCCTCTTCAGGCGGGTGACCAGCTTGGCGAAGTCGCCGTACCACTTGGTGGCCTGGTCGGCCGGGCCCGAGATGATCAGCGGCGTACGGGCCTCGTCGACGAGGATGGAGTCGACCTCGTCGACGATGGCGAAGTTGTGTCCGCGCTGGACGAGCTCGTCCTTGGACCACGCCATGTTGTCGCGCAGGTAGTCGAAGCCGAACTCGTTGTTCGTGCCGTAGGTGATGTCGCAGTGGTACTGCTCGCGGCGCTGCGCCGGGGTCATGCTGGCGAGGATGCAGCCGACACTCAGGCCCAGGAACTTGTGGACGCGGCCCATCATCTCGGAGTCGCGCTCGGCCAGGTAGTCGTTGACCGTGACGATGTGGACGCCCTCGCCGGACAGGGCGTTCAGATACGCGGGCAGGGTGCCGACGAGGGTTTTGCCCTCACCGGTCTTCATCTCGGCCACATAGCCGAGGTGGAGGGCGGCGCCACCCATCAGCTGCACGTCGTAGTGCCGCTGGCCGAGGACGCGCTTGGCGGCCTCGCGCACGGTGGCGAAGGCCTCGGGGAGCAGGTCGTCCAGGCTCTCACCATCGGCGTACCGCTGCTTGTACTCATCGGTGAGGGCCCGCAGCTCGGCGTCGGAGAGGTTCACGAAGTCCTCTTCGATGGAGTTGACCTGGTCCGCGATGCGGTGCAGCTTGCGCAGGATCTTGCCTTCGCCTGCACGCATGATCTTCGAGAGGACGGACACGGGGGTTTGTCTCCTTGCCGGTCGGGCCTGGGACGGTCGGTTTCCATTTGACGTACTGAGCAACGGCCATCGTATGCGAGACCCCGGCTGGGCCGGGAGGCCTGGCGGTGCGACGGCTGCTTCGTGGCTGCTTCATCCCGGACAACGGACGGGCCCCACGGATAGTGCCGCATCCGCGCGAGGAATTGCGCGAACTGTGATCACGCGCTCACATATAGCGAAAACCGATGGCCTGGCCGCGTATCGCCGAGCACAATCAGCCGATGGAACCCGTCACACTCACCACCGACCGCCTGATCCTGCGCACGGTCGGCCCGCACGACACCCAGGCGGTCCACGACGCCGCGCAGGACCCCGAGATCCAGCGCTGGACCACGGTGCCCTCGCCGTATCTGCCCGAGCACGCGAGCGGCTTCACCGAGCAGCTGGTGCCCGACGGCTGGGCGGAGGGTTCGATGTTCACCTTCGGTGTGTTCCTCACCGGTGGGGAACTCGCCGGCATGCTCGGTCTCACCATGCGTTCGCTCGGCGTGGCGGAGGTCGGCTTCTGGGCGGCCAAGGAGCACCGCGGCCACGGTTACGTCACCGAGGCCACGCTCACCGCCTGCCGGTGGATCTTCACCGAGGTCGGCGTCGACCGGGTCGAATGGCGCGCCGAGGTCGGCAACCGCGCCTCCCGAGCGGTGGCGGAGCGTGCGGGGTTCACCATCGAGGGCACCCTGCGCTCCGCGCTCAACAACAAGGGAGTGCGCCGGGACTGCTGGGTCGGCTCCCTGCTCCCCTCGGACCTGGGGCTGCCGTCCACGGCGCCGTACCTGCCCGCCCGCGGCTAGCGAAGCCGCAGCTCACCGCGGACTGTCAGTGGCACCCTCTATCGTCCGGGCCATGACGACCCTTCCGCGCCCGACCACCACTCTCACCGCGGACGACGCCCGCCGTATCGCCCTGCGGGCCCAGGGCTTCCTCGGCGCGCCCGACCGGCGGGCCGGAGTCCGCGGCGTGCTGCGCCACCTCGGCGCGGTCCAGCTCGACACGATCTCGGTTCTCGCCCGCTCCCACGAACTCGTGCCGTACGCCCGCCTCGGCGCGGTCGGCCGCAAGACGGTCGAGGCCGCCTACTGGACGGGCACCCACGCCTTCGAGTACTGGTCGCACGCGGCGTGCATCCTGCCCGTCGAGGAGTGGCCGCACTTCGCCTTCCGCCGCCGCGCCTACCGCAACCGCCCGCACTGGAACCACGAGCTGCCCGAGGGTGTCTACGACCTGGTCATCAAGCAGTTGCGCACGGAAGGCCCGCTGACCTCCACGGAGCTGGGCGGCGCGAAGAAGACGAGCGACTGGTGGGACTGGTCGGGAACCAAGGTCGCGGTGGAGCGCGCGCTCATGTACGGCGAGGTGGTGTGCGTCGAGCGGCGCGGCTGGAAGCGGGTGTACGACCTCGCCGAGCGCGCGGTCCCGGAGGCGCTGCTGCACGACGAACTGGACGACACCGAGTGCCTGCGCCGGCTGGTCCGGCTGGCCGGCGAGTCCCTCGGTGTCGGCACGCGCGCGGACATCGCCGACTACCACCGCCTCAAGGGCGAGCAGGTCGACGCGGTGATCGCCGACTCGGGTCTGGTGCCGGTCGAGGTCGAGGGCTGGGGGAAGCCGGCCTGGGCCGATCCGGCGGCCCTGGCGACTCCGCCGCGCGGCCGGCACCGCACCACCCTGCTGTCGCCGTTCGACTCGCTGATCTGGGAGCGGGCGCGCACGGAGCGGATCTTCGGCTTCACCCACCGGCTGGAGGCGTACGTGCCCAAGCCGAAGCGGGTCCACGGCTACTTCGCGATGCCGGTGCTCGCGGGCGGCCGGCTCATCGGGCGGGTGGATCCGGCGCGCGAGGGCCGCACGCTGGTGGCCAGGCAGGTCACCCTGGACGGCCCGAAGGCGGTCCCTGCGGTCGCCGAGGCCCTGGTCGAGGCGGCGACCTGGGTGAACTGCACGGACGTCCGGGTGGAGCGGGTGGACGCGCCCGGTCTGCGCGGGCCCCTGACGAGGGAACTCGCCGGCCTGCTCGGGTAGGCGCTAGCGGATCTCGAGGATCTTCTCCCGCATCGCGTAGACCACGGCTTCCATCCTGGAGTGCAGCTGGAGCTTCTCCAGGATGTTGCGGACGTGGTTCTTCACGGTGTTCTCGGAGATGAACAGCTCCTTGGCGATGTCCCGGTTGTTCATCCCGGTGGCGACGAGCTTGAGCACCTCCAGTTCCCGGTCGGTCAGCCGCGGCGCGGGCACCAGCCGGCGCTCGTCGGTGCGCTGGATCATCGACTTGAACTCGGTGAGGAGCTTGGACGCCATGGACGGGCTGATCTGCGACTGGCCGTCGGCCACCGCGCGAATGGCGGTCGCCACCTCGTCCGTGGAGATCTCCTTGAGAAGGTACCCGGTCGCGCCCGCCTTGATCGCGTCGTAGAGGTCGGCCTCCTCGTCGCTGATCGTCAGCATGATGATCTTGGCGCTGGGGGCGACCTCCTTGATGGAGGTGCAGGCCTCGATCCCGCCGCGCTTGGGCATGCGGACGTCCATCAGCACGATGTCGGGCAGCAGATCGGCGGCCTTGTCCACGGCCTCGGCCCCGTCACCGGCCTCGCCGACGACCTGGATGTCCTCCTCGGCCGCGAGCACGATCTCCAGGCCGCGCCGGAAGAGGGCGTGGTCGTCCACGACCAGGACCCTGATCGGCTCCGCGCGAACGGAGCCCGCATCCGTGCCCATGCCGATGACACCGTCGTCACCATCCTCGTCCCGCATCGGTCCGAAGGTGTCCGCCATCGTTCCTCCCCCTGAAGGCTGTGGCCTGTGGTCCTGTGCCATCGCCAACCCAAGGCAGCGGCCCACCGGTTGGGCCGGTCCGGCCATGATTCCATGCCCGGACGGCACCGGGGCGACGAGCGAGGCGCGAACTGGTCGCACACAGGTGCCCCTGGGGGCGCACACGCGCTTCCAGGGGCACCGGCTCGACGTGGGCCGGATGGGTCAGCCGCCCAGCGTGCCACCTGCCGCGGGATGCTGCGCCTCAGCGACCATCGGGTCCGTGCTGAGGTGGATCACGCCGTAGTCGTAGGCGTGCCGTCGGTAGACGACGCTGGGTTCCTTCGTCTCCGCGTCGACGAACAAGTAGAAGTCGTGGCCGACCAGTTCCATCTCGTAAAGGGCCTGGTCGAGGCTCATCGGAGCGGCGACGTGCGTCTTCTCGCGGACGACGAGGGGGCCTTCTCCCTTGACCTCCAGCGAGCCGATCTTCTTCGTCGGCACTCCGTCCGTCTCTTCCTCCTGAGCGGGGAGGCCGTTGCCGTTCAGCGTCGCCGCGCCCGGCACGTGGTCGGGAACCTCGGCCGCCGAGATCCGGCGTGCGCCTCGGCGGGAGAAACGCTTGTCGTGCTGCTTGCGCAGCCGGGCGTCCAGCTTCTCCGCCGCCAGGTCGAGTGCCGCGTACGGGTCGCTTGCCGCTGCCTCCGCCCGGATCACCGGACCGCGGGAGCGGAGCGTGATCTCCACTCGGTCACAGCGGTCGGCCTGTCGGGGGTTGGGCTCCTTGGACACCTCGACGTCGAGGCTGATCACCTTGGCATCGAGCCTCTGGATCTTCTCCAGCTTCAGCTTCTCGGCCACGTGCTTGCGGAACCGCTCGGGCACCTCGGTCTTGCGGCCTTTGACGACGATGTCCACGCAGAACTCCGTTCCCGGATCGCTCCGCTCCGTCGGCGGAGCATCTCCCTTTTGCACCAGATCCGGTGAGCACCGGACCTCGGACTCGGTGACTTCCACCTCCTCCTCCCCCAAGGGCGAGATCTGCACCCCACCGCCACGGGTGATTGCCGAAAACCCGTGGCACGGCATTCCGATATGAGAGGTGTGGCCTGCGCCTTTCCTCACAACCGAACATATCTCGCCCGGACGGATGTCGTCACCCTCTACTCCGGCGTACCTCCGTTCAGGTGAATTACCCCTCCCGCTACCTGCAACGATGCAAGTCAGCGATCAGTTCCTGTTCATTTCGAAAGAATCCAGCGGGGCGGCGATCACGGCCGCATGGAGCGCATGCCGGAGAGTGTTCACAGCCGCCTTTTCCGGTGCACCATGCACCCACTTCCCACTCTCCCATCGTGCTCCGATCCGTCGTTCATCCCTTCCTTCCCGAGTTACGGCTCCGTACACGACTGTTCTCACTCCAGTTCCCTCCTCTGCCACCTCCCGGACAGCCCGCGCCGCCTCCGCGAGGCTGGCGCCCGTCGTGATCAGGTCGTCGACGAGCACGACGCGTCCCGCGCCGAGCAGCCGGCCACCGCCCGCCGTCACCTCCAGCGCACCCGTGAGGTTCGCCAGGCGCCGCCGAGCGTCCAGCCCGGCCTGGTCCGCCACCGGCCGCCGCTGCCGCAGCACGGCCGCCACCCTGGCCGGCGTACCGGTGCGCCGCAGCGCCCCGGCCGCCGCGAGCGCCATCCGCCGCACCGGATCGTGCCCGCGCGCCCGCACGGCCCACCGCGCGGAGGGCACGGGCACGAGCAGCACGGGCCCGAAACCGGCGTCGAGCCCCGCCCGCACGGCTCGCGCCAGGGCCGCACCCAGTGCTCCCGCGAGGGCCAGCGCGCCCCGCTCCTTGTGCGCCAGAAGCAGCGTGCGCACCTCCTCCGCGTACGGAGCCACCGCATGCACCACCGGCAGCCCGGCCGGCTCCGGCACCGGCCGCACCCGCCGTGGCGCGCGCCCGCACAGCGCGGCCCGGCACCGCGGGCACAGCACCGCACGAGGTGCTCCGCAGCCCGCGCAGTCCGTCGGCAGCACCAGGTCGGTGAGGTCCTGCCACCACCCCCGCATGTCCACCACTGTGCCAAGGCGGAAGCGGCCCGGCCACCCCTGTGGAAAACGCCCTGTGGACAACCCGAGGAAACGCGCACCGCCCCTCACCCACACGGGGAAGGGGCGGTGCCTGACGCGACGCTCAGCCCGGATAGACCGGCGCCGTCCCGTCCTTGTCGACCTTCTGCCACTGCGATCCGGACGGCAGCCGTACGATCCCGTCGTCCTGTGAGGAGGCCACCAGCGGCACCCGCTCGTCCTCGGACGCGGCGATCGACTTCACGCCTGTGAGCGCGCCCGGTGCCGGACCGTCGAGCGTGGAGCCGTCGACCTGGACGTACCGCATCTGCAGCACGCCGCCCTGCTCCCGGCCGGCCACGAGCAGCCTGCTGTCCCCGGCCCACGACAGGGCGCTGACCTGCTCCAGGTCGGGCGCGGCCGACCGCAGTTCGACCACCGACGTGTCCTGCCCGGTGCCGTCGTCGCGCTGGACCCGGCCGATCAGCAGGGACTGCTTGCCGTCCTTCTTCTCCACGACGAGCGCGATCCGCACGCCGTCGGCGGCGACCCGTGCGTCCGTGATCCGGCCGGGCAGGTCCGGGACCGCGACCTCCGCCGGTTTGGCGGCGCCCTGCTGCAGCACGTACAGCCGGGGACGGCGCGGGTCCCGGTCGGCCACCCACAGGTCGCCGCGGGCGTCCCAGCTCGGTGTGGTCAGCCGCTCGTCCAGGGTCGCACCCTGGCTGGTCACCAGGGCCTGACCCAGCGAACCGCCCGACGCCAGCGACGTCACGTACAACGACTTCCCCTGGTCGCCGACGCCGGCCGCGCTGTGCTCGTCCCGCGACACCGCGACCGACTCGAACGCCTTGCCGCCCTCGCCCAGCGGACCCGGCACCGGTACGGCGCTGGTGGTGGTGCTCCCGGTCGGCATCCGCACCAGCCGGTGCTTGCCGTCGAGGTAGTACAGGTTCTCGGGGCTCTTGGCCGACCCGTGCCAGGCGGTGGCCTCGGCGCGCTCCTCGCTCAGGTCGCACAGCCGGTGACCGCCGACGCCCTGCAGCTCGACGGACTCCAGCGTCGGCGCCAGGTTCCGCAGCGTGAACAGCAGCTGCGTCGCCATCTCGGTGCACTTGGTCGCCGCGACCTGGGACTCCTTGAGGTTCAGCGGCACGGTCAGCTTGTTCTGGTCGTCCGGAGCCAGCCCCGACACGTCCTTCTGCAGGGCCGTACCGGTCGGGAAGCTGGACCTGACGACCGGCCCGAGCCAGCGGGTGGGGCCGCTCAGCAGCGAGCGGACCATCTGCGTCATCGGGTCCACCTTGCTGCGCACGAACACCGGATCGGCGACCGCCACCGGCTCCCCCGCGGACCCCACCGCCGTGTCGGAGGCGAAGTAGTACTTGTCGACGGGCGTGTAGTTGCGCTGGAAGTCCGACTTGCCCATGACGACCCCGTCGGGCAGCGCGTCGATGCGCCACTGGCCGTTCTTGGGGTCCCGCGTCAGATGCACCTTCTTGCGGTAGGAGCCGCCGACCGGCTCGTACGCCTGCTGCGCGTCCACGGTCGCGACCATGCTGCCGGCGAGGACACAGGTCGCGCTGCCCGCCCGGTCCGGCCCCGCGCCCGGCCGGCAGTCGGGCTCGATGCTCGGCCCGTTGGCGAGGACCGTGGTCGACTGCTCCTGCCGCCAGGTGTGCGCCGCGTCGGGCGTCAGGTACTTGCGCGCCGTGTCGTACGCCGGGTCGTCGCTGGTCAGCGCCTCCAGGAAGCCCTGCATGATCTCGGCGGGCCCGGCACCCTCGGCCGGCGGCATGGCGAACACCCGGACCCCCGTGTCCTGCCGCGGCGTGGACTCCACGTTCCGCAGGTCCCCGCTGTCCGGCATCGAGGCGCACCCGGCCAGCAGTACGGTCCCCAGGGCGGCGTAGGCCAACGCGCGTCCCGGCCGCGGCCGGGCGCCCCCCTTGCGGTCAGCGCCCACGAAATGCCTCCCCTGGCTCGGTCGAGTCCTCCTTGTCGGCCGCATCCGGCCGGGCCGCGCCCGCATCGGGTGCCGGACGCGTGGTGGGCCTGTCGTCCGCACGCCGTGCGCCACCGGTGGGCCGGGGTACCACGCGTGCGCCGTTTCCGTTGCCGGGCAGCGCGGCCGGACCGGCGGTGGGCCCAGCAGGGGCGCGCGGCGGCAGCGCGGGCGCCTGGGCGCCGCTCTGCTGCACGGGAACGGTCGCCCGCTTCTCCTCGCCTCCGCCGGGCAGACCGGCCTCGTCGAGGCCGCGGTTGCGGCGCGAGTCCTTGGGCTCCAGCGGTATCGGCGAGCCCCGCAGCGGCTCGTCAGCGGTCCTGGGCAGCGTCAGCCGGAACTGGGAGCCGCCGCCCGGCTCGCCCCAGGCCTGCAGCCAGCCGCCGTGCAACCGCGCGTCCTCCAGCGCGATCGACAGCCCGAGGCCCGTACCGCCGGTGGTACGCGCGCGTGCCGGATCCGCCCGCCAGAAGCGGCTGAACACGCGCGTGGCCTCGCCCGGCTTGAGTCCCACGCCGTAGTCGCGCACCGCGACGGCGACCGCGCCGCCCGCCGCAGCGAGCTTGACGACGACGTCCTTGCCCTCACCGTGCTCCACGGCGTTGACGACGAGGTTGCGCAGCACGCGCTCCACACGGCGGGGGTCGGCCTCGGCCACGACGGGCTGCTGATCGCCGACCACGCGTATGTGCGTGCCCTTGCGCTCGGCGAGCGGCTCGGCGCCGCTGACCACACGCCGGACGACCTCCCGGAGGTCTATCGGCTCGGCCTCCAGGGCCGCCGCGCCCGCGTCGAAGCGGCTGATCTCCAGCAGGTCCGCGAGGAGCGACTCGAAGCGGTCCAGCTGGTCGGCGAGCAGCTCGGCCGAGCGCGCGGTCACCGGGTCGAAGTCCTCGCGTGCCTCATGGATGACGTCGGCGGCCATGCGGACAGTGGTCAGCGGGGTGCGCAGCTCGTGCGAGACGTCCGACACGAACCGGCGCTGCATCCGCGACAGGTCCTCCAGCTGCTGGATCTTCACCTGGAGGTTCTGCGCCATCTTGTTGAAGGCCTCGCCCAGTCGGGCGATGTCGTCCTCGCCGGTGACCTTCATCCGCTCCTGCAGCCGCCCGGCCGACAGCCGCTCCGCGATCCCGGCCGCCATCCGCACCGGCGTGACGACCTGGCGCACCACCAGCCAGGCGATGGCCCCGAGCAGCACGACCACGAACAACCCCGCGGTCGCCAGAGTGCCCTTGACCAGGCTCAGGGACTTCTCCTCCTGCGTGAGCGGGAAGAGGTAATACAGCTCGTACGGCCGCCCGTTGGGGTCGTTGACCTGCTTGCCGATGACCAGCGCCGGCTGCGACTCCTTGCCGTTGGCGTAGACGATCCGGGTGTAGCTCTGGGCGGCCGTCGTACCGCTGTTGACCCGTTCACGCAGGTCGTCGGGGATGCTGGAGGTCGGGTTGACGTTCCCGGAACCGCGCGGGCTGCGGCCGCCGCCGCTGTCGTCGCCGACGGGCAGCGTGACGACGTCGAAGGCGCCCGCGCCGCCGCTGGACAGCGATTCCACGAGGTCGCTCATCCACTGGATGACGTTCTGAGACTGCCGGCCGTCCGCGGTCGCGGTGCCGTCGGCGGTGCCGCTGCCGGCGGCCGCACCCGTACCGGCGCCGCTGGCCGCCTCGTCCGCCTTCTGCTTGGCCACCGCGAAGCCACCCGTGGCCTGGCTCTGCGAGGCCCTCACCTTCGCGTCCAGCAGGCCGTTGCGCACCTGCCCGATCACGACGAAGCCCAGCAGCAGCACGACGCCCAGGGACATCACGAGCGTGGTGGCGACGACCCGCAGCTGGATGTTGCGCCGCCACAGCCGCATCACCGGCAGCAGCGGACGGCGCACCCAGCGCAGCAGCAGCCTGATGACCGGACTGCCCTGGACCCCGCCCTCGAGCAGCCCGCCCTCGAAGAGATTCCTGAACCGGGCACCCGCCGTCCGGCCGACAGGCCGCCCCGGACGGGCCCCGGACCGGCCGGGTGCCGAAGCGGCGCTGTCCCCGGACATGTCAGCTCGGCCCCGCCTTGTAACCGACACCACGGACGGTCACCACGATCTCGGGCCGCTCCGGGTCCTTCTCGACCTTGGAACGCAGCCGCTGGACGTGCACATTGACAAGCCGGGTATCGGCGGCGTGCCGGTAGCCCCACACCTGCTCCAGCAGCACCTCACGGGTGAACACCTGCCACGGCTTGCGGGCGAGCGCGACCAGCAGGTCGAACTCCAGCGGGGTCAGCGCGATCGACTGCCCGTCCCGCTTCACCGAGTGGCCGGCCACATCGATGACCAGGTCACCTATGGTCAGCTGCTCCGGCGCCGGCTCCTCCGACCTCCGCAGCCGCGCCCGGATCCGGGCGACCAGCTCCTTCGGCTTGAACGGCTTGACGATGTAGTCGTCGGCGCCCGACTCCAGGCCCACGACCACGTCGACGGTGTCGCTCTTCGCCGTGAGCATCACGATCGGCACCCCGGACTCGGCCCGGATCAGCCGGCACACCTCGATGCCGTCCCGACCGGGCAGCATCAGGTCGAGCAGGACCAGATCCGGCTTGGTCTCCCGGAAAGCGGCCAGCGCCTTGTCGCCGTCGGCTACGAAAGACGGCTCAAAACCTTCACCACGCAGCACGATGCCGAGCATCTCGGCCAGTGCGGTGTCGTCGTCGACGACAAGGACTCGTCCCTTCATAAACGACATCATCCCATTCTCATAACAGCGACAGGCGCCCTGGTGAGGGAGGTCACTGGCCGGTGACGATAGTCGTACGGAGCCGTCACTGTCTGCCCCCGTCCGCCGACCGTCGAGCCGGCATCAGCCCATCAGCTGGTCGTCACCTGGCGCGACCTGGCACACAGCTCCGCGAGAGCCTCGGCCGTCACGGGTGAGACGGCACCCTCCTCGGTGACGATGGCCGTCACCAGCTCGGGCGGCGTCACGTCGAACGCCGGGTTGTACGCCTGGGTCCCCAGGGGCGCCACCGGCACCCCGCCTCCCGCTCCCGTCACCGGCACCTGAGGCACCGCTATCTCGGTGACCTCGAAGCCGGGTCGCTGCTCGACCTCGATGGACGCCCCGTCGGGGGTGCCCGGGTCGACCGTCGTCACCGGAGCCACCACGATGAACGGCACATGGTGGTACCGCGCCAGCACGGCGAGCGGATAGCTCCCCACCTTGTTCGCCACCGAGCCGTCGGCCGCGATCCGGTCCGCCCCGATCAGCACCGCGTCCACCTCGCCGGCCGCGAGCAGCGAACCCGCCGCGCTGTCGGTGAGCAGGGTGTACGCCATGCCCGTGCGGGCCGCCTCGTACGCCGTGAGGCGCGCACCCTGCAGCAGCGGACGCGTCTCGTCCACCCACAGCCGGCGCAGCCGCCCCTCGCGGTGCGCCTTGAGGGCCACCGCGAAGGCCGTGCCCTCACCCCCCGACACCAGCGAGCCGCTGTTGCAGTGGGTGAGGATCCGGTGCCCGCCGCCGGGCACCAGTTCGTCCAGCAGCGCCAGTCCGTGAGCCGCCATCCGGGCGCTGGCCTCGGCGTCCTCCCGGTGCAGCGCCCGCGCAGCGGCCAGCGCCGCCGTCGCCGCCTCGGTGGGATCGCCGCTCTTCGCCAGCCCGGCCTGATACGCGGCCTGGGCGCGGCGCACGCCGACGGACAGGTTCACCGCGGTGGGCCGGGCGCCCTCGAGGGCCTGCGCCGCCTCGGCCACGTCGAATCCGCGCGCGGCGGCGAGCGCGACACCGTACGCCCCCGCGATCCCGAGCAGCGGCGCCCCGCGCACGGCGAGCGAACTGATCGCCTCCACCAGCGCCGGCGCGTCCGTGCACACCAGCTCGACCTCTTCGGCCGGCAGCCGGGTCTGGTCGAGAAGCACGACCACCGGGCCTTCGGGTGGTTCCTCCCATCGGATCGCAGGTATCTCGGTCGGCCGCTTGTCTCCGTCGGTTCGCGCCTGCTGATCAGCCATGCGGTCAGTCTGCCCCGGATCCGGCGGACAATTGAAGGCATCCAGCGCCCACCGCGGCCGGTCCCTTGATGACCACCCCATGGCACGATGGCTGCCAACCTGCCGCGGCGACCGCGGACGGGCACCGAGAAGGAGCTTCGATGACAGACACTCCGGGCTGGGCCTCGCCCGGAACCGCCCCGTCGAACGAGGGGCGGGAACCCGGCGCGTCCGGTCCCGCCGAGCCTGCCGACCGCCCCGGCGACACCGCACCCCCGGCGCAGCCGCATGCCGACGCGCAGGGCCCAGGCGGAAAGTGGTCCAAGGAGCAGCCGCCACCCGGCCAGTGGTCCGCGCCCACCGGTGCCCCCGGCGCTCACCAGACCCCGCCACCCCCGCCGCCCGGCGCGGGCCGGACCGGACAACCGCCCGGCGGATACGGCGGATACGGCGGCGGGTACGGCCGCCCTCCCGGCGGCTACGGAGGCCCTCCTGGCGGGTACGGCGGCCCTCCTGGCGGGTACGGCGGCCCTCCTGGCGGGTACGGCAACCCCGGCGGATACGGAGCCTGGGGCGGCGGCTGGGGCGGTCCCCCGCCCGCGGCCAAGCCCGGCGTCATCCCGCTGCGCCCGCTCGGCGTCGGCGAGATCCTCGACGGCGCCGTCTCCACCATGCGCGCGCACTGGCGCACGGTCCTCGGCATCTCGCTGGCGGTGTCCCTGCTCCTGAACACCAGCATGGTCCTGCTGCAGGGCCTCGTCCTGAACGACACCACCGTCCAGACGACGATCAACGACCCGAACAACGCCAGCCCCGACGAAGCGCTCCACGCCCTGCGCGAGACCATGATCGGCACCGGCATCGTCTCGGTG
Source organism: Streptomyces sp. NPDC007856 (assembly GCF_042868225.1). NCBI lineage: Bacteria > Bacillati > Actinomycetota > Actinomycetes > Kitasatosporales > Streptomycetaceae > Streptomyces > Streptomyces sp. NPDC007856. Next base: position 5,365 of record NZ_JBIAEC010000008.1, on the reverse strand, counting down.
ATCCGGACGGTCGCCATCATCCTTTTGACCGCCCTGCTCACGACCATCACCAGCCGGGCCGTCCTCGGCAGGTCGATCACCGCCGGCGAGGCCTGGCGCGAATCCCGCCCGCAGATCCTGAAACTCCTCGGACTGCTCATTCTGCTCGGCCTGATCTTCGCCGGTGTCGTGGTCGTCGGTGGACTGCCCGGCCTCCTCCTCCTGCTCGCCGGCAACAGGAACGGCGGAGCCGCCCTGTTCGTGCTCGGCTTCCTCGCGGCCACCGTCGTCGCGATATGGCTGGGGATCCGCTTCTACCTGGCCGCGCCCGCTCTGATGCTGGAGCGGCAGGGCATCGTGAAGTCCCTGAAGCGCTCCGCGAAGCTCGTCCGCGGCTCCTGGTGGCGCACCTTCGGCATCGTGCTGCTCACCCTGCTCATCACCGTCATCGTCGCGTCGGTCATCTCCATCCCCTTCACCCTCATCGGGGCCGCCGCCAGCGGCGACAGCACGAGCGACGTGCTCGGTACCAGCGGCGGGCACATCGGTTGGACCGCCCTGATCATCCGGGGTATCGGCGCCCTGATCGGCACCACGCTCACCCTGCCGATCAGCGCGGGCGTCACCGTGCTCCTCTACATCGACCAGCGCATCCGCCGCGAAGCCCTCGACCTCGAACTGGTCCGCGCCGCCGGTGTCCAGAACACCGCCGGGCCCGGCCCCGTCCCGGGGAGCTGATGCGGTGAGTCTCACGGGGGGAGTGCTCGCGGCGACGGCCCCGTCCGGCGCCGGCGGCACGGTCGTACGAGGCCTGCTGCGCGCGGCGGACACGGCCGTCCGCGCAGCAGGCGGCTCGGGAGACGAGCCGCCCCTGACCATCCCGCGTGATCCCGCGCGGGAGGCGGCACGCCGCGAACTGTCCAAGCGGCTGTACCACGAGAACGAACCCGGGCTGTTCCAACGTGCCCTGAACGCCTTCTGGGACTGGCTCGGCCGGCTGCTCGACTCGGCCGCCTCGGCGACACCCGGCGGCACGATCGGCCTGGTCGTCGTGGTCCTGTTCGTCGTCGCCGTCCTGGCCGCCCTGTGGTGGCGCCTGGGCACCCCGCGCCGGCAACCCACCTCCTCCTCCGCCGCCGCCCTGTTCGACGACCGCCCCCGCAGCGCCGCCGAACACCGCGCGGCCGCCGAGGCACACGCGGCCCAGGGCCACTGGAACCAGGCCGTGCAGGAACGCATGCGGGCCATCGTCCGCTCCCTGGAGGAACGCACTCTGCTCGACGTCCGCCCGGGCCGCACCGCCGACGAAGCGGCGGCCGAAGCCGGCCGGTCCCTGCCCGCACACACCGACCGACTGCGGGCCGCGGCCCGCGAGTTCGACGACGTCACATACGGCGGTCGCAGGGCGACCGAGCAGTCGTACCACCGCATCGCCGAACTCGACCGTGACCTGGAACGCGCCAGACCCGCCCTCACCCACAGCACCACCAGCACGGCCCCCACCGCCCACCAGGGGGCCGCCGAGTGACCGCCGAGGCCGCGCTGCCGACGACCTCCACCGCGCCCACCGCCCGCCAGGTATGGACGCGCGCGCGAGGCATCGCACTCGCCGCCGTGCTGATCCTGGTGGCGGCCGTCGCCATGGCGGCCGTACGCTCCACCGTCCGGCACGGCGCACTGGACCCGCGCTCCGCCGACCCCTATGGCAGCCGTGCCGTCGCTCAACTCCTCGCCGACCGGGGCGTCGCCACGCGCGTGGTCACCTCGCTCGGCGCCGCACGGGACGCCGCTGGGCCGGACACCACTCTTCTGGTCGCCGCACCCGACCTCCTGACGGACCGTCAACAAGCCCAACTGCGCGCGGTCACCGCCACCTCTGGCGGGCGCACCGTCCTGGTCGCGGCGGGCACCCCCTCCGTCGAACGGCTCGCCCCGGGAGTCACCGCAGACCCCGCCACCAGCAGCGCCACCACGCTCGCCCCCCACTGCACCCTGCCCGCGGCCCGGCGCGCGGGCAGCGCCGACACCGGCGGCATCCGCTACACCACCACCCGCCTCGGCGCCGACCGCTGCTACCCCAGTGCGCGCCTCGCCACCCTGCTGCGCATCCCCGAGACATCCGGGAGCGGCGACACCGTCGTGCTCGGCGCGCCCGACATCCTCTACAACGACCGCCTCGACAAGCAGGGCAACGCCTCGCTCGCCCTCCAACTCCTCGGCTCCCGCCCCCATCTGGTCTGGTACCTCCCCTCGCTCTCCGACACCTCGGCCACCGGCACCGGCGACCAGAAGAACTTCCTCGATCTGCTCCCCTCGGGCTGGCTCTGGGGCACCCTGCAGCTCTTCATCGCAGCGGTACTCGCCGCCTTCTGGCGGGCACGCCGCTTCGGCCCCCTCGTGCCCGAAAGACTCCCCGTCGCGATCCGCGCCTCCGAGACCGCCGAAGGACGAGCCCGCCTCTACCGCAAGGCCGACGCCCGCGACCGCGCGGCCGCCGCTCTTCGCTCCACCACCCGCACCCGCCTCGCCCCCCTCGTCGGCATCCCCGTCACCCAGGCGCACACGCCCGAGGCCCTGCTCCCCGCCCTGTCCGCCCACCTCACCGGCGAGCAACAGGCCCTGCACTCGCTCCTCTTCGGACCGCCGCCCGGCGACGACGCGGCTCTCATCGCACTCACCGACCAACTCGACGCCCTCGAAAGAGAGGTACGCCGTTCATGATGGACCCGACCACTGACAACGCCGGGAACACCGGGGATTCGGACGCCGCCCGAGCCTCCCTGGAGGCTCTGCGCGCCGAGATCGCCAAAGCCGTGGTCGGCCAGGACCCCGCCGTGACCGGCCTCGTCGTCGCCCTCCTCTGCCGCGGACACGTTCTCCTTGAAGGAGTCCCCGGAGTCGCCAAGACGTTGCTCGTCCGCGCCCTGGCATCTGCACTCGAACTCGACACCAAGCGCGTCCAGTTCACTCCCGACCTGATGCCGAGCGACGTCACCGGATCCCTCGTCTACGACACCCGCACCGCCGAGTTCTCCTTCCAGGAGGGCCCGGTCTTCACCAACCTCCTGCTCGCGGACGAGATCAACCGCACCCCGCCCAAGACCCAGTCCTCCCTCCTCGAAGCCATGGAGGAGCGCCAGGTCACGGTCGACGGCACCCCGCGCCCGCTCCCCGAACCGTTCCTCGTCGCCGCGACGCAGAACCCGGTCGAGTACGAGGGCACGTACCCCCTCCCCGAAGCCCAACTCGACCGTTTCCTGCTCAAACTGACAATCCCTCTGCCGTCCCGCCAGGACGAGATCGACGTCCTGACCCGGCACGCCTCGGGCTTCAACCCGCGCGACCTGCGCGCCGCCGGCCTGCGCCCCGTCGCCGGCCCCGCCGGCCTGGAAGCGGCCCGCGCCGCCGTCGCGAAGACGACCGTGTCCCCCGAGATCACCGCCTACGTCGTGGACATCTGCCGCGCCACCCGTGAGTCGCCCTCCCTCACCCTCGGTGTCTCCCCCCGCGGCGCCACCGCCCTCCTGGCCACCTCGCGCGCCTGGGCCTGGCTCACGGGCCGCGACTACGTCATCCCCGACGACGTCAAGGCCCTCGCCCTGCCCAGCCTGCGGCACCGGGTCCAGCTGCGCCCCGAGGCCGAGATGGAGGGCGTGACGGCGGACTCCGTCATCAACGCCATCCTCGCCCACGTCCCGGTCCCCCGCTGATGGCACTCACCGGACGCGCCGCCCTCCTCGCGGCCCTCGGTTCGATCCCCGTCGGCATCCTGGAACCCGGCTGGACGGGCATCCTCGCGGTCAACGGCCCCCTGGCCCTCGCCTGCGCCTGCGACTACGCGCTCGCCGCCCCCGTACGACGCCTCGTCCTCTCCCGGTCCGGAGACACCTCCACCCGCCTCGGGGAGACCGCCGACGTCACGCTCACGGTCACCAACCCGTCCCGCCGCCTTCTGCGGGCACGGCTGCGTGACGCATGGCCGCCGAGCAGCTGGGAGCCGGGCACCGAGATCGAGGCCTCCCGGCACCGACTGACCGTCCCCCCGGGCGAACGCCGACGCGTGACGACAAGGCTGCGCCCCACCCGCCGCGGCGACCGCCACGCCGACCGCGTGACGATCCGCTCCTACGGCCCCCTCGGACTGTTCTCCCGCCAAGGCGCCCACAAGCTGCCCTGGTCCGTACGAGTTCTGCCCCCTTTCACCAGCCGAAAGCATCTCCCGTCCAAACTCGCCCGATTGCGTGAACTCGACGGCCGCACCAGCGTGCTGACCCGCGGCGAGGGAACGGAATTCGACAGTCTGCGCGAGTACGTCCCCGGGGACGACACCCGCTCGATCGACTGGCGAGCCACCGCCCGCCAGTCCGCCGTCGCCGTCCGCACCTGGCGCCCCGAACGCGACCGTCACATCCTGCTCGTCCTGGACACCGGCCGCACCTCCGCCGGCCGCGTGGGCGACGCACCGCGCCTCGACGCCTCCATGGACGCCGCACTCCTCCTCGCGGCCCTGGCATCCAGGGCCGGCGACCGCGTGGCACTCCTGGCGTACGACCGCCGGGTGCGGGCCCTGGTCCAAGGCCGCTCGGCAGGAGACGTACTGCCGGGCCTGGTGAACGCGATGGCACCGCTGGAACCGGAACTCGTCGAGACCGATGCTCGGGGCCTCACCGGCGCAGCTCTGCGTACGGCCCCCCGCCGATCCCTGATCGTGCTGCTCACGACGCTCGACGCGGCCCCCGTGGAGCAGGGTCTGCTCCCCGTGCTTCCGCAGCTCACTCAGCGGCATACCCTTCTGGTCGCTTCGGTGGCCGACCCACACATCGCCCGCATGGCAGAGTCCCGGGGCAGCGCGGAGGCGGTGTACGAGGCAGCGGCGGCGGCTCAGGCGCAGAGCGAGCGTCAGCGCACGGCTGAGCAGCTTCGACGGCACGGCGTGACGGTTGTGGACGCGACGCCGGAGGATCTGGCGCCGGCACTGGCGGATGCGTATCTGGCTCTGAAGGCGGCGGGCCGGCTCTGAATCCGCCCTGGCTCTGCCGCCCTTCGGGGTAATGCGGTTCCCCTAAACGCAGAAAGGCCCACGCCATCCGGCGTGGGCCTTTCCCAAGAATTGTTCGGCGGTGTCCTACTCTCCCACAGGGTCCCCCCTGCAGTACCATCGGCGCTGTGAGGCTTAGCTTCCGGGTTCGGAATGTAACCGGGCGTTTCCCTCACGCTATGACCACCGAAACACTATGAAACTGACAACCGGACCGCCATCGGATGGCGGGGCTGTTCGTGGTTTCAGAACCAACACAGTGGACGCGAGCAACTGAGGACAAGCCCTCGGCCTATTAGTACCGGTCACCTCCACCAGTTACCTGGCTTCCAGATCCGGCCTATCAAC
>NZ_JBIAEC010000007.1:383896-440267 GCF_042868225.1 Streptomyces sp. NPDC007856 | reverse complement strand
GGTGGGAGTGGTGACCAGCAGGATGTTGGCGCCTGGTGCCATGGCGTGGGCGGTCTCGACGTCGAGAGCCACCTCCAGTGCCCACGCACTCTTGTCCTCCTGCCCAGGGGATTTGCTTGTGGGCGGCGGCGCCTTGGTGGCGGGCGAGCCCTGCAGATGAAGCTCGCTGAAGGTCGGCATGCCGGGTGCGCAGCTGACGTTGTCTTCCCCGCACATGGCTGCGAGGTTGAACGCCTGGTCGAATACGTGCAGGTCGTGGGCCATGGTGTCGCTGCCGTAGGAGTCGACGATCGCAATCGTCTGACCGCGGCCATCGTCTCCGGCTGAGTGCAGCGGGCCCACGTTGTAGGCCGCCTGGATGGCCTGGGGGGTGAAGCAGCGGCGTCCCACTGACGCGCACTGAGCTTGTGTCGGGGGCGTCTGGCTGGTCGTCAACTGCGTGTAGTCGGCGACAGTTGGCCGTACGTGCGGATAGGTTGCCTGGTGGGCAGCGCTCGTCGCGGGCACGGCGCCCGCCGCTGCGAGGCTGAGTGTGCCCACCCCCGCGAGCAGCCACCGTCTGATGGTGCGTGCCATCAGAGTCCTTTCTTGAGATCGAAAGGGACCTTGCGTGTCCGCCCCTCAGGTGGGGGGTGGTGGCACAGGGGTTGCGGACGGGGCGAGGTTACTCTCGCAGTTGTTGGGCGGACAGTCTCGTCCTGTCAACAATGACCAAAGAATGGTGTCACTGGACCAGTTGAGCGGTGGTGCCTGAGTGTTCGGGCCGCTCGCGTTCGCCGCCGCGTGGTCGCCGAACTGTTTGGCGCCCGCTCCGGCTCGGCTGGAGGCTGAGGCATGCGCTGCCGGCGCCCGGGGCCAGGTCCCTCGTCGGTGCTGACACATCCCGGATAGAGATGGTGCACATCGGTTCTGCCGTAATGACCGTTTGGGGCAAGGCGGCTGGCTGCGAATCCGTTGGTCCATGCCGGCTCGGAGGACTGGGTCGGGCCCACGAGAGCAGCCGGCGCGAACATGCTCTTCCGGCTGCCGTGGCTCGCAGTCGTCAGGGCGGGCGGCCCACGAAGGGGAATCGGCGATCGGGGCAGCCACTGCGATGGACCGGTGGCCGTGGTGGTCGGCCAGGGCCCCGACCAGCGGGCCGCCGACGGCGATGGCGATGCTCTGGGCCGCGCCGGCCGGTCCCGCGCAGGCGTAGCTGTGGGTCGCCGCCTGGTCCTGGACGAGCGTGGCCGTTTATCGAGTGTGTCTGGCGTCGTCCGCACGGGCGGTGTCGTGCCGGGAGAGGAGGGAGAGCAGGTCTGCGACGGTGAGGTCGGCTTCGGCGGGGTGGCGCAGGACGGTTCCGGGCTGGATGCGGTAGGCGTTGGCCCGGCCCTCACGGGTGTGGGTGAGATACCCGTCGGCCTCCAGATCGGAAATGATCTTCTGGACTGCGCGTTCGGTGAGCCGGCAGCGTGCGGCGATGTCGCGCATGCGGGTTGTGTGATCGTCGGCGATCGTGGCGAGTACCCGGGCGTGGTTGGTGAGGAACGTCCACCCGGTGTGCGGTTCCGGTGCTTCTCCCATGCATCCCAGGGTAGACGTCTTATTCGCGTATCCAAAAGGGTGAAATATTTTTCCGGTATTCCTTGACGGGTGAGGTCCGGTGAGCGGAGTCTTGGTAGCGAGGTCGGAGGGACCCGGACGGGAGAGGTGGCCATGTCCGAACCGAGGCTTCCACCGCAGAGCGCCAGGGAGGAGGACATGACCGTGCACGCAGCAATGACCGACGCCTCTGCCACTGCGCAAGCGCCGCTGCAGGATCTGATGATCAATGTCTCCCCGTGCGGTGGGCGTGTGCTGGTGACGATCTGCGGCGAGCTGGACCTCTGTACGGAAGGGGCACTTCGGTCAGCCCTGAGGGAAGCCGTCGGGCGGGGCACCCGGGGCGTTGACCTCGACTTGACCGAGACAACGTTCTGTGACTGTTCCGGACTCAATGTCCTGCTGGCCGCTCGGCGTGATGCCCTACGCACCGGGAAGACCCTGACCGTCCAGGCCGCCAGTCGGCAGGTCCAGCGTCTGCTGAGCGCGACAGGGACCGGTTCCCTGTTCGTATGTCGTCGTGCCCCGTACCCGCCGTCAGGGACTGCCCTGCCGGCTGCCGAGACCCAGGAGGATGCCCTGAGTCAGGAGGAGGAGCTGCGCACCGAGGTGGTTCAGCTGCGCCGCGCCATGCAGACACGCGCCGTCATCGACCAGGCGCTCGGGGTCCTGATGGCCTCGTTCCGCCTCAGCTCCGAGGACGCCTGGAACGTGCTGGTCACGGTCTCCCAGAACACGAACATCAAGCTCCATAGGCTCGCCGGGCAACTGGTCACCACAGTCCAGGGAGTTGCCCTGGCCGATGCGGTGCAAGCGCAAGTGGCCGCAGCCGTCGCTGCTCTGCATGCCGCCGCGAACATGCCTTCAGAGGTCCCGCGGCCCACTGAGGCGGGCGAAGGTGGTGGCGACGGGCAATGAAGTCGCCGTCGACGGCACTGCAGTTCATGGCGGATCTGGGTGAGTGCGGAGTGCAATGTGCTCCTGACTGTGCTGACAGCCGTGCTGAGGGCGGCAGCTGTTCTCTTGGTCGTGCCCTGATGAGGGGCGGGCTGGAGTGGCCGTTGCGGCAGGTGTAGCCGGTACGGTTGTGGGTCCAGTGGGATTCCAAGTGTCCGCCGCAGACGCCCCTCGCTCCGGCGGGTTTCAGCTCCGCCCGTGTCCCGGTTCCGGCGGGGGCAGGGGCGGCAGGTGGGTGTCGTAGAGCCAGGCGCGCAGCAGGGGTTCCACCGCCCTCGGTACGGTCCGGCCGGCGTGGGCGACGAAGGCTGCGGTGTCGGCGCTTTCGCCGCGGTGGGCGTGGTGCCAGCCGCGCAGCATGGCGAAGAAGCGGTCGTCGCCCATCGTCAGTCGTAGCGCGTGCAGCGTGCACGCGCCCCGGTTGTACACCCGCTCGTCGAAGATGCGGTCGGGGCCGGGGTCGGCGATCCGCAGCCCCTTGCCTTGGCGGGCGAGGGCGTGCCAGGCCGCGCGGGCGATGGTGTCGGCGGAGTCCTCGCCCAGGTGCTCCGACCACAGCCATTCCCCATAGGTGGCGAAACCCTCGTTGAGCCAGATGTCCCGCCAGTCGCGCAGGCTGACGCTGTTGCCGTACCACTGGTGGACGAGTTCGTGGGCGACCAGCGTCTCCCAGGTGCGCTCGCCGTCGATGTGGTTGCGGCCGAAGACGGACGCCGTCTGGTTCTCCACCGGCTGGTCCAGGTCGGCGTCCACGACGACGGCGCCGTACGTCTCGAAGGGGTACGGCCCGAACCACCGGGTGAACGCCTCGAACATCTCGGGCTGGCGGCCCAGATCATGCCGGGCCCGGCCGGACAGGTGGACGGGGTAGGCGTTGCGGCCGGTGATCGAGCGGCCGGTCGCGCTGTCCGTGGCCTTCCAGGTCTCGTGCGCGAAGCGGCCGGTGTACAGCGCGGCGAGGTAGGGGGCCATGGGACCCCCGTGGTGGTACGTCCAGCACTCGGTGGTGTCCGAGGTGCGCCGCTCCAGCAGGACTCCGTTGGCGAGCGCCTGGTGGCCGCGGGGCACGGTCACCCGGAAGGTGAACTCGGCCTTGTCGTCCGGACGGTCGTTGCACGGGAACCATGACGGGGCGCCCAGCGGCTGGGCGGCCACCAGCGTGCCGTCGTGTGCGTCGCCCGTGCGGTCCCACCCGATCTGCCCGAACGGTGTGCGTACCGGGCCGGGCCGGCCGCCGTAGCCGATCTCCAGGGTGAACGGCGTGCCCGCCGGGATCGGGCGCGGGGCGGGCAGCAGCAGTTTGTGCCCCTTTCGGCCGGGCTGTACGGCGGCCCCGTCGACCAGCGCCTCGTACACGGAGAGCCTTGCCAGGTCGAGGCGGACCTGACGCAGCGTCCGCTCGGCCACCACGCGGATGTGCGCCCGGCCCTCCAGGGTGCCGGCGGCCGGGTCGTAGGCCAGGCGGAGGTCGTAGGCGAGCGAGCGGTGGTCGTAGCTGCCATGGCCGGCGAAGTAGCGTTCGGCCGGGTTCGGGAGGGCATCCGCGGCCATCGCCGCCAGCGGGGCGAGCGCCGCGCCCCGGACCAGCGCGCGCCGGCTGCACCAGATCATGCCGTCTCCTCTTCGACGAGCCGGGCGGCGGGGCCGACCGCGGGGACGCCGGCGATGGGGTTGCCGGCCCAGCGGGTGCCGTCGGGGACCGTCTCCCCCCGCATCACCAGAGAGGCCGCGGCGATGGACGCGCCGGTGCCGATCGTGGTGCCGGGCAGGGCGATGCTGTGCGGGCCCAAGGAGGCGCCGGCGGCCAGGCACACGGTGTCCATCCGCATGATCCGGTCGTGGAAGAGGTGGGTCTGCAGCACGCAGCCACGGTTGACGGTGGCGCCGTCGCCGATGCTGACCAGATCCGTCTCCGGCAGCCAGTACGTGTCGCACCACACCCCGCGTCCAATGCGCGCACCGAGGCTGCGCAGCCACCAGTTCACCACGGGCGTGCCCAGGTGCGCGGCGATACCCCACGGCACCGCCAACACCTCCACGAACGTGTCGAACAACTCGTTGCGCCACACGAACGACGACCACAAGGGCCGCTCCACCGGCCGGAACCGGCCCACGAGCAGCCACTTGGCGACGGTCGTGGTCAGGCAGGCCGCCAGGGAGGCGGCAAGGAGCAGCGGGACGCCTGCGAGGGCCGCCAGGGCCAAGCCGCCCAGGTCCAGGGCGTACTGCTGGGCCAGCAGCAGCCCCTCGGTCAGCAGCGTGCCGAGGATCACCGGCAGCACGCGGCACGCCTCGACGGCAGCGCGGGCCGCCACCAGCCGCCGGGGCGGGGCGAACGTCCGCGCCGCGTCGCCGATCTCGGCCACTCGGGGCAGCGGCATCGAGGGCCGTCCGATCCAGGACGTCCCGGGCTCCCCCTGCTCCGGTGCGTCGGACAGCACACCCACCAGGGCGTCGTCGGCTACTTCACGGCCGGGGCCGACGATGCCGGAGTTGCCGACGAAGGCCCGCCTGCCGATCCGCACGGCCCCCAACCGCATCCAGCCGCCGCGCAGTTCGAACGGTGCCATGAGCGTGTCGTCGGCGAGGAACGCCCCGTCCTCGACCCCGAGCAGCGACGGCAGCGGCAGCACGGTCGAGATCTCGGCGCCGCGGCCGACCCGGGCGCCGAGGAGGCGCAGCCAGGCCGGTGTGGCGAGGCTCGCGTAGAGCGGGAACAGGGTGCCGCGAGCGCCGTCGAGCAGCCGCGTCACCAGCCACGCCCGCCAGGCCACGCCGCCGTCGGCGCGGTGCAGGCCGGGCGTGATCCCGCGGCCCAGGAGGCGCACGGTGAGCGCGGTGAGGAGCATCCCGCACCCGGTGGTCAGCAAGGCGAACAGGGGTGCGGCGGCGAGCAGCCGCCAGGTCGCCCCGGACAGCGTGGCCGTACCGCGCACCAGCAGCCAGGTGACGGCCAGCGCCGGGGCGGAGGCCAGCAGCGACAGCAGCGGCAGCAGGGCGAGGGACAGCGCGTAGGCGAGATGCCAGCGGCGCCGGCGGTCCGCCGGCGGGGCGGCCCGGCCTCGGTCCGCGAGGTGTTCGGTGGCCGCGGCCGGCCGGGCGGGTGAGCCGGTCCACACCTGGCCGTCGGGGATCCGGCCGTCCAGGCAGCCACCGGCGGCGAGTTCCGCACCGTGCCCGAGGACCGCACCCGGCAGCAGGGTGCTGCGGTGTCCCACCCGGGCGTCCGCGCCGACGACGACCCTGCCGACCTGCAGCCGGTCGCCGTCGAGCCACCAGCCCGCGATGTCCGCCTCCGGTTCGACGCTGCATCCGTCGCCCAGCTCGGCCAGGCCCGTCACCGGGGGCATGGCGTGCAGCCGTATGTCCCGCCCGGTGCGGCAGCCGAGGATCCGGGCGTACAGCGCGGCCCACGGGGTGCCGAGCAGGGACGGCACGCCGAACGCCGCGACCGCACGCTCCGCGCTCCACAGGCGCAGGTGGACGGCGCCGCCGCGCGGATGGGTGCCCGGAGTGATCGAGCCGGCCAGCGCGCGGGCGAGGGCCGCCCCGAGCAGGCAGCGCACGGGCGCGCTGAACAGCAGCACCCACCCGGCCAGGACCAGCCACCACGAGGTGTGCGGCGCCCACCGGTGCGGCGCGACCCAGCCGAGGACGTCGTCCGCCGCGGCCAGTGCGACCAGGCCCCGCAGCCCGGTGACGCCGTAACCGGCCAGGGAGACGAGGAACTGCACCACGGCGGTCTTCCGGGGCACCGGCCGGGCGGGGCGCACCTGCTCGGCGGCGCCGGCCAGGGAGTCGAGATGGTCGGCCATGCGCCGCAGCACCGGGTGCCGGTAGAGGTCGGCGACCGACAGACCCGGGTGATCCCGGCGCAGCATCGAGGCCATCCGGGCGGCGGTCAGGCTGGTGCCGCCCAGCTGGACGAAGTCGCTGTCCGGGCCGGGCCGCAGACCCAGCAACTCCTCCCAGACGTCCGCCAGCCGGGCGGCGGTGCCCTGGAGCCGGTGGGCCGCCTCGCCGTTCGGTGCGCCGCCGGCCAGCGGCACCGGCCAGGGCAGCGCCTTGCGGTCCACCTTCCCGGACACCCGCGTGGGCAGGTCCGCCACCTCGGCCAGCACCGGAACCAGCGGTGCGGGCAGCCGCTCGACCAGCAGGGCCCTGGCCTTGTCGGCGTCGAAGGCCGAGCGGCCGTCGGCGTTCTCCTGCGCGACGATGTAGCCGACCAGCACCTGGGCGCCGGCAGCGGTGGACGGCACGGCCGCCGCCGCGCCGCGCACCCCGGGCAGGGCGAGCAGGGCGGTGTCGATCTCGCCGAGTTCGACACGGCGTCCGCCGAGCTTGACCTGGTCGTCGGCGCGCCCGAGGAACACCAGTCCCTCGGCGTCGGCGCGCACGAGGTCGCCCGAGCGGTAGGTGCGCGGGGAGTTGAGCGCCGGGCAGGGCCGGAAGCGTTCGGCGTCCTTGACGGGGTCGAGATAGCGGGCGGTTCCGGCACCGGCGATGACCAGTTCGCCCTCCTCGCCGTACGCGACCGGTTCGCCGGCCTCGTCCACCACCGCCAACTCCCAGCCGGCGAGCGGCAGTCCGATGCGCACCGGCTGCCCGGTCTCCAGCCGGGCGGCGCAGGCCACAACGGTGGTCTCCGTGGGGCCGTAGGTGTTCCACATCTCCCGGCCGGGGCGGGCGAACCGTTCGACGAGGCCGGGCGGGCAGGCCTCGCCGCCCAGGATCAGCAGCCGCACCCGCCGTAGCGCCTCCTCCGGCCACATCGCCAGCAGGGTGGGCACGGTGGAGACGGCGGTGATGCCGCGGGCGTCCAGCCACGGGCCGAGTTCGTGCCCGGCGCGCACCAGGGCCCGTTCGGCCGGTACCAGGCAGGCGCCGGAGCGCCAGGCCAGCCACATCTCCTCGCAGGAGGCGTCGAAGGCGACCGACAGGCCCGCCAGGACGCGGTCGCCGGGGCCGAGCGGCCGGCCGGCGAGGAACAGCGCGGCCTCGGCGTCGACGAAGGCCGCGGCGGAGCGGTGGGTGACGGCCACGCCCTTGGGCGCGCCGGTCGAGCCGGACGTGAAGATGATCCAGGCGTCGTCGGCGGGGGCGGGCGCGGTGCCCGCGGCCCCGGACGCCGGTACCAGGTCGGCGGGTTGCGGATGCGGCCCGAGAACGTGGCAGACGCCCGCCTCGCGGAAGACGGTCGCGGCACGCTCCTCGGGGTCGTCGGCGTCGACCGGGACGTACGCCGCGCCGCAGTGCAGGACCGCGAGGATCGACAGGTACAGCTCCGCGGTACCCGACGGCACCCGTACGCCCACCCGGTCGCCGGGGCCGATACCCCGCTCGGTGAGCCGCAGCGCGCGAGTGCGGGCCTCTGTGCACAGCTCTTGGTAGGACAGCACCTCGCCGCCCGTGTCCAGGGCGGGTGCGTCCGGGTGCCGGGCGGCGGTCGCCGCCAGGACGTCGACGAGGGTGCGGGTCGGCGCGGCTGCCGCGGAGCGGAAGAGGGCCCGGTTTTCTGGGGCTCCGGGGGAGGGGGGTGACGTATCGAGTGCGGTCGAGGTCAAGGTCGTGCCTCTGAGCTTCCCATGTGCGACGGGCCGGTAGGCCCTTTACGGCCTGTCAGACATCCTTCGCCGCATGGCGCGTTCACCAACTCGGTGCAATTGATTCACAACCTGCACATGGGGGGAAATTGGCGAACCAAATACCAGAATTCACCCTGTCGTACTCCGGCATGGTCCGGCTGCCTCACCGCACCGGGAAGCCGAAGACGTAGCCCTGCTCCTTCAGCCGGGGCAGGAGCGCGGCGAGCGCGGCCACCGTCTGCGACCGGTCCCCGCCGCCGTCGTGGAAGAGGATCGTCGGGCCGTTGCGCAGTTCCCGTTCCACGGTGCTGAGGATCGTCCGCACACCGGGCCGCCGGTAGTCCTCCGTATCTATGTTCCAGCCGAGCGGGCGCATCCCCAGCGACGCGGCGATCTGGCGGCTGTACGGGGTGAAGGCGCCACCGGGCGCGCGGTAGTACAACGGTTTCACCCCGCCGGACGCGCGCTCGATCATCCGCTCCGCGTCGACGACTTCGCCGTACTGGTAGGAGGCCGGCTTGCGGTCCATCGCCGTGTCGTGGCGGACGCTGTGGTCGCACAGCCGGTGCCCGTCGGCGACGACCTGCCGCAGCACGTCGGGATACCTGGCCGCGTTCCGCCCGATCATGCAGAAGACCGCCTTGACGCCGTTGTCGCGGAGCACCTTCAGCACACGCGGTGTCCATACCGGATCAGGGCCGTCGTCGACGGTGATGTTGACGGCGTGCGCACCCTGGTCCGAGGCATGGGCGATGTCCATGCTCACCACCGGGGCGGGCAGGTGCGGATCCGGTACGGACTTCTGGTCCGCCGGCGGCTGCTCGGAGGTGTAGAGCGGCGACGAGGGCGAGGCGATCGCCCGACCCCGGCCCTCCGGCCGGTCGTCCGTCGCACTGCCCGTGTGACCGCCCCATATCGGGCCCAGGACCGCGGCGACGACCACTGTGGTGGCGGCCGCGAGCACCGCCCGGGTTCCTTCCCGCATCCCGTGCTCCCCCTGTTCGTGGCCTGAGTGTTCCTGCGTTCCCGTCCCCCGACACCGGACAAGAGGGCGGGATTCCGTCGCGGCATCCCGCCCGGCTCGGTGCGGCGCTCATCCGGCAGGCGCCTGGAGCCAGTTCACGTACGAGCATAGCTTGCCAGCTTGCGCAACCATGCAACCAGGGGATTGATGCCGGGCTCGCGCCTCCCGTACGTACGCTGCCGCGGCCGCCGCTCTTGCAGCGCTCCCGGTCCCGACGACCGCCGCGCACGCCGCCCCGGCTGCTACGGCCATCTCCAAGGCGGACCGGGCCTGTCCATGTGGCCGCCACCTGTCGAGGCCTACCGCTGCGCCTACGTCACCAGCTGGGAGGCGGACAAGACTCGCTGGGACTTGAGCATCGACCGATCATCTGCGAGTTCAGCACAGTGAGGGCGGGGGAGTGCGGTATGCGCGGAAGGAACGCCTTCCTCGAGGCGCTGCGGGCCGTGTACGACCACGCTGCCAGTCCGCCGATCACTGAGGATTCCCATGCTCCTCATCCCTTCGGTGCGTCGGTGTGGTGGCTGAGGAAGTTGAAGGCCACCGGGTACAGACGCATCCAGGTGTTGTAGTTGTGGCCGCCGCTGGGCAGCACCAGAGTCCGGGTCTGGACGCGTGTGCCGGCTGCGGCCTTCGCGAACTGTTCGATGTAGTGCGGCGGACTGAGCCGGTCCTCCGCCGAAGTGGCCAGGAAGAGGCTCACCGGTGCGGTGGTGTGCGTCACCATGTACGTGGGACTGGTACGCCGCCGTACCGCCGGGTCCCTGAGCACGCCCTTGTCACCGGTCAGCGGGTCGGGGTCCAGCGCGGCGCCGGCGCCGAAGACCTTGGGGTAAGCAAGGGGGAGTCGGGCGGCGCAGAAGCCTCCGGTGGAAAAGCCCATCACACCCCAGCCCTTGGGACCCGACAGTGTGCGGAACTTGTGGCTGATCAGTTCCGGCACGTCACGCGCCATCCAGGTGGCAACCTTTCGGTTGGGCTGATCGGTGCAGTCGGTGTCGATGCCACCCGGATCGACCACCGGCATGACCAGAATGAAGGGGTGTGTGGTGCCCGCGGTCATCAGCTGCTGGAAGTCCTGGGGCATGCCGCCGTGTTCCAGCCAAGACGCGGGGCTGCCCGGCACTCCGTGCAGAAGCAGCACGATCGGGAACCTGGTGTGGCGGTACCGGGGCTGGGTGTACTGCGGCGGCGTCCAGACGACGACTTGCCCGGAAAGCGCGGAGTGCCGGCCGCGGAAGTAGGTGTCCAGCAGCCCTGTGCCGCTGTTGGTGAACTTGGCACGGTCGGCAGGGGGTCCGGGCATGGCGACGGCCCCGGTGTTCCTTCCCAGCAGGTCGTCCCAGGAGGCGTACAGGCCGTAGTCGTTGTTGATCCACGTGGCGACCACCGAGATCGCGGTGAGCTGGCACAGGCCGATCATCAGCAGCCGTAGCAGCCAGCGCAGCGTGTGGGGGCCCCGGAGCCGCGACCACAGCAGCATGGTGCCGATCACGCACAGTGTGGTGGCCGCGATCAGCGCGACGAAAAATGGCGTCCCCGTCAGACTCATGGTCAAGCCCCCAGTTGTCGATGTCTCTCGGCAGCCAGGTCCCACGGAATCACATCCGGGCAGGCGAAGGGGGCTGCCGTCGGCCCGACGTCGTGCGAGGGTCCCGCCTGCATGGGGACGCCGGCGCTTTTGAACACCGTGCGCTTGCGGTGAGCGGCGGGGGCCGAGGTCAGGGTGCTGCCCAGTTTCGGTGAGGTGCCAGGACGAGCAGGTCCAGGGGGCTCACGTCGAACAACATCGTGCCTCCGCTCTGTCCCCGAGGGAAATGCCGGCCTCACGGTCGTACGAACTGGGTTTCGGCGGCGCTGACATCGGCGGGCGGGACGGGCGGGCGGCCGGCGGGCGGTGTCGCTCACTTTGACCAGGATGGCGATCAGCAGCCAGTTGGCGACCATGGACGAGCCGCCTTGGGCGAGGAAGGGCAGCGCCTTGCCGGTGAGCGGGATGAGTCCGGTGACTCCCCCCACGACGACGAAGACTTGGAGGACGAGCGCCGAGGCCAGGCCGCCGGCCAGCAGTTTGCCGAACGGGTCGGTGACGGTCAGGGCGGTGCGCAGGCCGCGCTCGGCGAGCAGGGCGTAGAGCAGCAGGACGATCGTCACCCCGGTCAGGCCGAGTTCCTCGCCGACCGTGGTGAGGATGAAGTCGCTGCGCCCGGCGAAGCCGATGAGCTCCGGGTGCCCTTGGCCGAGGCCGGTGCCGAGTATGCCACCCGAGCCGAAGCTGAAGAGTGCCTGGGCGGCCTGGTCCGAGACCAGGCCCGGCGGGCGCTTGTCGGGCGGGAGGAAGATGTCCATGGGGTGCAGCCAGGCGACGACACGGCCGTGGACGTGCGGTTCGAACGACCCGACGATGAAGGCGCCGACGGCGAACATGGCGACGCCGAACACCACCCAGCTCGTGCGCTCGGTGGCCACGTACAACATGATCACGAACAGGCCGAAGAAGATCAGCGAGGTGCCGAGGTCCCGCTCGAAGATCAGGACGAGCAGGCTGAGGATCCACACGGCCGCGACGGGGCCCAACTGCCGCCCGCGCGGCAGATACATGCCCATGAGGCGCCGCCCGGCGAGCGCGAGGGCGTCCCTGCGCAGTGTCAGGTATCCGGCGAAGAACCGACGGTGGAGCAGCGGCGCCTCGGACCAGGGCTGGGCGCACGTCGCGCCCGCGTCGACGGAGTCCTCGACGGTGGCCGTGAGGGTGGGCCAGACCGTATGGCCACGCATGCCGGTCGGTGGTGACGTCGGCGATCGACGGTCGGTCCGGGTGTGCCGGCGCGGCGAGAAGAAGACCCTGCTCAACCAGGTCAGCCCCGGCCATGCACCTGTGGGAGGCAACGAGCGCAGAGGCAGGCTTCTTACCGAGGCGGCTTATGGTGCGTCGCCATGACTCGTACACGGCTCTACCGCAACGGCTCCCTGATCCTGGAGGACTTTCCGACCGCTGACATCTCGGATTACGTGAATGATCCGGACGTGGCGGTCTGGCTCGACCTGTGCGATCCGTGCTCCGCCGACTTCGCGATGATCAGCGAGGAGTTCGGACTGCACGAGCTCGCGGTGGAGGACGCGCGTCACGAGCATCAGCGGCCAAAGCTGGACCGCTACCGCACCCATGCCTTCCTCAGCGCCTACGCCGTCAGCGCGGACGAGACCGGTGGCCGGCTGACCGCAAGTGAATTGTCGGTATTCATAACGCCCACAGCGTTGATCACCATCCGCCCCGACCACCGGTTCGACATCGAGAAGGTCGTCGAACGCTGGGACAACAACAGCGATCTCGCCAAGTACGGCGTGGGATTCCTGCTGCACGGACTGCTGGACCACATCGTTGACGGGCATTTCGCCGCCGTGCAGGAACTCGACGACCGTATCGAAGCGGTGGAGGATCTGCTCTTCGACGAGGGGCGCGAGCAGATGGACTCCGTCCAGCGGGACTCCTACGCGCTGCGCAAGAACCTCACCAAGCTGCGCCGCGTAGTGTTGCCGATGCGGGAGGTCGTCAACAGCCTTCTCCGGCGTGACCTGCACATCGTCGCCGAGCCCTTGCTTCCCTATTACCAGGACGTGTACGACCACGTCCTCAGGGCCACCGAGTGGACCGAGTCACTGCGGGACATGATCACGTCCATCATGGAGACCAATCTGACCGTTCAGGGCAATCGCATGAACCTGATCATGAAGAAGGTCACCAGCTGGGCGTCGATAGTGGCCGTGCCCACAGCCGTCACCGGTTTCTACGGGCAGAACGTTCCGTATCCGGGTGTCAACACCCACGTCGGCTTCCTCACCTCCACCGGTGTCATGGTCGTCGCATCCGTGCTGCTCTACTGGGCCTTCAAACGCAAGGACTGGATATGACCCCGTGCCTGTCCGGCGTGAACCGCACACGCGGCAAGAGCGTGGCCAAGGACTTGTTCGACGGCCGAATGGCACGTTGTCGATCCGCGCTCGCCGGGCGACGCTGTGGCCAGCGTGTCCCGCAGCCGGTCCGTCAGCGAGACGAGCCACTGGAGCCCGACGGTATGCACACGACGCCGACCGTCGACTACGGCCTCGTGCTGCAGGGCGAGATCGTCCTGGAACTGGACGACGGCCAGTGCACTCAACAGCTCGGCGAGGCAGTTCAGCCGTACCGTCACTCCCAGGTGCTTCGTCTCCTGGGCCAGCCAGTGGATGATGCCCGCCTTCTCTGCGTGCCGGGGGGTCCGGGCGGCGGGGATCATCTGGCCGCCGAGCCGGTCGGCGGCCTCCAGCAGCGCCACGTGGTGCCCCCGTGCGGCGCAGACGCGGGCGGCCTCCAGGCCGGCCGGGCCGCCGCCGACCACGACCACCCGCTTGGTGGTGGGCGCGGGGCTGACCAGTTGCGGGATCACCGCTTCGCGGCCGGTCGCGGGGTTGTGCAGGCAGAAGGTCTCGACCCGGGAGGCGCAGTAGGTGGCGCCGACGCAGGGACGGATGCGCTCCTCCTGTCCGGCGAGGAGTTTGGCGACGATGTGCGGGTCGGCGATGTGCGCCCGCGTCATGCCGACCATGTCGGCGTAGCCGCCGTCGATCGCGTGCCGGGCGGTGGGCAGGTCGGCGATGCGGGCGGCGTGGAAGACCGGGATGCCGACCTCCTTGCGGATCGCGGCCGCCACCGGGAGGTGGGCGCCCAGCGGTCGACCGTAGACCGGGATGACGTCGGCCAGTTCACGGTCGGTGTTGCCGGAGCCGTAGATGACGGACAGGAAGTCGAGCTTGCCGGTGCGGGCCATCGCCGTGGCGATGCCGACGCAGTCGGCGGGCGTGAGGCCGCCGGCCGCGCCCTCGTCGCCGGGGACGCGCATGCCGACGACGAAGTCGTCGCCGACCTCTTTGCGGACCTCTTCGAGCACCATGTGGCCGAAGCGCAGCCGGTTCTCCAGAGTGCCGCCGAACTCGTCGGTGCGGTGGTTGGTGCGCGGCGACCAGAACTGGTCGATCAGGTGGCCGGCCATGGCCGCGATCTCGATGCCGTCCAGGCCGCCCTCCCGCGCTCTGCGGGCGGCCGCACCGTAGGCCTTGACGATTCGGTCGATGTCGAAGTGCTCGATCTCCTTGGGGAAGCTGCGGTGTGCTCGCTCGCGTACCGGGGAGGGGCCGAGGGCGGGCGGGCAGCCACTGGTCGATGTCGCACTTCGAGCGGCGGCCCAGGTGGGTGTGACGGCCTGTCGTTCGGGGCCTTTCCCGCCGACGGTCGCCCTCACGTCGCCCATGACGCCCGGACTCACAGCCCGCCGCCCGGCGCGGGGCGCGTTCCGCGACCAACTCGCCCAGATTTTGGCGCGACAGCCCGCAGAAGGCAGGACGGGACATGGCCGCGCGGGTCTGTTTGATCTTCACGCATCAGGCACCTCGCGAGGCCGTGCTTATTGCCCCGCGCCACCTGACCAAGATCAATCCTGGGTCGGCCCATTAGGGTCGGAGGCATGACGACACCCCTTGCCAGTAGTGCCTTTGACTCGCTCCGCCTCGACGCCGTGCCCGACGAGCAGGCGTTGCGCCGGGTCTACGAACTCCCCAGCGACGCGGCCGTGCGGAAGCAGATGACCGAACTCACCGAGCAGACCCGGCAGTTGATTGGCTGCTCATCGCTGGTCCTGGTCGCCAGCGCGGATGCCGAGGGGAACTGTGACGTCTCCCCGCGCGGCGGCCCCGCCGGGTTCGTCGCCGTCCTGGACGCACGGACGGTGGCGATACCGGACGCGACCGGCAACAAGCGTCTGGACACCCTGCAGAACGTCATCGCCACCGGACGGGCCGGGCTGCTGTTCGTCATTCCCGGGCGCACCACGACGCTCAGGGTGAACGGCAGGGCCTGTGTCTCCACCCGTCCGGAGCTGCTGTCGCAGCTGACCGCCGTGGGCAAGCCGCCGGCCAGTGCGCTGGTACTGGGGATCGAGGAGGTCTACCCGCACTGCCCCAAGTCGCTCCTGCGCAGCGGAGCCTGGAAGCCGGAGCAGTGGCTGCCGGCGGACGCCCAGCCGACCTCGGCCGAGGTGACGCTGGCCCAGCTGCGGATGCCAGAGCTGACGATCGCCGACATCGAGCAGGCGGAGGCGGATTCGCTCAAGTACCGGTACGAGTAGCGGGCAGACCCTGCGATTGCTGAACCACCAGCCCGCCGAACCAGCACGCCCCGAGATCAGTTGCGGGAGGTTCGGCGGGGGCGCCTCACCTCTGGGTGTTGCAGTCGTAGAGGGCGAAGCTGCCGGCGGTGCGGCGGCCGTAGGCGGTGGGCGGGATGCGGGTGCAGTGGGACTTCACCCAGGTGGTGGCGGGAGTGGTGGGGCGCTGGGTGGTGAGCAGCGCATAGCGCAGTTGGCGGGTGGTGACGAGGCTGCCGAGCTGTTGGGCGGTGGGGAAGGGGGTGTTGCCGGTGAAGCCGCCCATGACGAGGACGGGCTCGGACTTCGCGCGCAGCAGGGGCTCGGCGGTGTAGGCGGCCTGGGTGGCGAGCAGGTACTTCTCGCCGTGGCGGTGCGTGGTGAGGTAGTCGAGCAGGGCGGTGTCGCGGGCGCTGGGCCGGTCGAGTCCTACCCGCTGCGGAGCGTGGCGGTGGTGGACGCCGTACGCCTTGCCGACCGGACCGGTCATCGGCGAGGTGGCGGCGCCCGCGTAGAGCGGGTCGAGGCTGGAGATGGCCCAGCCTGCCGGTACGACCAGGGTGGCCGCGATCCCGCCGGCGAGGGCGGCGTGGACCATCCGCGGGGCGGTGCGCGGCCCGCGGGTCCACAGGCCCGCCACGCCGCACAGCGCGAGCATCACGGCGATCGGCAGCAGCCGTGAGACGAACCGGGTCGGCCAGTCGAGTACCAGTGCCCACGCCACCGTCAGCACGATCGCCGCCGGCAGCGCCATGTGCCGCCGGCCGCCCGTCCCGTGCTCCGCCTCGTGCACCGGCTGGTACTGCGCCTCGTACTCCGATCGGAAGAGCGCGAGCCCGCCGCCGGCCAGCGCGGCGAGTGCCGGGGCGATGACGGCCGTGTAGTACGCGTGGTTGCCGTTGGAGGAGCTGAACACCAGGGCGTGTACGGCCAGATAGCCGCCCCACATCACAAATCCCGTGCGCAGCGGATCCGTTCGCGGTTGCCCGGCGCGCCAGACGACGCCCAGGACCGCGGCGAGCACGGCGAGCGGCAGGAACCAGGCGATCTGCGGGCCGACCGTGTGGTTGATCAGCATGCCCCAGCCGGTGTTGCCGGTGGTGCGGCTGGCGGCGGTGCCCGCGACGGCGCCGAACGCGGTGGAGTCGCTGCCGAAGCGGCTCAGTCCGTTGTAGCCGAAGACCAGGGTGAACGGATCGTTGTTGGACGTGCCGTCGAGGTACGGGCGGTTCGCGGCCGGTGTCACCCAGGCGATCAGCACCCAGGAGCAGGAGACCGCCAGCGCGACCGCGCCGGCCAGCAGGACGCGCAGGGCCCGGTTCAACCTGGTCCCGGGCGCGGCGAGTTGGTAGACCGCGGCGAAGACGGGCAGCACCAGCCACGCCTGCAGCATCTTGGTCTGGAAGGCGAGCCCGACCCAGATCCCGCAGGTGATCAGCGGCAGCAACCGCTCGGTGCGCACCGCCTTCTGCAGCGCTCCGGCAGCGGCGACCAGCAGCAGGGTGAGTGCGGTGTCCGGGATGGTGGCCCTGTTGAGGACCACGGTGATCGGGGTGAAGGTGAGCGTCAGCGCGGCGATCAGCGCGGCGAACGGCCCGGCCCAGGCCCGTACGATCCGGTGCAACAGCCATACGGTGAGCACGCCCTCGACGACCTGCGGCAGCGCGGCCGCCCACGTGCTCGGACCGAAGATCCAGACGGTGACGGCGTCGGGCCAGAAGGCGCCGGGCAGCTTGTCGATACTGATCGAACCGCTCGCGTCGAGCCCGCCGAAGAAGAAGGCCCGCCAACTGTCGGCCATCGACCGTATCGCCGCGCCGTAGAAGGGGTGGAGCGCGGCGTGCCCGATGCCCCACGAGTACAGCACCGTGGCGACGACCAGCACCGTGGCGAGCGCCGGGCGCTCCCAGCGCGGGGCGTCTTCCGGCGGGACGGAGCGGCGGCCGGCCGCCCGGCGGCCTCGGTGCGCGCCGGTGGGCTGGACGGCGGAGACGGCGGTCATGGCAGTGGTCCTCGGATCAGCAGGTCAGGTGAGGCGGTGGGGCACAGGGGGCGGGCTCATCGGGCGGCGGGGTCACAGGCGGCGGGCCGCCCGGAAGCCGCGGGCGTAGAAGTCGGTGCCGTCCAGCAGCGAGCGGCCCGACAGGTCGCCCAACGTGGGGCCGTTGGCGGCGGAGCGGCTGGAGTAGAAGCGGTGCCGGCCCTGGTCGTCGAGGCCCATGTACATGCCGCAGTGGTCGATGAAGTTCGGCCGGTCCTTGATGATGGCGAAGAAGACCAGATCCCCGGGTTGCAGGGCGCCCAGGTCGGTGGGCTGCTCGCCGTTGTCCGGGATCACCAGGCGGCCGGGGCCGTAGGCGGCGATGGCGAAGGCGCGGCGCGGCAGTCCGGGGCCCCGGGTGTTGGTGTTGTGCAGGGGGACGCCCATGCGGTAGCCCCACACCAGACGCTGGAAGCCGGAACAGTCGACGTCGCCGTAGCGGGCCCGCTCCGGCTGCACGCGCGTGCCGTCCGGGAAGGTCCAGTCAATGCCCAGATAGTCGTAGAAGTCGGACTGTTCGTCGTGGTAGGCGAAGTCCAGCGGGTTGTTGACCTTGGCGTTGCGCGGGCCGAAGTGGGCGGTGCCCGCGTAGCGCACCCCGGCCGCGTTGTGCTTGTCGGGCGCCCCGGCGCTCGAGTACTCGAACGCCACCGCGAAGACGTCCGGGCTGGTGTCGCCGAGCGCCTTGCGGAACCAGCCCTTGAACCAGGCGGACTTCTCCATGCCCTGCTGCCACTCGTGGGGCAGCACTCGCACCCAGGCGTCCGTGGTCACCGTGGCCTCGGTGGTCCGCGGCTCGCCGAAGGTGCGGTTGGGGCCGGTGAGTACGGCCGTACGGGCGCCGTCGGTGAACGTGGCGAGCGTGCCGCCGTCGGCGGCGCGTACCACGGTGCGGTCGGGAGCGGACAGCCGCTCGAAGGTGTGGGGCCCGGTGAGCCGGGCGCTCGGGGTGGTGCCCGTGCCGTCGGCGGCCGTACCGCCGAGGTCGTCGCCGCCGCCGCGGTCGTGCCCGAGGTGGTCCCAGGCGTATCCGCCCGCCGCCCCGGCGGCCGCCACGCCCGCGATCGTCCAGAGCACGGCGCGGCGCGTCGGGCGACTGCGTGTGCCGGTGGGTTCGGAGTGCATGGCCGATCCTTTTGGAAGTGCGAGGTGAGAGTGCGGTGGACAGGTCAGCTGGTGGGCAGCAGGCCGATCAGCAGACCGGAGACCAGCACCACGTACGTGGCCAGCGTCACCGCCGTGGTCGAGATCAGTGTGGCCGCCATCGGCTGGCGGACCATCTGGTAGGAGACCAGGCCGGGGACGATGAAACCAAGGGTCTGTGACGTGTACAGCAGCGGGAACTCGTGGCTGAGCGCGAGCATCACGGTGGTCTGCATCAGGACCGCGCACAGCACCACGGCGGCGAACAGCCGCTTGCCGTAGAGAATCACCGTGCGCTGCACCAGCTTTGTCATGAAGTACGTGAGCGCCGCCACACCGACCATCAGGGCGGCCATCTGCACGTCGGTGATGAGCGTGAGGGCGATCCACCCAGGGGTGATCATCCCCCCGGGGGAGAGATTGGTCGTCAGGTAGCAGACGAGCGAGAAGATCAGCCCGAGGGCGATCCCGAGCGCGGCGGTCTGTGCGGTGAGGTGGGCGGGGATCACGGGTTCCTCGTGGACTGGGACGGATCGTAGGAGTGGTGCGGGGCGCCTTGCGTACTCTCGCCGGCGGGCCGGCCCTGGCGGGCGGCGAACCGGCGGGCGAGTTCGCGCTGCTCCGGGATGTGGAAGCCGTACGCCGGTGTCTCCAGCGGTGCGACCCAGCTGTACGGCTCCGGCTCGGGCGGCCGGGCCACCGCGATCCGCGGCCGGGGCACCGCGATCTGCATGGTTTCCTGGTCCAGGCCGTCACCGTCGGGAACGGCGTCGAGCGGGTCCTCGGAGTCGTCCAGCGGCAGTTCGGCGAGGCATTCCAGGAACAGCTCGCCCTGGCCGTGGATGTTGCCGATCGCCACCAGCGAGGAGGCCGGGCCGAGTTCCGCGAGCATCGCCGCGGTCAGTTCCGCGGGGTCCCGGCGGTCGCCACCGAGATCCACCACCCGCCCGGTGAAGCCGGACGGAATCGCATCGCGGGCACTCTTGGTCGGATGGCCGATCAGGAACACGGTCTCGGCGGCCAGGTCGGGGACGATCGCGCCCATCTGGCCGTTGCGTTCCACCCGGTCCGGGCGGCAGTTGATGACCACGTTGAGCGGCCGTCTGATCGCGCCCAGATCCTCCAGCTGCTTGACGTTCATCAGCGTCGACTCGGGATCGTTGGCCGCGAAGACGTTGGCGAACCGCAGCCGTTTGCCCTCCGGGGTGACGTAGCGCTCCACCGACAGCACGCCCGGGTCGGGCGGTGCGTCCCACATGCCCTGCATCGCGGTCTGCCGGTCCACGCCGAGCAGTTCGGCGACGGTGAGCGCGATCGCCACGTTCTCCTTGAAGGTGAACCAGCTGAAGCCGCGCAGCTCCTCGTCGGTGACCGTCTCGGGGTCGGCGTAGACCAGCTTGCAGTTTCGGGCGTCGGCCTCCTCCTGCAGGATGTGGAAGCGGTCCTTCTCCGCCGTCACGCACACCCCGCCCACGGGCATCGAGCGGGAGAGCGAGCGGGCGACGTCGTCCAGCGTCGGCCCCATCTCCTCCAGATGGTCCTCGCGGACATTGCACAGCACGCCGATCGTGGAACGGATCAGCTTCTCCTGGTTGATCTCCTGCAGCGCGGGCATCACCGCCATGCACTCGATCACCAGCGCGTCCGGCCGGTAGGTCGCCGCCCGCCGCACGATGCCGATCTGCTCGACGATGTTGGACAGCCCGAACTTGCGGTACACCGGCTCCTCGGTGGCATCCGGATGGATGAACCGGGCCGCGGTGCCGGTGGTCTTGGCCACCGTGACCAGGCCGCCGCCGCGCAGTGCCCCCGCGCACAGCCGGGTGATCGAACTCTTGCCGCGGATCCCGTTGACCAGCACCCGCGTCGGTATCTGCTCCAGCGAGGCGAAGTGCCGCTGCTGCTCCAGGATTCCGGCGATCCACAGCGCGGCGCAGCACAGCAGGACTATGACATAGAGGAAGAGCACGCCGATTCCATCCTTCTACCGCTGGAGGGTCTGCTCGCGCAGGGACCGGGAGGGCCTGGCGGTATGGCCGGACCTGGCTGCGCGGTCGCGTTCCGCCAGGGCCTGGCGCATCAGCTCCAGGCTGCGGGTGACCGAGCCGACCTCGTCGTGGTTGACCGGGTGCAGCACGGTGCGGCGGTCTCCGCCGGCGAGCCGCTCGACGAGCACGGCGACCGCGCGCAGCGGCCGGATCACCACGACATGCAGCCAGCCAAGGCAGGCCGCGCCCAGGGTGAGACCCAGGATCCCGGCGAGCATGGTGCGCTGCTCGGCCTGCACCGCGGGGATCTGGAGCGCCGCCGCGGGCTCCGCGGTCACCACGTGCCAGCCGAGGCGGGCCGTCGGGCCGCTCTGGGCCAGCGGCGCCGCCGCGTCGACCGAAGCGCCGGAGGATGTGCGGAGCGCCGCCGAGGTCGCGGTGCCCGCGGCCCCCGGGGCGCCCTGGGTGGCGCGGGCAAGACGGGTCAGGCCGGAGTCGGGCAGCGACTGGAAGGCGCGGTAGCCCACGCTCGCCGCCAGCACCTTGTTCTCGTCGTTCGTCACCCAGACGCTGCCCAGCTTCGGCCTGGGCAGAACGGAGTTGAGCGCCTTGACGTCGATCTCGCCGAACAGGACCACCCCGGCCGCCGGAGCCTTGCCCTTGACGGCGCGGACCTGGGCGTAGGCGGCGATCGCCGGGATCCGGCCCGAGGTGTTGACGGTGGTGATCCCGCCGCCGTCGGGCACGTGGACGAGGGTGCGCAGCGGTGTGTCGCCCACCCTCAGCGTGATGCCGCCCGAGCGGTCCAGGAGATACAGCGAGCGGTACTGCTTGTGGTCGGCGAGGGTGTGCCGCAGAACCTCGGTCTGGGCGGCGCGGCTCCGGCCCGGCAGGCCGGCCGCCACGTCGCTCAGGTCGGTGTACGACTGGTCGAGGGACTGCCGGATCCGGTTCGCCGCGACCTGGGTGCGCGCCTGCTGGTCGGCGAGGACCGGAACCGGAACCGCGGTCGCGGTGTCCGCCCGGTTCAGCATGAAGATCATCGGCACCGCCCAGCAGGCCACCACCACCACGCCGACCACGGCCAGCGCCCGGTAGCCCGGACCGCGCCGGGCCGGCAGCTCCTGCGGGCCGCTCTCGCCGAGCAGTTGCAGGCGCAGTGACTCCAGTGCCCGCCCGATCCGGGCCAGTTCCCCGAAGCCGTGCACCGGAACCGGCCGGAACAGCTCCTCGAACGCGCCCGGTCCGTCCTCGGTCGCGCCCCGGGCCAGGCGCCCGGCGGACAGGTACAGCCGTAGCAGCGGCCGCTGCACGAAGAAGTGCAGCACCAGCCCGAGCAGCAGCGCGAGCCCGGCCAGCGCCCCCGCGGCCTCGAGCGCGAAGCGCGAGTAGTCGGCGGCGGCGGTCGTCGTGGGCACCGCGCGCGAGGTGAGCACCACCAGACCGAGGTTGTCGGTGTCGCCCGGACCGGTCGCCGAGGCGACCTGGGCCCAGCCGGCCACCGTGCGCCGGGAGCCCGTGGCGGCGCCCAGCATGCTTCCCGAGGCGTCGGTGTCACGCCCCGACCCGTTCGCGGCGCGGGCCGCCGCCGCGGGCAGACCGCTGTCGGTGACGGCCGGCGACGCCGCGCCGTCGGACGTGGTGGCGAGCGCCGTGCCGCGCGCGTCCAGCACCTCGGCGCTGCGTCCGTCGCCGTACGTCGTGAGGGCGGGGAGCGTCTCGCAGACCACCAGCAGCCACTGCCGGTCGGGCCGGCTCGGGGCCTGGAACTGGTCCTGGTTGGCGTCCTCCTGCAGCGCGGGCAGCGTGACCCGGGCGAAGTAGAGCAGTTGCCGCGTGCCGCCCGAGGTCACCAGCCGGGGCGGGACCGCCCCGTGCCCGGACGCCGCTTGGACGACGTCCACCCCGGCCAGCGGCACCGGCCTGCCGCCGGCCGCCAGCAGTTTGCCGGTGCGCGGGTCGAGCAGAGCCTTGCCGAGGACCGCCTTCCTGGCGGAGGTCAGCGCTTGGAGCGCGGTCGTGGGCGTGGATGCGCTCGTCGCCGGGTACGCGTTGGCCGTACGGCGTACGGTGCTCGCCTCGACGTCGATCGCGGTGCGCACCGACTGCGCGGTGTCCGCGGCGATCTGCTGCTCGCCGTTCAGCACGGCCTGCGGCACCCGCTCGGCGTGTACGCCGCCGAGGCCGATCACGGTCAGGGCGGCGACCACCAGCAGGAGTACGACGAGTGCGGCTATAGGCGGGCGCACCCCGCCAAGCATCGGCATATCGGCGCGGCGGCGGAGGCGGTGCCGGCGCGGCGCCCGGGCGGCGGAGGGCAGGGCAGGGGGTCCTTCCTCAACTGGCGCCGAGCGCCATAACGTTCGATAGAGCGAACACTCTAGCCTCCTGCGATTACATAATCATCACACTTTCGTCCCTGTGTCGTACGCGTTAACCGGGCTACTGGGCGACGGCCGACGCGTGCGGCCCCCGACACGCCGAGGGGCGGTCGCAACCCCGGCTGCGTTGCCCGGCGCGTCCTGATCCGCGCACCGGCGGGCCGGGGGCATGGCCGGTGCCACGAGCCGACGAAATCGTGAAGGCCCACGGGCACCCCTGGAAGCGATGTGCACGGGGCGAGTGCCAAGGCCCAGGAGTTCCCAGGCACGGCGGGAACATCCGATGCGGCCGGCGCTGTTGCACCGGCCGAGGAACTGACGCCGCGCGGGCGGGGAGCAGAGGGGCGAAGAGCTCGCCCGCCCCGACGGGATCCAGGCCCGGGTCCGCGCTACGCCCGGTCGCCCGATATCGGGGCGACCACTTGTACGCCTGGCGCAGACTCGGACCGAGGCCTTTTCACTGCAGGAGGACTGTTACATGAATGACCGGCCCTTGACACTCATGGCGGTGCACGCCCACCCCGACGATGAGGCCACTGGAACGGGAGGTGTCCTCGCGCGGTACGCGGCGGAGGGTATTCGCACGGTTCTCGTGACGTGCACCGACGGCAGTTGCGGTGACGGGCCGGGGGGTGTCAAGCCGGGCGATCCCGGGCACGATCCGGCAGCCGTCGCCTTGATGCGGCGGCAAGAACTCGAGTCTAGCTGCGGCATCCTGAAGGTCAGTCATCTGGAAACGCTGGACTACGCCGACTCCGGGATGATGGGCTGGCCGACCAACGAAGCCCCGGGATCCTTCTGGCAGACACCTGTGGAGGAGGGCGCTGCCCGACTCGCGGAACTCATGCGCCGCTACCAACCCGATGTGGTCGTCACCTACGACGAGAACGGCTTCTACGGCCACCCCGACCACATCCAGGCAAACCGGATCACGATGAGGGCGCTGGCCATGACCGCGCAGACTCCGAAGGTGTACTGGACGACGGCGCCTCGCTCGATGATGCAGCGGTTCGGGGAGGTCATGCGCGAGTTCGGTGCGGACTGGCAGGAGCCGGATCCCGCCGAGGCCGCCGCGATGGCCGAGATCGGCCTCCCCGACGCGGAGATCACCACATGGGTGGACACCAGCGCGTTCGGCGGTCAGAAGTTCGATGCGCTGGCTGCGCATGCCAGCCAGGGCGAGAACATCTTCTTCCTCAAGATGGGCCAGAAGAACTTCACCGAACTGATGGGCGTCGAGACCTTCGTACGTGTCCAGGACACCACCGGCGCTGCCGTGCCCGAGAACGACCTCTTCGCCGGACTGCGCTGATCCGCAGGGCAGGAGATCCTCGCTGTCCCGGACCGAGGCAAGCAACACCGGCTCTGTGACAGGTGAGGGCCGGTGCGCCGTCCGGTGTACCTGTGGTCGCGACCCGGGCGCTTGGCCTCTGCTGGGTGACGTCAGTGCCGTAGCTCCTCAGTATCCGCACGGCCCGGCTCTGCTGTCCGCTCTTCCCGCTGCGCAGAGATGCGCAGTTCACTCGACCGTAAGCCGGCGGCGGCGATCTCCGCCTGCGCCCGCGCCGCGAGATGTTCCGCGCCGCACCTCTCCGCCAGGTCGGCACCCTCGAAGAGCAGTTCCGCCGCCCGATCGGCACGGCCGCAGCGTCTGAGGCCGATGGCGAAGTCGACCAGTGCCTCGGCGTACAGGTACTGATTCGGGGACTTGCGGAGCGTCTCCACCGCGCGCTCCAGCAGCGCCATGGTGTCCCCGTCCTCGGACACCGCCGCGCTGAAGCACAATGCCTCACCTTTGGCGGTGGGCGTGCCGTAACGCTCCGCTCGGCGCAGTGTCTGCGCTGCGAGGGCGCGGGCGCCTGCGGGGTCCTCCGGGGCGAGGGCGAGGGCGAGGTGTCCCGCCCAGGGACACCAGGTCGGATTGAGTATGCCTTTGGCCTCCAGCCGTTCCCCGGCGGCGGTGAGTTGGGCGATGGCTTCCCTACGCCGGCCACGGACGAGCAGCAGGCGCCCGTACAGCGTCTGGGGGTCCGGGAAGACCACCGCGTTGGGGTAAGGGGGCGCGAAGTCGTGCGTCTCGGCGACGTTCAGGGCTTCCTCGAAGTGGCCGCGGGACAGCAGGACGTCGAGCAGCAGACCGACGGCGTACCACTTGGCGGGCAACCTGGGTCCGACGCGGTCCGCCAGCCGGACTGCCTCACGCGCGCAGCGCTCGGCCTCGACGAGCAGTCCGCGCCGGAAGTGGACCAGGCCGAGGAGGCTGAAGCCGAAGGAGAGGTGGGCTCCGCTCCATCCGACCTGCTGGCACTCGGCGATGGCGGAGCTGAACAGCTCCTCCGCGCGGTCGCACTCGTCGGCGTACATGTATCCGAGCGCGGTGATGCTGGGCAGCTCGAAGCCCCAGTCGGGGTCGGTGTAGCTGAGCCCCACGGCGCGTGTGGCGACGGCCAGCGCGTGTTCGGCGGGCTCGCTGCGCAGCGTGGCATCCCAGGTGCGCAGGCACAACAAGGCCTTCTCTCCCGGGTTCTGCCCGGACAGATGCTCGGCGAGCCGCGCGAGCCGACGGGAACGGACAGGCGCCTGTACCTCCCGCGCGTCGAAGACCCGCCACAGGTGGTGTGCGGCCTGCAGGCGCAGCCGCGCCCCGGATGTCCGTGCGTGGGCGGCCTCGGCCCCCACCACAGCGGCCGCTTCGCCGAGCTGGTCGTTGTGGGCGAGAGCCTGGGCCAAGCGGAAAGTGGCGTCCTCTCTGAGCGTGGGGTCGAGGTCGGGAAGCTCCAAGGCCGCCGAGAGGTGGTTGACTGTGGTGGCCGGGGAGGTGAGCAGGGCAGAGCAGCCGAGCTCGTAGAGCACGGCCGCACGTTCCTCGGGCGGGGGCGGTTCGCGCAGCGCACGCTCCAGGCAGCGGCGAGCGGCGTCCGGAGCACCTTGGCGAAGGTTCTCCCGCGCGGC
The DNA here is from genome assembly GCF_042868225.1 of Streptomyces sp. NPDC007856. Lineage (NCBI taxonomy): Bacteria > Bacillati > Actinomycetota > Actinomycetes > Kitasatosporales > Streptomycetaceae > Streptomyces > Streptomyces sp. NPDC007856. Next base: position 414,433 of record NZ_JBIAEC010000007.1, on the reverse strand, counting down.
CGCGCGCAGCTGCTCCACGGTCTGCGGGTCGTTGCCCGGATGAGTCTCCAGCAGGTGCCGGGCGGCGACGGTGATGTTCAAGCCCGCGTCGGTCACCGCGCTGGCGGCTTGCCCGTGTATGGCGGTCCGCATCGCCGGTGGGATGGCCCGGTACACCGCGGTGGCGATGAGGGGGTGGACGAACTCGAGCGTCCTGGTGCCGGTCAGGATACGAGCGACTCGCAAGGTGTCCGTGGCGTCCTGAGCCTCGGCCGGTGGCAGCCCGGCCACCGAAGCCGCCAGTTCGGGAGAGATCTCGGTACCGAGTACGGCCGCCGCCCAGGCGAGCCGCACGGCCCGGTTGCCGAGCCTCTCCAGTCGCTTGACCAGCCCGGTGCCGCGAGACGACGCACCGAGGTCTCGCAGCAGATGAGCCGACTCCTCGGAGGGGGTCAGGCCTCGGTCCTGGATCTTGGCGACGAGTTCGACGGTCTCGTAGGGGTTGCCGCCGGTGACGGCCCAGCACTCGCGGCAGAAGGGATCGTCCGCGTCCGGCCCGAGGACGCCGCGGACCAGCTTCGCGACCGACTCAGGGCTGAGAGCGCGCAGGCTGATCGGGTGTGACCCGCGCCCGCCGACGAGTTCACGGAACGCCGCGGCCTCCGCCGGAAGTTCGTCCGGGCGGTACCCCAGGACGATCAGGACGGGAAGGTCCTGCACGCGCACGGCGAACGTGGCCAGCCAGGTGAGGGACTCCGCGTCACCCCAGTGAGCATCGTCGACGACCGTGATGATCGGCGCCCTGCGCACGGCGAGCTGTGTGAGGACCCAGTCCAGACCGTCCCGGACGCCCTGTGGATCCGGCACGGCGGTGCCGGCCTGCTGAGCGAAGAGGCCGACGGCCGGCCCCGCGATCTCGTACCAGCCCCCGAAGATCTCGCGACGCTCGGCCTCGGTGCAGGAGGCCAGGACGGGTTGCAGCAACTGCCGGACGACGTGGAAGGGAACCGTATGCTCCTGCTCGCTGCCGCGCGCGGAGAGAACCGTGCACCCGCGGGCGGCGGCCATGCCTCGGATCTCGGCCAGCAAAGTCGTCTTGCCCAGTCCGGCGGCGCCGCTCAGGAACAGCAGCCCGCCACGTGGACCACCGCTGTCCGCCGGGCGGTTGCAGAGCGCCTCCACTGCCTCCCGCGCGGCGGCCACCTCGTGGTCACGCTCGTACAGGGGCGTTCCGGCCCGGCTGGGGCCTACCGAACCGACTCGCCTCACGCTGCGCTCCTGCTCCGGCACGCTGTTCCCTCGCTTCCCAGCCTGTTGGTCAGCCTAGCGAGGTGGGGCGATGCGCCATGGAAATATGCGGGAACCGTGTAGGCAGTCTTTCCAGCAGCCAGCCGCAGTGGTAGGCGGTGAGCGCGGTCGCGAGGCGTTCGGGGCGAGTCGCAATCCTGACGCGCCACCTACTCGACGACCACGAACGTCCGCGACAGAACGGCGCGGTGCGGGTTCTCGGCCCCGCGGTGAAGCTGCCGATGTGCACCCAACGCGTTTCACACGTACCAGGCGTGAGGCCATGGTTCATCTCGCACCTGGTCGGACTTCTGGGACGACAACACCCGCAGTGCCGGGCACCGCCCCTGGATGCCGGCACCCGGGGAATCACGAGAACGAGCTCGGTAACGGTCCCATCGGTTGCGAGGCGTTCCAGACCTATCTCGCGACTCCCCGGCAGCCCGGCCAGACGGATGTCACCCGCGGCTCCGCTCCCTTCGTCCGGGGCCGCGTGCCTCAGCGCGAATGAAGCGGAGTTGTCCGCTTGGCTGCCACGATGGGGCCGTCAGCGAATGACCTCGAAGACTGTAAGGTCCGGACGGCGTCGAGCTCAGGCCGGGAAGCCGTAGCCGTAGCCTTGAGCGTCCAGCTGATTGAGGAGACGGGCGAGCGCCTGCACCGTCTGCGAACGGTCGCCGCCGCCGTCGTGCATCAAGATGATCGCGCCGGGTCGCAAGTCCTGGTTGACGTTGCGCAGGATGCCGTCCACACCCGGGCGCCGCCAGTCGTTGGCGTCGTCACTCCAGCCAAGCGGCTGCAGGCGGTTGGCGCCGGCTATCCCCCGGATCGTGGGGCTCCAGTCGCCGCCGGGTGCCCGGTAGTACATCAGCTTCACGCCGCTTCCCGCGGCGTCGGTTATCTCGCGCTTGGCGTCGACGATCTCGTGGATGTTGTACTCGACCGACTTGCGGGTCTGCTGCTCGTCATGATGGACCGAGTGGTCGCACAGCCGGTCCCCGTCCGCGATGATCGCCTTGGTCAGGTACGGGTAGCGCTGGGCGAGCGGCCCGAGTTCGCAGAAGGTGGCCTTCGCGTGGTGCTGAGCGAGGAGCGCGAGCACCTGCGGGGTCCACCGCGGGTCTGGGCCGTCGTCGAAGGTGAGCGCTACGGACTTGCCGCTGCCCTCCACCCCGTAGCCGACCAGCGCGTCGGAGCCCGCCGGGGCGCTCGGCAGCTGCCCGAAGGCATTCGCCGAGCCGGATTGCGAAGCCTGCCCGGACGGCACCGCGGCGGAGCCTCCACTGCGGCCGGAGTGCGTTCCTCCTGCCGCGCGGTCGGATGCCGACGCGGACGGGGAAGCGTGCGAGGGCGACGGCGCCTGGGGCGACGAGTGCGGCCTGGAAGAAGAGGGCGTCGTCGAGGGAGTCAGGCTGCTGGGCGAGCTCTGGGGTGTGTGCCCGCCTGCGTGCTGCCCGCCTGCGTGCTGCGCACCTGCGTGCTGCCCGCACGCCGTGAGCACGCCTCCCGCGATCGCCGCGGTGAGGACGGTTGCCGTTGCCACTTTGATTCTGGCCAACGCCACAGATTTACCTCCGTCGGCACCACTCGGTGCTCAAATCGGTGCCTGGTACTGGTCACGTCGAGGCAGGGCTGAGCGCATGCGCGCTGCCGGTCGACGGCACGGCGGCATCCATACTCAGGTCCGCTGGTGATTTACGTCCCTGGGCGTCCGTGCCCTGGGGGGTTACCGGTCGCTCCAAGTGCTCCGGGGGTCGGTCAGGCGGCGGGCTCCGTCGCCCGGCCGCGGATCCCTCGGCTCTCGACGGAGATGGCCGGTACATCCGGTTTAAGCCTTGATGTCCGACCACAGTAAGGGAGGCCGGTCGTTTTGCTTAATAATTCCAATCTGTGATGAATGTCGCATTGATTCTGAGATGAAAGGAACCGAGCCGAAACAAGGCCGCCGACGTCGAATCGGACCACGCAATGTCAAGGATCGTAACATTCTGTGATGGCCCGATCGGATCTGCGGTGACTGGTGCACGTGTCTCAGGAGTGAACAGGCGCCCCAGGGGGCCCTGCGCTCCGCGCGACGGCTACTCGTCGCCGGTGCGGGCGGCGGCTTCGATGTCTACGCCGCACTGCCCCTGGCGCTCGCGCTGCGTCGGCCGGTACCGAGGTCCACCTGGCCCACTTGTCCTTCTGTGATCTCCATGGCCTCGGGCCGGGCCACTGGGTGGCGGAGGACGTTGCCGCCGTCCCCCCGGACACCCCGTTGCGGGGTGACTATTTCCCGGAGCGGTCGTGTACGCCTTCCCCCGCACGGGCGTCGAACCCCTCCGGTCCGCCTACCGGGCGCTGGCCGGACATCTGGGCGGCGTGGACGCGGTCGTGCTGGTGGATGGCGGGACGGACATCCTGATGCGGGGGGACGAGCACGGGCTCGGCACTCCGGAAGAGGGCATGGCGAGCTTGGCCGCTGTCGCGGACCTCGACGACGTTCAGCACCGGCTGGTGGCCTGCCTGGGTTCGGGGTGGACGCCTATCACGGTGTCAACCACTCGCTGCTGGAGAACCTGGCCGCACTGGCCCGCGACGGCGGCTACCTCGGCGCCTTCTCCTTCACCCGGGACAACCCCGAGGGGGGCGCCTACCTCGATGCGGTCGCCCATGCCCCGCGCCTCCACGCCGACCGTCCGAGCATCGTCAATGGGTCCGTTGCCGCCGCAGTGCGCGGTGACTTCGGCGACGTGCGGTTCACCGAACGCACCCGGAACAGCGAGTTGTTCGTGAACCCCTTGATGGCCCTGTACTTCTGCGTGGACCTGCCCGTTCTGGCCCGTGCCAACCTCTACCACGACCGGTTGGCGGACACCGTCCTGATGCGCCAGATCAGCTCCGCCATGGCCGACTTCCGTGAGGAGCTGCCCCGCCGGCGGCCGCCGCCGGCGTTCCCTGTCCTTCCGGTGAGCTGCCGACCGGTCGTCGCTGCCGCTGATGAACGGGGCAACCTGGGATGCGGTACCGGCCGCGGCTGACCGAGTCCGGTCGATGGTCAAGACTCCGTCATGTGACATCAGCGGTTTGAGAGGGCGGGAGTTGTCCGACGTAGTGAGGGAGGAAGCAGACGGCGATTTCCCGACGAAGGGCAACTTCGTGATCCCGCAACGCATCGTCCTCGCCTCGGCCGCAGGTCTCGTGTCCGCGTTCCTGCTCGCGGCATGCGGCTCTTCAGACGACAACGCCTCCAGCATGAACTCCGGCAATGCCACACCTGTCGCCACGGCTGCGTCGGATCCCGCGAGCTCCGCACCGGCCACCTCCGCACCTGCGGACAGCGGCGACTCCGGCAGTGGGCACATGGCCACGACCACCATGCTGATGGCCAAGGCGGTGAAGGGGATGGGCAGTGTGGTCACCGACGACAAGGGGATGACGCTCTACCGCTACGACAAGGACCAGGCGACTCCCTCCAAGTGGACGTGTGCCGGTGAGTGCACGAAGACGTGGATGCCCGTCATGGTGCAGGGCTCCGTACGGACCATGGGTGTGAAGAACAGCCTGCTCGGCACGGTTCACCGCAACGGCATGAAACAGGTCACCCTCGGCGGCTGGCCGCTGTACCGGTACATGGGCGACACCAAGGCCGGGCAGATGAACGGCCAGGGCAAGGGCATGCAGTGGTACGCCGTCACCCCGACCGGCCAGAAATCCACCATGACGGGCTGACGGCAATCCTGGCCTGGGCCGGCTGCGCAACCGCAAGGGCCCCCAGCCGCCACCGCGACGGCCGTGTGGTCGGCGGCGCTTGAACCACTCAGCCGGAGGCTACGTACCGGTCACCGTGGACGCATCGCGCAGTGACCATCGAGCCGTAGGGGCGTGCGGCAGACGGTGTCCGGAAGAAGGGTTGAACGATTTCAGTGCACTCGAGTCGTCCGGTCAGCAGTGCTCTCGACTCAGCCGCCCCAGCCGGCCAGGAGAAGAGGGCGAGCGGAGCACATGTCCGTCGGCAAGTGCTCGGCCTGGACGGCCTCCGCGGCCTGGCGGCACTGTATGTGGTTCTGTTCCACTGCTGGTTGTACACCTTCCCGGGCTACCCCCACAGTTCGGCGCCTCCGTGGCTGGACGGACTGATGTTCGGGCGCCTCGCCGTCGTCTTCTTTCTGGTGCTGTCCGGCTTCTCCCTGGCAATCTCCCCGGCACACCACGGTTGGCGGTCGGACGGCGTCACCCGATTCCTGCGCCGACGCGCCTGGCGCATCCTGCCTCCCTACTGGGCAGCACTGGCCATGAGTCTGGTCATTTCGTGGCTCGTGGTACCGGCATCGCACTTCGGGCCACCTACCGGTGCCTCAATCCTTGTGTACGGCACCGTCGCACAGGACATGGTCACCGCCCCGACACCCAACGGCGCATTCTGGTCGATCGGGGTGGAGGCCGAACTCTATCTCCTTTTTCCTCTTCTCCTGTTCGTTCGGCGGCGGTGGGGCGCGATCGTCCTCGTCGTGTGTGTGACGCTTCCGGTGATCGTCCGTGGGCTGACGGCGACTGACGCATCCCCCGTGGAGGGCGACAACTGGCTCGCTCCGCAGCTCGCTCCCGTGTTCGTCGCAGGAGTGGTAGGCGCGGGAGTCGTCGCTGCGTCGGACAGAGTTCAACGCCTGCCATGGGGATGCTTTGCCGCCCTGGCCGCCTTGCCTGTCCTGGCACTCGGCTTCATCCAGGGTTCTGTTTGGACGGTGAACCACTACTTCTGGATGGACCTCGCCATCTCTCCCGCCATGACGATGCTGCTTGCCGCGGTTGCCACCGGCAGATCCGCCATCCTTGTGCGGCTCCTGACGGCGCGACCCGTTCGCAGCCTCGGTGGCTTCTCCTACAGTCTCTACCTGATCCATCTTCCGATCGTCCTGGCCGTGATTCGCCGAACAGCCCCGCACTTTGTGTCGTCCCGACTTTCCGTGTTCGGGTTCACTCTTGTCCTGGGTCTGCCGGTTGCGGTATTTGGGGCGTGGCTGTTTTCCCGGTTCTTCGAGATGCCGTTCAAGCGCAACAGATCCTGGAAATCCGTGATCGCGCTGGGCGCGAGGAGATCCTTGATCCTGCACACACGAGACACTGGTGTCGAGTCGCAGTCGAAGACCACCGCTTGACCAGAACGCCGGGCGACAGGCGGACACCGCCGGCCGGTGAGCGAAGCCCCGCCTTGGCCCGCGTAGTCCGCGCTGTGGTCAGGTGCGGGACGGTCTGCGGATGCATAACTGTGAAGTTGCTGGTACGCGTCCGGTACAACCGGCGCGGCACCTGCGGCGTCATGAGTGTCACACGGCCAATGGGCCGCTTTGCGCAGCAGAAGGGCAACCTCGATGTCATCCTCACTCACGCTCCGGCGAGTATTCCCGGCCACCGCGCTCACCTGCGTCGCGGTGCTCGCTACCGGCTGCAGCGCAGGCTCGTCCTCCTCCTCCGTTGGTACCGCTGCAGTGACGGCTTCTGGAGCGTCGGCCACGGCGGCGTCGGCCACGACGGCGCCGGCGGCGACACCGCCGGCCGCGGCCGACACGGCTCGATCCGGCGGTACGGTCACCAGCGTCCAGGCGCCGTCAGCCGGGACGACGCACAAGCACACCGCTGCCTGCGCCACCCGTGATCTGCACGCCAGACCAGGTATCAGCCAAGGTACGGCCGGCAGCGTCTACCAGGTGATCGACTTCACCAACATCTCCCAGACCACCTGCACCCTGTACGGCTACCCCGGGGTGTCGCTCGCCGGCGGCAGCCCCGTGCGCCAGATCGGCCCGGCCGCCACACGGAACACCACGGCCCCTCGCGCGCTGGTGACGCTGGCACCGGGGGCCACGGGCAACGCGCTGCTGCGGATCACAGACGCCGGCAACTACCCCACGACGCAGTGCCACCCGACGGGCGCGCAGTACCTGCAGGTCTACCCGCCGGGCCAGACGACTCCGAGCTACGTCGCCTACAACTCGACGGCCTGCGCCGGGACGGTCGGCCTCCTGAGCGTCAGTGCGGTCCAGGCGGGCTCGGGAAGTACGTCGTAGCACGCCGCGGTGCCGTGGGCGCGTCCCTTTGCCACTCCAGGTCGTCCAGCAGGCCGATGCCTCGGTGCACCAGGGACTCCGGGCGGCGTGCCCGGTGGGCGAACACCTCGAACTGCTCCAGCCGGGAGGCGTGTTCCGCACCGACCGCACCGGCGGCGGCAGTTCCGACGCAGCGCTGCCGATGTAATGTCGGGCGTCATGACGCACTGGCAACCGTTGAGCGCCGTGTCGAAGACGGCGCTGGCCGTGGCCCGGGTCCGGGCTCACGAGAGCGCAGCCGGTAACGCCTTGTTCGACGATCCGTACGCCGCGGCCTTCCTGGCCGCCTCGGGAGAGCCTTTGCGACCGCGGCAACGTGTCGGTCCGCTGGCGGCCGCGCTGAAGTTCCAGACGGTGATCCGGACTCGCTTCTACGACGACCAGCTCCTCCAGTCCGGCTGCGATCAGGTGGTTCTGCTCGCAGCCGGACTGGACACCCGTGCCTACCGGCTCCCCTGGCCGGCTGGGACCCGCTTGTACGAGCTCGACCTGCCGCCGGTCCTCGAGTTCAAGCACCGCGTGCTGGCAACGGAGTCCGCGGACCCACGCTGCGACCGCACCGCCGTGCCCGCGGACCTGCTGAGCACCACCTGGGCCGACCGGCTGGTCGATGCCGGCTTCGACCCCGACCGACCGACCGCCTGGCTCGTGGAGGGCCTGCTCGTCTACCTCACCGCCGACGAGGCGGCCGCGCTGCTGCGCACCGTCGGCGAACTGTCGGCACCCGCCAGCCGACTGGCCCTGGAGCGAGGACGCAGCGGACAAACCGTTCTCGACGACCCGTCCCTCGCCCACATCACCTCGCTGTGGAAGGGCGGCCTGGGCGCCGGCACCGCCGAGTGGCTCGACGACCACTGCTGGAGCACGGAGGCCCATCCACTCGACACCGTCGCGGCGCACTACGGCCGGCCGACAGCCAACCCTTCCGGCACCGGCTTCATCACGGCCGTGCGCACACCAGGTCGATATGGAGGAAGTAGCAGGCGATGATGCCATCGGCCGGTACACCGTGAGGAACTGACGCCACGTCGGCCCGCTGCGCTGACGATCAAGGTGACCGCCATCCGGTCCATCCGGTCTGATCTTCAGTCCGATACCAGTACGTGTAGGTGTCGTCGCCGTTGTCAATGCACCACCAATGCCGGTACACCAACCCATAGGCATACCCGTAGGCATAGCAGAGGGATTCCGATGAAAAAGTCGGCCCCTCAACCCAAGTCATAGGCAAGCGGGACGCAGTTGGACGCGTCTGGGTGATGTGGTGGCTGACGGGAGGAGGCGACCCCGACAGTTCGGTGGCCACGGCGGTGGGTGTGACCAGGGCTGAGGCCGCGACTGCCGCCGCAACTGCCGGGACGATGAGTCTGCGCATGATGTCACTCCCTCGGATCACGAGGGTCTTCTGCCGCGTTCTGGGAATGTTTGCAGCGCGCCCATGTGCATAATGCGGGGTTGGCGCGGCAAGTCAGCGACGACACCCGGTGTTCACTGGGCTGCGCTCTGCGCACGCACATCGTGCCGCAGATGAGCGGCGGCACGTACTCGATCTCTCTTTTCGACGCTAGTTCTCGTCGGCGGAGGCCGCAACCCCGCCTCGTGTTTCGGGCGCGGACCGTACCGCTTCGGAATAGTCGCGCAGCAGGCCAAGCCAGACCAGGCCGCCTCGGGCCTTGCGATTTCCGTACTGGACCATACGAATGATTCACCGGCGCCGCAGGGTGAACGGTGGCCCTGTGTGCCCCGAGTCGAGGGCCGACAGCCGCTCGCGACCATACGTTGACTCGTGTGTCGCTGAGCTATGCCTTTGTGAACCTGAAGCCCGGGGTGGGGAAGACGACCAGCGCAGTCTGGTTGGCCCACGCACTGCACGAGTCGGGTATCCCACCGCTACTGGTCGACAGTGACCCCGCTTCCTCCGCGCTGCGCTGGAGCGAATTGGCAGGTGGCTTCCCGTTTCCTGTGGTCGCTCTGCCAGTGGGCGATGTGCACCGGCGCGTGAACGACTTCTTGGGAGACCGGCGGGCCGTCGTGTTCGACGCTCCGCAGCTGGAGGACCACGCGCACATCGCCCGCAGCATCATGAGGTACGCGAGCGAATGGATCGTGCCGGTGACCCCAGCACCCATCGAGCTGGATCGGATGGCGCCCATCGGTGGCGAGATGGGCGACGTACAGTCCTTGCGCGTCCAGCCGGCCCGTGCCGCCGTTCTGCTGAACCGAACGAATCGGGCCGACGCCACGCGTACGGGTCCCGACGCCGACGCCCGCGAAGCTCTCACCGAGCGGGGGTTCGACGTGTTGTCCACCCACATTCCGCGGCTCGACTTGTACGCCCAGTCATTCGGAAGTCCGGTGCAGGTCAAAGGCACGGCGTACATGAACCTCGCAGACGAACTCATCAAGCGACAGGACAAGGCATGAATCAGCGCAAGGACACCTACCGAGCCGCATTGCACCGCGGACCGGACGCCGTCGCACCGCGTCCCGTCAAGGTCACTCAGCTGCACACCCGATACGTGCGGGTGACCATCGAACTAGACACCGGCTTGCCGCGTGACCTCGTCCAATGGGCAGGGTCATCGGTGTCCGCGATGGTGCGGGCCGGCGCCGCTGCTCTGCGACCCCTGAGAAGCGCCCAGTAAGCGGGCGATCTCGTTGGATGGCGGAGGCCCGGAAGTCCTCGCCAGGCTCGGCTGCCCTCGCCGCGACTCCCCGCTGTGGAGAGCGGCCCTACCACTTCCGCCACTTGTCGGTGAGCTGGTACCCGTCCAGACCGTGGCGGGCGGTCAGTGCAACGACATCGACGCCGTGCTCAGCGAGCGACGCGTCGATGCAGTCGCACAGCTCCTCCCGCTCGTCGGTTTCAGGCGCACTCGGGCACAGGGTGCCGGCGGCAAGCTCTTCGGCTTCCTCGGCTGTGCCCTGCCGCCAACTCGTGGGCGGTCTCTCAGCCATGGGCAGGACCGTACCGGCCGGTACTGAGAGCTGACCCTGCCGACGCGCCGGCCTGCAGACGGGCGGGTCTCCTTCGCAGGAGGCCGCACCACACGTACCCTTCGGGGACCACGGCGTCAGATAGCGGGCGCCAAACACTGGAGGCAATACCTCGTGCTGATTGCTCAGCGTCCCTCGTTGACCGAAGAGGTCGTCGACGAGTTCCGCTCCCGGTTCGTGATCGAGCCGCTGGAGCCGGGCTTCGGCTACACCCTCGGCAACTCCCTCCGCCGTACCCTCCTGTCGTCGATCCCCGGCTCTGCTGTCACCAGCATCCGCATCGACGGCGTCCTGCACGAGTTCACCACCGTGCCGGGCGTCAAGGAGGACGTCACCGACCTGATCCTCAACATCAAGCAGCTGGTCGTCTCCTCGGAGCACGACGAGCCGGTCGTGATGTACCTGCGCAAGCAGGGCCCGGGTCTGGTCACCGCCGCGGACATCGCGCCACCGGCCGGTGTCGAGGTGCACAACCCCGACCTCGTCCTCGCCACGCTCAACGGCAAGGGCAAGCTGGAGATGGAGCTGACGGTCGAACGTGGCCGCGGCTATGTCTCCGCCGTGCAGAACAAGCAGGTGGGCCAGGAGATCGGGCGTATCCCGGTCGACTCGATCTACTCGCCGGTGCTCAAGGTCACGTACAAGGTCGAGGCCACGCGTGTCGAGCAGCGGACCGACTTCGACAAGCTGATCGTCGACGTCGAGACCAAGCAGGCGATGCGTCCGCGTGACGCCATGGCGTCGGCCGGTAAGACCCTGGTCGAGCTGTTCGGTCTCGCCCGCGAGCTGAACATCGACGCCGAGGGCATCGACATGGGCCCGTCCCCCACGGACGCTGCCCTGGCCGCCGACCTCGCGCTGCCGATCGAGGAGCTGGAGCTCACGGTCCGCTCCTACAACTGCCTCAAGCGTGAGGGCGTCCACTCGGTGGGCGAGCTCCTGGCCCGCTCGGAGGCCGACCTGCTGGACATCCGCAACTTCGGTGCGAAGTCCATCGACGAGGTCAAGGCGAAGCTGGCCGGCCTGGGCCTGGCCCTCAAGGACAGCCCGCCCGGATTCGACCCGACCGCCGCTGCCTTCGATGCGGACGACAACGGGAACACGGGTTTCATGGAGACCGAGCAGTACTGAACGTTGCGCCGGGTCGTGATGTGGACCTCGACAGCCCGCGGATCAGGCCCCGCCGGCGGTCAGCCCGTGGCGTCCGCGGTGTCCGCCGTGGCGCGCGGCGGGTTGGGCCCCGGCGGGGCGGCGGCGCGTTCGGCGGTGGCGGCCGCCCAGCGGCCGGTGGTGATGGTGCCCAGTGCCAGGATGGCCGCCCCGCACCCGGTGATGATCCACCAGGCCGTGGGCCGCGCGCCGGAGGCGACCGCGGCGCCGATCACCGCGATGCCGAGCGAGGATCCGACCTGACGGCTGGTCGCGGCGACCGCGGCGGCGACTCCGGCCTGGGCGCGCGGCATGCCGGACACCGCCGTGTAGGTGATCGGCGCGTTGACGAAGCCGAAGCCGAGACCGAACAGCGCGTACGTGACGTACAGCAGGATGTCCGAGGGGTGGGCGGAGCGGGTGACGGCGACGGCCAGAGCGCCGCTGGCGGCGATGTTGGCCCCCGCGAGCACCAGGGGAATCCGCGGACCGCGGCTGCCCACGATCCGCCCGGACAGCGGCGGGCACACCAGCGACAGCACCGCCATCGGCAGCAGGTGCAGCCCGGTGCCCAGGGCGCTCAGTCCCACCACCCGTTGCAGATAGAGGGTATTGGCGAACAGGAAACCACCGAGCGCGCCGAAGGCGAGGACCGCTGTCGCGGTGGCCCCGCTGAAAGGTGCGCTGCAGAAGAGCCGCGGCTCGATCAGCGGTTCGGCGCGCCGGTTCTCGTACGGTACGAAGGCGGCCAGCGCGCCCGCTGCCACGATCAGGCAGGCCACGATGGGCGGCGCGGTCCAGCCCTCGCCGGGCGCCTCGATGACGGCGTACGTCAGCGTGCCGAGCAGGATGATCACCAGCAACTGGCCCACGGGATCGGTGCGTCGGGCCGCCGGTGCGCGGGACTCCGGGACGAACAGCGCGGCGAGCGCCAGCGCGGCCAGCCCGATCGGCACGTTCAGCCAGAACACCGACCGCCACCCTGCCGACTCCACCAGTACGCCCCCCAGAACCGGCCCGGCCGCCATGCTCAGGCCGACCACTGCGCCCCAGACGCCGATGGCCCGTGCCCGCTCCCGCGGTGCGGTGAAGGTGTTGGTGAGGATGGCCATGGCGACGGGGGTGAGCATGCTGCCGCCCACCGCCTGCACCATGCGGAAGACGACGAGCCGGCCCGTCGTGGGCGCCACACTGCACAGGGCGGACCCGCCGGTGAACAGCACGAGACCGAGCAGGAAGACGCGCCGCCGCCCGATGCGGTCGGCGGTGGCTCCGGCCAGGGTCAGCAGCGAGGCCAGGACGATGGTGTACGCGTCGAGCGTCCACTGCAGGCCGGAGACGGACGACTGCAGGGACCGCTGCATCGAGGGAAGCGCGACGTTGAGGACGGTGACGTCGAGACTGACCAGCAGCACGCTCAGGCAGCAGACGGCCAGGACGAGCCGGCGTCGTCCCTGTACGGGATCGGGCACGTGGGCTCCCGCGCTCAGTCGGTGAGCCGGTGGGTGGCGTGGGTGACGGCGAAGTCCCAGATCACGGGGAGGAGTTGTCCGGGGGTCTCGATCTGGGGCATGTGACCGGTGCGGGGGAGGAGTTGGAACTCGGCGCCGGGGACGGCGGCTGCGTACGCACGTCCGTACTCGGTGTCGACGACCTGGTCGCTCTCGCCCCACGCGACGAGGACCGGGGAGCTTACTTTGGCCAGGCGTTCGCGCAGGGTGGGGTCGGCCATGGCGTGGGGGCCCGAATAGACCTGCAGGGCGGCGCGGTTGGCGGAGGCGACGGCGCGCTGCTCGTCGGAGAACGTGCTGGGGTCGATGCGGAACCTCTCGGCGTCGTGGAAGGAGAGGGCGGACAGTTCGGCGGGCGTCAGGGTGAAGGGGTCGGCGACCGGGTGGCCGGGGACCTGGATGCCGGCGGCGTTGACGAGGACGACGCTGCTGATCCGGTCACTGCCGAGCAGGGCGATTTCGGCGGCGATCCAGCCGCCTATGGAGTTGCCGACGACGGTGACGTCCTCCAGGCCGAGTTCGTCCAGCAGCCGTACGTAGATCTGGGCGAGGGTGGGCACGTCGGTGAGCCAGTCGGGCCGGGCGGTGCCGCCGAAGCCGGGGTGGACCGGGGTGATGACCCGCGCCGGCCGTTGCCCGGCGAGGAGCGCGGCGAACCCCATGACGGTCTGTGGGCCACCGCCGCCGTGCAGGAGCAGGAAGGGACGGCCCTCGCCCCGCTCGTCGACGGTGAAGCTCAGGTCGACGTCGCCGGAGTCGAGGGTTAGGGTGATCGTGCGGGCGGTGCTGGTCATGGAAGTCTCCAAGTCGGTTTCTGGCAACGGGGGTTACTGACGCGGGTTGTCACGCGTAGTCGGTCGCCGGCACGGTGGCGTACCGGCTCATCACCTGGACGGTCGCCTGTGGGCTGAGCTCCTGGCCGCCGGCGATCATGTCCAGCAGGTCGCGGAAGTACTGCACGTACAGGTCAGGGGTGAAGGTGTTGAGCATCACCGCCGGCTCGTCGCCGTGGTTGGCGAAGGTGTGCGGGGCGCCGGGCGGGATCATCGCGAGGGTGCCGGCCGGTGCGACGTGGGTCGTGTCCCCGACGGTGAAGTGCACGGTGCCGGAGACCACGTAGAAGCCTTCGTCGTGCTGGGCGTGGCGGTGCTGCGGGGGCCCTTCGGCGTGCGGGGCGAGGGTGATCTCGCCGATGCCGAGCCGGTGTCCGGTGGTGCTGCCGTCCTCAAGGATGCGGATCTGTGCCGGTCCCAGACGGATCGTCTCGCCGTCGTCCGGGCCGACCACGGAAACCTCGGTCATCGCCATCTCCTTCGTGAGAGTCAGCTCTCACGAAGGAGCGTAGAGGGTGCTGCCTCGTCATGCAAGTGAACTCTCACGATGAGGGCGGACAGTGATAAGGTGGCGGCAGATGGTCGGACAGGAAACGGACGCGAAAGGGGACGTACCGGGGTGGCGACGACGCAGGCAGACACGGGCACCGGCCGCAGCAATCAGAAGAAGCGCACGCGTACGGCGATCCTCGAAGCCGCCCGCGAACTCATCGGCACGGGCGGCGAGGTGACCATGCCCGCGATCGCGCGCGCGGCCCTGGTCTCCGAGGCCACCGCCTACCGCTACTTCCCCGACCTCCCCTCGCTGATCAGCGAGGCCCTGGCCGGCGCCTGGCCGCCCCCCGCCGAGGCGCTCGCGCCGGTCGCGGACTCCGCCGACCCGGTCGAACGGGTCGCCTTCGCCTGCGAGTTCCTGTTGCGCGGCATACTCCTGCGGCAGGGAGCGGTGCGCGCCATGATCGCGGCCACCATCACCCGCCCCGAGGCGGCGACCGCCAGGCCAGGTATTCGATTCGGGCTGATCGACCACGCGCTCCTGCCCCTGGAGGAGACGCTGGGGGCGACGGATCCGGAAGCCCTCGCCCAGCTCAAGCGCGACCTCGCCGTGGTCGTCAGCGCAGAAGCCCTCTTCTCCCTCACCGACCTGTGCGGCCTCGCCCCCGACGACGCCATCGCCAGCGCGGTACACACTGCGACCACGCTGACCGAAGCCGCACAGCGGACGATCGCGCGAGGGTGAGCCGCGCGCGGAGATCCTCCGGCGCTCTGCCACCCCCAGGACCGCAAAGCTTCAACGGCCCCTCGTCCCGCGAGTCCGCCGGCGTGACACTGTCCAGTTGCCCGATGGTGCTGGCTCCGGGGACGTGAGAACCACCGGCGTCGATGTCGTTGCTGTCGGAGCGGGCGTCCCCGTCACTGCCCCAGGCGCTCGGAGTGCGCGCCACAGCAAGAGAGTTCGCATGGCCCCCGCCTGGCTGCGGCCTCACCTGTCGGTGATCGCGGTGAGCCATGCCGTCTCCTCCGGGCCAGGCGCTTCGAGGCCGGGTGCGGTCAGCCGGCGTACCTCGCCCGTGCGCAGGGCGACCGTGGCCCGTGGCTGCATCGGTCCGTGACCCCTGCGCGAGAGCAGGACGAGTTCCCAGACTGTCGCCGTCATGGCCTCGAGCCGGGTGGCGCAGTCGGCGCTGACTCGCCGCGGATCCCGGGTCCGTCCCAGGGGCAGGTGTGGGGTGAAGTTCCTGGCGAGCCCATGGCAGCGCGGGAACCGCCGCTGCAGTACGCGGTGCAGGTCCGCCCACGGCGCAGTGCCGTTGGCCGTCGGGTCGAGCCACACGGTGAAGTACGCCCTCTGCTGGAAGGTCCGTACCCCCTCCAGCCGGGCGGTGAAGACCGGCGTGTCGGCCGTCGCCGCGGCGAGCAGCGGGGCGGCCCGCTCGAAGTCGGATTCCGGCACGAAGCCGAAGAGGAGATTGACGTGCGGCGGCCAGCGGTGGATCTGCGGATCGTAATCCCGGCGGATGTCCTGGATCGGCGGCCACAGCTCCGCCGGCGGGATCCAGGCCACCGCCGTGCGAGCCGTCGGGGACAAGCCGAGGACACCGACGGGTTCTCCCCTGCCGAAGCTCGGGTCCGCCTGCGGGTTCCGCACCCGGCCGGCATCCGACGCGTCGATGCGGTCCACCCTCGTGGCCCGGTCCCAGATCACCTCGCCGTCCGCCTCGATGAACATCACCCGGTGCCAAGGGATGTCGCCCCCGGGCACGAAGGAAGGCAGCGCGATGCGTTTGCAGGCACCCCCGCGCTGGCTGATCCCCAGCACGAACCGGGCCGGGGCGAACCGCGGGTCCCAGCGGACCCGGTGATAGATCTCGTCGCTGGTTCGCATCACACCTCCTCTCCCGCCGTCACATCTCTTCCTCCAGGGTGCCGCCCCCTGTCCTCGCGGTCACTCCTCACTCACGGCGACCTGTCGGGCGCGGTCCGTGAGGGAACCGGCGTGTGCCGAGGCTGGTCGTCCGGACGGAAACAAGCGCCGGTTCACCCCGGCCTGGGGGACGGACCGGCAGCACCCGAGCAGTTCTCCCCGGCCTCCGGTAGGGCGATTGCGGCGATTGGTGACCGACCGCAGGGAACCGTGATCTTCCCGGCTGCGGACAGTGCGGCATGAACCGGGGGTTTGCGGATGCGCCGGGGAGCGGCCCCTTGTGCATCCATCCCCGCCGGGTATGGTCTGAGACCGGCTCGGCCAGGCGGTCGTGTCCTGTTGAACGTGAGCATGTGTCAGCCCGGGGCGGAAACTCGGCCCAGGTGACTCGGAATTCCGGCTGTCTGTCCGCGGAGGTGGCATGGAGCGACAGGCTGCACACCGGGTGAACCGGGGCCTCGACTCCCACACCGGCCGACATGGGCGGCCATGGCGTAGGCGGGGCCGCTGGCGGGGCGAGGGGGACGGACGGTGAACTGCCCGGTGGTGTGGGACGGTTCGGTCCGTGGCATCGCCGTGACGCTGTCCCTCCGGACCCTCGGCCCCGACGCACGGCGGCGCCGGCGCCCTTGCGCGGATCGGTGTCCCTCCCGGCGGTCACAGCACGACTCCGTCGTATGACTGGTCGCGGCCACGCCCGGCCACGGCACCAGCGCCTGAAGGAGACACAGAGGAACGTGGACGGTCACCTGAACCTGGACGGGCACCCCGGCCGGGACCGGAACGAGGACCTAGGCCGAGAGCCTGTCCCGCAACCTGTCCCGGGGCGGCGTGATGGGACGGAGTCAGGTCCCGAGGGGAGGTCTGCGGTGCGCCCGGACGTGGACACCGGGCCGCCGCAGGCCGGGCATGACGGCGAAAGGGCCGCCCCGTCCGGGGCCTATGGCGCCGGCCCGGTCCGTGACGGCGACGGCGCTCCGATCCAGCACCAGCGGCTCCACGTACCAGACGCCCGCCGCGTCCGGCGCTCCTCCCACCCCGACCGCCCGGGCAGTGACGGCGAGCACGGGCTCCAGGAGCGCATGGGCACCACGGAACGTGCCGACAGGTTCTACGACGAGCAGGTGCTCGACCGGCTCAATCCGCGGATGCGGGAGTTCGCGGCGCGTCAGGAGATGTTCT
This sequence comes from Streptomyces sp. NPDC007856, assembly GCF_042868225.1. Lineage (NCBI taxonomy): Bacteria > Bacillati > Actinomycetota > Actinomycetes > Kitasatosporales > Streptomycetaceae > Streptomyces > Streptomyces sp. NPDC007856. The sequence goes on along the minus strand of NZ_JBIAEC010000007.1, from coordinate 396,987 downwards.
TCCTTGCCACCTCCGACCGCCACGGGGAGTGCGACAACACCTTCCGGGCCGGCCCTCCCGGCTTCGTCCAGGTCTTCGACGACAGGACGCTGGCCTACCCCGAGTACCGCGGCAACGGCGTCCTCGCCAGCCTCGGCAACATCCAGGAGAATCCACACGTCGGCATTCTCATGATCGACTTCCTTCGGGACCGGATCGGCCTCCACGTCAATGGCAGGGCCCGTGTCCTCTCCGACGAAGAGATGCGCCGCGAACGCCCGGGCCTGCCGGTCGACCCCGCGCCCGGCCGCCGGGCCCGGCTGTGGGTGGAGGTCACGGTGGAGGAGGCGTACATCCACTGCGCCAAGCACATCCCGCATCTTCGGAAGGTGCCGGCAGGCGGGGACCGCGCGTGGGGCACGGACGACTCCAAGCGCAAGGGCGGTGACTTTTTCGGCGCGGCGGCCGAGGCGGCCGACCGCGCTACGGACGAGCGCCCGCGCCACGAGGCCGGCGACCCCCGGTCAAGCACATCGGCGTCCCCGCCGCACGCCCCCCGGCCGGCCGGAAGGGCCTGGTGACCGCAGTCGCCCGTACGCGATCACGACCGTGTCGTCGAATCCCCTCGGATGCCGTGCCCCGTTCGTGCGTGACTGGGTGGGCCGAGTCACCGAGTACCTCCTGCGTACGCTGCGGGCGAACGGCGGCGCAGCGACCGCCGAGTGAAACACACCACGGCCATGACCGTAGGCACGGGCGACCCCGACGGGTAGGTTCCCACGACCGGCGTCCACGAGGACGAACCCTGTGGACGCCTTTTGATCGCGGATAGCCCGTCAAGCCCTCCTCCCAGGAGAGAACACGAGAAATGTCTGCACAAGAACCTGCGCACCACCCACCCCAGCGCGTCGGCGTGGTGGCCGAGTCCGTCTCCGGTGAGACGCGTGTCGCGGCGACGCCGGCGACCGTACGTCAGCTGCTGGCTCTCGGCTACGAGGTCGTGGTGGAGTCCGAGGCCGGCGCGGCGTCCGGCTTCAGTGACCAGGCCTACCTCGATGCCGGCGCGGAGATCGGCGAGGCCTGGGACGCGGATGTCGTCCTGAAGGTGAACTCCCCCTCCGACGCGGAGATCACCCGGCTCCGGCAGGGCACGACAGTGGTCGCCCTGCTGGCGCCGGCACAAGGGCCCGAACTGCTTCGGACACTCGCCGATGCCGGGGTGACCGCTCTGGCGCTGGATGCGGTGCCGCGCATCTCGCGCGCTCAGTCGATGGACGTTCTGTCGTCGATGGCGAACATCGCCGGGTACCGTGCGGTGATCGAGGCCGCGCACGTCTTCGGCCGGTTCTTCACCGGCCAGGTCACCGCGGCGGGCAAGGTGCCACCGGCGAAGGTGCTGGTCGCCGGCGCGGGCGTGGCCGGTCTGGCGGCGATCGGTGCGGCGTCGAGCCTCGGCGCGATCGTGCGGGCGACCGACCCGCGGCCCGAGGTCGCGGATCAGGTGAAGTCGCTGGGCGGCGAGTACCTCCCGGTGCACGTCGCCCAGGAGGCGAGCACCGACGGCTACGCCAAGGCGACCTCGGCCGACTACGACCGTGCCGCCGCCGAGCTCTACCACGAGCAGGCAGCGGAGGTGGACATCGTGATCACCACCGCGCTGATCCCGGGCCGGCCGGCGCCGCGCCTGCTGACGGCCCGGGACGTGGCGGTCATGAAGCCGGGCAGCGTCATCGTGGACATGGCCGCCGCCCAGGGCGGCAACGTCGAGGGCACCGTGCCCGGGCGTGCGGTCGTCACCGACAACGGCGTCACCATCGTCGGCTACACCGACCTGGCCTCCCGGCTGCCCGCCCAGGCCTCGCAGCTGTTCGGCACCAACCTGGTGAACCTGCTGAAGCTGCTCACCCCCGGCAAGGACGGGCGGCTGGCGATCGACTTCGACGACGTCGTACAGCGGGCGGTGACCGTGGTGCGCGACGGCGATGTCACCTGGCCGCCCCCGCCCGTGGCGGTCTCGGCCGCGCCCGCCGCACAGCCGGAGACCACGCTTGCCGACCCCGAGCCGAAGCAGCCGAGGCTGACGCCTGCGGGACGCTTCGGCCTCATCGGGCTCGGCATGCTCGCCATGTTCCTGCTGGTCGCCTTCGCCCCCGCCCAACTCGCGGGAAACTTTACGGTGTTCGCCCTGGCGGTGGTGATCGGCTACTACGTCATCGGCAAGGTGCACCACGCGCTGCACACGCCGCTGATGTCGGTGACCAACGCGATCTCCGGGATCGTAGTGATCGGCGCCCTGTTGCAGATCGGGCACGAGAACCGGATCGTCACCGCGTTGTCCTTCGTGGCGATCCTGCTGACGAGCGTGAACGTCTTCGGAGGCTTCGCCGTGACCCGCCGCATGCTGTCCATGTTCTCGAAAGGCTGAGCCGAGATGACCTCACAGACGGCCTCCCACGCTGCCGACCTGGTCGCCGCCCTGTTGTTCATCCTCAGCCTGGCCGGCCTGTCCCAGCACCGCACCTCCCGCGCCGGCGTCGTCTACGGCATCGCAGGAATGGTCCTCGCACTGGTCGCCACGGTCGTGGTGGCGGCGCAGAGCATCACCGCCGGGGCGGTGGCCCTGATCGTGCTGGCCATGGCGCTCGGCGCGGCGATCGGCCTGTGGCGGTCGCGACGCGTCGAGATGACGCAGATGCCGGAACTGATCGCGGTGCTGCACAGCTTCGTCGGCCTTGCCGCGGTGCTGGTGGGCTGGAACAGCTACCTGGAGGTGGAGGCGCACGGCACGGCGCAGACCCGGATCGGCGCCGACCTGCTGGGCATCCACCATGCCGAGGTGTTCATCGGCATCTTCATCGGCGCGGTCACCTTCACCGGCTCGATCGTCGCGTTCCTGAAGCTCTCGGCGCGCATCGAGTCCCGTCCGCTGATGCTGCCGGGCAAGAACGCGCTGAACCTCGGCGCGCTCGGCGCTTTCGTCGCGCTGACCGTCTGGTTCACGATCAGCCCGGACCTGCTACTGATGATCGCGGTCACCGCGCTGGCGCTGGCCCTCGGCTGGCACCTGGTCGCCTCGATCGGCGGCGGCGACATGCCCGTCGTCGTCTCCATGCTGAACAGCTACTCGGGCTGGGCGGCGGCCGCGGCCGGCTTCCTGCTCGACAACAACCTGCTCATCGTCACGGGCGCGCTCGTGGGTTCCTCCGGCGCTTACCTGTCCTACATCATGTGCAAGGCGATGAACCGGTCCTTCATCTCCGTCATCGCGGGCGGTTTCGGCATCGAAGCCCCCACGGGCGGGGGCGAGGAGCAGGGCGAGCACCGCGAGGTGCGGGCCGCGGAGGCGGCCGAGATGCTCGCGCAGGCCCGCTCAGTGATCATCACCCCCGGCTACGGCATGGCCGTGGCCCAGGCCCAGCACCCGGTCGCGGAGCTGACGCGCCGGCTGCGCGAGCGGGGCGTCGAGGTCCGCTTCGGCGTCCACCCCGTCGCCGGGCGCCTGCCCGGGCACATGAACGTGCTGCTGGCCGAGGCGAAGGTGCCGTACGACATCGTCCTGGAGATGGACGAGATCAACGACGACTTCGCCGACACCTCGGTCGTGCTGGTCATCGGCGCCAACGACACCGTCAACCCGGCCGCGACCGAGGACCCGGGCAGCCCGATCGCCGGCATGCCGGTGCTGCGGGTCTGGGAGGCGGAGCAGGTCATCGTCTTCAAGCGCTCCATGGCCTCCGGCTACGCGGGCGTGCAGAACCCGCTGTTCTTCCGCGAGAACAGCAACATGCTCTTCGGCGACGCCAAGCAAAGCGTCGAGGAGATCCTGCGCGCGCTCAGCACCAACGGCAGCCATGGGGCGGCCCCGGCCGCGCGTCAGGCGACGGTGGCCGGCCGGTGAGCTGGTTCTGAGTTCGTTCGGTGTCCCGTCACCGGCGTCCGGACCGCCTCGATGGTTCAGCCGTTCGAGCGCCTTGACGCCGCAGGCGGCGGCCGACATGGTGTCGGCCGCCGCCTGGCGGAAGGGATTCAGGTGTATGCGTGGAGTGATGTGGTGTCAGTGGGCCGTGCTGCCCGAGACCCACTCGGTCCACGGCATGTTCCAGTCGCTGAGGCCGTTGTCCGGGGCCAAGGTGGTCTTGTCCGCGGAGTTCTTGACGATCACGACGTCTCCGATCATCGAGTTGTCGAAGAACCACGCGGCGGGCTGCTTGCCGTCGCCGCCGCCCTGGACGTCTTTCAGGCCCACGCAGCCGTGGCTGGTGTTGACCTTGCCGAAGACCGAGTCGGCACCCCAGTAGTTGCCGTGGATGAACGTGCCCGAGTCGGTCAGGCGCATGGCGTGCGGTACGTCCTTGATGTCGTACGCTGGCTTGCCGTCCTTCTTCTTGAGGCCGACGCTCGCACCGTTCATATGGATCTGCCGGTACTTCTCGGAGATGACCATCTGACCGTTGTACGTCGGGTGCTCGGGGCTGCCGGACGAGATCGGGACGGTCCTGATCGTCTTGCCGTCCCGCACGACGGTCATCTGCTTCGTCCTGGCGTCGACGGTGCTGATCTGGCTCCGGCCGATCTTGAACGTGACCGTCTTCCGGATGCGGTGGTGGGTGAGCCTGACGGTGACGGTGGAGCCGGGCTTCCAGTAGTTCTCGGGGCGGAAGTCCAGGCGGTCGTCGTTGAGCCAGTGGCCGACGACCCGCTGCCCGCTGCTGGAGCTGACGTGGATCTCCGACTGTACGGCGGCCTTGTCGCTGATCGCCTTGTCGAAGCCGACCGTCACCGGCATGCCCACACCAACGGTCGAGCGGTCCTCGGGGGAGAGGTGCCCGAGGAAGCCGTTGGCCGGGGAGACCGTGGTGATCGTGGCGTTCCCGGTGACGGGGCGGCCCTTGGCGTCCTCGGCCTCCGCGGCGACCTGGTATCTGGTGGCACGCTCCAGCCGGCCGTTCGGCTTCCAGGACGTGCCGTCCGCGGCCAGGGTGCCCGGAATCTCGGTACCGGTCGCGACGGCGGTCATGGTCACCTTGGTGAGCTTGCCGTTGCTGACAGCGACTTCTACGGGGCTGTTGATCCCGATGTTGTGGGCACCTTGCCCGGGAGTGATCTCTATCCGGGCGTCGGAAGCGTCCTGGGCGCCCGCCTGACCTGCCCGCGCCTGCGGTTTCGGGTGATCCCCGGCGCCGTTTCCGCTGGTGGCAGCGTTGCTGGTCCCGCCGAGGGCCGTGAGTGCGAGTACCCCGCCGAGTACGCCGGCGGTAGCCATCAGCGCGGTGCGTCGCTTAGGTGCCGTGATCAAACGCTTCTCCCATGCCACTGATCGTGAATCCCTGAGCTGGTTACGGAGGAGTGCAACCGGGCTCAAAAAGCCACCTTTATGCATTCATCCGTCTTGAAGGGAGGGAATTGTGGCAAATCCCACGGTCTCGGTATCGGTCCCGCACTCGCGAAGCGGGCTGGTAGTTCGGTCCCGCGGTTTCATCCACGCGTGCGAGCAGCAGTTCACAAGGGGGTTCGAGGCGCTCCGCGAACTCCGTCGAGAATTCCATGCCGAGCAGTCGCCACGGCAGGGCCGTCAGCTCGTCGGTGAGGTCCTCCAGATGCTGACGCAGCCGCAGACCGGCGGGAAGGAGCCTGCGCTCTGCTGCGAGTCCCTTCCGCGACAGCATGTCCCAGCCACGGTTGATCTCCTCCTCGGTCTGACCCCGGGATCTGCTCAGCCAGTCATCCTTGTAGCCCAGCCATTCGTTGTGAACGATCGATGCCTCCGAGGACGTCAGACCGGCCGAGGCCATCAGGGCCCAATGCGAGTCCCCCCGCCATTCGCGGATCGCGTTCACAGCGTGCCAGCCCGACAGCAACGGGTTCTGTGGACGAGGCATGGACGCGGTCGCGGCGAACAGCACGCGACCCAGCCTCGGGAGGCGGTCGACCGCGGACCACAGGGTCGGCCCCATCTCCACCAGCGGGTCGACGATGCCGGGCGCGTAGCGACGCAGGCCTTCGTCGACGGCCTCGTCCCGCAGACGCCAGAACTCGCGGAACGCGGCTGCGTCCCCCTTCAAAAGGTCGAAGGTGACGGTGATGCCGACCGAACCGATGGTGCCGAACGCGGCGGTCAGTGCCTCGACCCCGGCAGGCGCGAGTGGCGCGCCACGGGAAGCGATGTAGCCGAGCGGCCCTGGGAGGCCATGGGCCTCGAACCGCGCCACGGCCCCCGGATCCCAGAAGATCCATCCGACGGTGGTGTGTACGGAGCGGGCGTTGCGACGGCTTGTCTCACTCCACTCGGCATCTGCTGCCCCATCATGCTCCTGATCGAAGATCATCGATATCTGCCTCTCCTCGCTTGCCTCCTGTCAGCAGTCGCGGGACCAGAGGGTGAATGCGCCGGGTGTGTGCATCCAGTCGAAGGTGGTGGCGCTGGAATGGCCTTGCTGGGCGAGGTACCGGACACGTTGGGCTGCGGCGGTGGGGTCGGGGTCGGTGTCGTCCAGTGCGGGGACGACGCTTTCGGCTGCCCCTTCGACGGTGAGGTAGTGGCTGCGGCAGTACCACGACACGGGGTAACCGTCGTTCAGCCAGTGGGTGGCTTGGGTGTCGAAGATGACGAACCAGGGACGCAGGGCGGCGTCGTAGACGAGGCGGGGGTCGCCGTCGGGGCTTGGTCTGGTCATGGCGGGCCACATCGAGGCCTGTTCGAGCCGACCGGCTGCCGAGAGGTCGGCCAGGTGCTGGGCGTATTCCTGTTCGGTGGACAGATGGTCCAGGTCGTAGCCCGCGAGCTTGTTCTCTATGGTGCCGGTGATCGGAAAGACGATGAACTTTCCGCGGAGCCGGTTCCAGGTGGGCCAGGCTCCGGCCCTCGCCGCGGCGTCGAGCGTCGGGTAGGTGGTCCCGAGCATGTCCGCGGGGGTGAAGAGGTTCTCGGCACCGAGGTGTTCGGCCAGCAGCCGGTCCAGTTGGTCCGGTCCCATTCCCGCGTTGGAGCGGAAGCCCCATTTGAGTTCGAGTTTGATGTAGACGGGGTCGTGACCGGGGTGCGCGTCACTCCAGGCCTTGAGATCGTCGAGGCAGGTTCTCAGGCTGCCGTTCCGCCATGTGGTCCTGAAGACGCCTGATCCGGTGGTGTAGGTGCAGTTGTTGTCGTTGACCAGGGGATCGGAATGGCTGACGACCCATCCGCCGGGATTGCCGTACGTGCTGTAGGTGTCGATCTCCAGCAGGTGCGCTCCGAGGTCCAGGCCCGTGGTGATCGACTTGGACTTGCTCTTGTCGTAGGCGTTGTGCAGCCCGGATACGGAGATCTGGTCCAGGGGAACACTGTTGAACGCGGATGTGTCTGCTGCCGGCTTGTCTTCGGCGGCGTGTCCGGGCGTCGTCCAGGCCCACGGCGAAGCCAGGCCGAGCAGTATGGCGGCGGCGAGGCCACCGGCCTTGCGGCGCCGTGAACGGACTGTCGCGCGAGCGGAGGGCATGGGTGAGCTCCTTAGGTCTGGAGAAGTCGTGCGCGGGGGAGTGCCGGTGGTGCGCGATCCGCGGGCGGTGGTGCTGGGGACGTCAGCGTCCGCGCCTCCGTTGAGTTGCGGTGCCCATGCCATGCGATGGTGCTGCCTGTCGTCGGCGATGCACGGGTCAGGGCTTGCCACCGCACCGTTGTCGTGACTCGGCGGCGGCCCAGGTGAAGATGCCCTGGGCCATCAGGGAGGACTCGGCCTCGGCACGCGCCTCGTTGATGTCAGCGCGGGCGGCGTGCACCGTGGCGTCGTCGGGGGCGGCCTGTACCGCGAACTCCGCGAGGTGGCCGGCGACCCTCAGCTCGCCCGCGTCGGCGTGGCGTCGGGCCGCGTCCGACAGGGCGTGGGCACCGCCCGCGAGGTCCGCCAACGCGGTGGCGAGTCGGCCCTCGCGAGCCGGTTTGAGGTGCGCAGGGTTGCCGTCGTACCACCCGGCATAGCGCCGCCACAGATTGCGCACGATGAACTCCGGCTCGTCATACTTGGCTTGCAGGTAGACGCGGTCGGCCAGATGGGCGGGCGGGCGTACGGAGTGGATCAGGTCGTCCAGCCGGGCACCGGAGTTGAGTCCGTCCAACGTCTGCTGGACCAGGCTCTCCAGCCATTCGGCGGTCTCGGTGAGGGCCAGGTGGATCCGGTCGGCGCCGAAGACCGGTGCTCCGTGTGAGGGCAGCATGATCTCCGCGCCCAGGGCCGCCATGCGGCGCAGCGCGAGCGCCCACTCGCGTGGGTAGCGCTGAACCTTCTGGGGGTTGCCGCAGTTGGGGGTCAGCCAGATGAACATGTCGCCGGGGCACAGGATGCGGTGTTCGGGGATCCAGGCGACGGTCGCGTCGTCGGTCTCGCCCTTTACGTGGAAGAGTTCGAAGGTCAGCTCACCACGCGTCAGGGTGAGCGCCTCCCGGTAGGTCAGGTCGGGCCTGCGGTACTGGGTCGGCCAGGTCAAATCCGGTACCTGGAACTGCCGTTGGTTGATGACCGTGTTGTAACCATTCGTCAGTACGTAGCGGTCGAGCCTCTCCCCGACCTTTTCGTGGGCGAGCACGGTCGGGCGTGGCGCCTTCTCCGCATCGAAGGGACCCATCCCGAAGACATGGTCGATGTGACCGTGCGAGAAGACGGCGGTGGTCACCGGGAGCCGGCTCCAGGCACGGACGGCCTGGTGGAGCCGGCCGGCGGCCAGTGGGTTGCCGGTGTCGAACAGGATGATCTCGCTGTCCGTTCGGAAGGTGATGACGTTGCCGAAGGCGGGGTGCCAGCCGACGCCGTCGACCACCTCGATGACGCCGGAGCCCGCCTGTCCGGTATGGACGATGCTGTCGTCGACGGCGCCTTGCCAGACCCGGTCTGCGTAGTCGGTGAGGGAGAAGCTCATGGTGCCCATGCCACCGTGAACGCATGACCGGAACAATCGGCCGCCGGGCCACTGACCGCTGCCTACAGTTGTGACATGTCACAACCAGACATGGCGCGAGAGGGCGCGATCCGGCTGGCCGTGCGCCTTGAACCGCGGGTCAACCAGCTGGCCAGGGCCATCGTGGAACGTCAGCGGGCCGAGGTGCGCGGCTTCGATCTCCTGCCCGGCGAGATGCGGGATGTGGAGATCGCGGCGACGGCCCGCCGCGCGATCCGTGGGTTTCTCCGCCATGTGCGAGGCCTGCCGGACACCGACATCGTGGTGTTCCGGGAACGCGCCGCCGAACGCGCCGAGGAGGGCCTGCCCCTGGTGCAGTTGCTCAGGGGATACCACGTCGGTGCCGAGGTGCTGCTGGACGCGCTGAGCGAGCTGGCCCGTCCGGGAGAGGAAGCGGCACTGCAGTCGTTGACCCGGATGCAGCTCAGCGCGCTCCAGGCCACCGTCGAGAACGTCACAGAGGCGTACCTTGCGGGCCTCGCCGGCCAGCAGGGGGCGGCACGGGAACTGGCCCGGGCACTGATCCGTGGCGACGAGCCCGAGGAGGTGGCCGCCCGTCACGGACTGTCCCTGGAATCCGGCTACCTCGTGCTCAGTGTGCGGACCCCCGAACCCGCCACACCGCTGGCGGCACGCAGACTGCTGCGTCGGGCGCTCGCCCGGCTCGCCCCGCTGGCCGAGGGCCGCGTGCTCAGCCTGCCGGACGAATGCGGCGGCTGCGTCCTGTTGCCCTCCCGGACCGCACTCGACGCCGTCGCCGGCCGACTCTCCTCCCGTCTTCCGACGGCGCCGATCGTGGGCGCCGCGACGGCGGGCACCCCCAAGGAGGTCCCTGCAGCGGCCGAACGAGCACGCCGCATCGCAGCCGTCGCGGACCAGCCCGGCGTGCACCGGTTGCGGGACGTGCTGCTCGACTACCACGTGGCGGGAGCCACGGACAGCGCACCCGAACTGGCCGCCCTCCTGGAACCGCTGGACAGCCAACCCGGCCTGACCGCGACCGTGGCCGCCTTCCTCGACTGCGACTTCGACCGGCGCCGTACGGCTCAGGCGCTTGACGTGCACCCCAACACGGTCGACAACCGCCTGGCTCGTGTCACCGAGTTGACCGGCGTCGACCCGCACACCGCCCGCGGGGTGCAACTCTTCGGCGCCGCGCTCACCCTGCACCGGATCGCCGGTCGGGACCGTTGGTAACACCGCTGGGCTCGGACAAGGCGCCGGGGACCGGACGGTCGCTCCCCGTCGGCTGCGGCACCGCCGTACGTCGGTTACGTTGGTCAAAGCACCTGGCCAGAGGGGGGTAACAAGCCGTAACCCACCGGGGACGCTCCATGACCGGCCTGATCGTCGTCCTGCTGCTGGTGGTCCTGGCCACAGCGGTGGCAACCGGTGCCCGCCGCTGGAGTTTGCCCGCCCCCTCGCTCCTCGTGGTGGTGGGTGTGGTCGTGGGGCTGATGCCCTGGGTCCCCGAGGTGCGCCTGCCGCCTCATGTGATCAGCGTGCTGGTGCTGCCGCCGCTGCTCTACGCCTCGGCCGGGGAAATCTCCGTCCGCGACCTGCGGACCGTGTGGCGGCCCGTGACGGCCCTGGTCTTCGGTCTGGTCCTCGCCTCGGCGCTCGCCGTCGCATACGTCGCCCATGCGATCACGCCGCTCACCGCCGCGACCGCGTTCATCCTCGGCTCCGTCCTGGCCAGCACCGATCCCGTGGCCGTGACCGCGCTCGGCCGGCGCCTGTCACTCCCACCGCGTGTGCAGGCCATGGTGCAGGCGGAAAGCCTGTTCAACGATGCCACCTCACTGGTCCTGTACAAGGTCGCCGTGGCCACCGTGGTGTCCGGCAGCGCCATCAGCGTGCCCGGAACCGCCCTGCAGTTCCTGATCCTCGCAGGCGGAGGAGCGCTCATCGGGGCGGCGGTCGCAGCGGTGGAGACGCTGATCCGCAGACGGACCGACGACCCCATGCTGGAGACTGTCATCGCGTTGGTCACTCCCTACGCCTCCTACGTCATCGCGGAGCAGTCGCACACCTCCGGCGTGACCGCCGTCATCGTGGCCGGGGTCGTCCTCGGCAGCACCGGCCACAAGCTCGGCGACGCCCCTGTCCGCCTCCAGGTCCACGCCGTCTACGACACCGTGGCCTTCCTGCTGGAGAGTGTCGTCTTCGCCCTGATCGGCCTCGAGCTTCCTTGGGCCGTCCGCCATCTCGCGCGCGACGAGCACGGCTGGCCGCTGTGGGTGCCGGTGATCGCCTTCACTCTGCTGGCGATCCGTCTGCTGTGGATCTTCCCGCTGTCCGCCCTGATCCACCACCGGCACAGGGAGGGCGACGACCGCCTCTCCTGGCGCGTTCCGGCCGTCCTGTCCTGGGCTGGCACCCGAGGCGTCATGCCGCTGGCAGCCGCGCTCGCCATCCCGCTGGTCACCCACACAGGGGCGCCGCTGCCGCACCGGGCGCTCATTCTCACGCTCACCACCGGGACCGTCGCGCTCACTCTCGTCTTCCAGGGCTTCACCCTGGCTCCTGTCGTACGCTGCTCCGGCATCGCTCTGGAACCGGAGCACACCGCCCGCGAGGAGGCCCAGACCCGCCGGCGCATCGCCCGCGCCGCGCTCGACGAGCTCAAACTGCTGGGCGATCTGGATCAGCTGGCCGATCTGGGTGCCGCCGCCGAGGCCGCCCTGAAACAGGCCCGTCGTCATCTGGAAGCGCGCATCCACCAGGTCGAAGACGCCCACTACAGCGACCCGGACGCCCGTCCTGCCGACGCCTACCGCGAGATCCGCCGGACACTCATCGCCATCGAGGCGGCCGAACTCCAGCGCCTCTACGAGGCGAACAAGATCAGCAATGGCACCCGGCGCCGGATCCAGCACGAACTCGACCTCGAAGAAGCCAGCCTCCGCCCCGGTGACTGACTGGCTGCGGGGGTGCGAGATCGGGTGGGCGGATGCGGGCTGAGCGGCCCCTCCCCGCTGACGGAAGTCGGCCAGGGAGGCTCCATGGCGCGTGGCTGCCCTGGCCCTCGCGCTTTGTCGGCCGGTGCCGACGTCCACCCGGCCGGCTCGTCCTTTTCCGACCTGTACGGCCTGCACCTGGACTCGTGGGCCGCGGAAGACGTCGCCGCCGGGTCGGGTCGGCGCCCGTGACCTCGTGTTGGCCGTGCGGTACGGGCCCGGGAAGCGTTCACCCCGGTGCCGGCCGTACCTGAGGACGCCGACGGGCGGCAGGACGGCGGCCGCGGTCAGGCCGGTCGCCGATCGTCAGGGGCCGGTGCCCAGATCGGGGTGTGGCAGCCCGGGCAGCACGCGGTGCTGCTCTCCCGCGACGAGTACCTGCCGGTGGGCGGGAACCGGGCAGATCCCCACCCACTCGCGCCCCAGGAAGATCCAGGTCCGGGAACTGGCGGACGGCCGCTGTGCTGACCGGCGTAGACGACCTTCAACACGACGGGACTCCAAGGCGGTCTCCACCCGCGCCTGACCGCCTTCCCCGCCTCGGAGGGGGTTCGTCGGCATGACTACGAATCGACGGCGTACACCGCCGGTCCTGTCACCACCGCACCGTCGATCTTGCGCACATGGCGTACCTCACTCCGGAGATAGTTCACCATTCAACCAACTGTCGGTTACTGTCGCCAGTGCCTGCTAGGAGGCAAGCCATCGCGATCTGCTCGTGCAGGTCATGGGGCAACAAGGAGGAAAGATCATGGGGATGGGCATTGCACGCCGGGCCGCCATGGCGGCCGCTTCCGTGGCGGTCGCAGCGACGGGACTCCTCGCCACAGGGGGCGCCGCCTCGGCGGCCACTGTCCCGGCCGGTGACCGGGATGTGGTCGTCCTGCCGTCTGAGCGGCTGCCCGGAGCCCACGACGAGGGTCGGAACAACGATCGAGTGCCCTACGAAGTGCATGGGCACGGTCGCTGGGTCCGCCACCACGACGGGCGTCGGCGCTGGGTTCTCGGCCAGGTCGACTGGGCGCGCGGCCACGGCGGGTACGCACACCTGGTGCAGGTTGACGGTCGTGGTGGGTCGCGGGTCCGTGAGGACGATGGTCGCCGCCGTTGGGTTCTCGGCCAGGTGGACTGGGCGCGCGGCCACGGCGGGTACGCACACCTGGTGCAGGTTGACGGTCGTGGTGGGTCGCGGGTCCGTGAGGACGATGGTCGCCGCCGTTGGGT